>JAHEKH010000161.1 GCA_024638445.1 Gammaproteobacteria bacterium | reverse complement strand
GGTCGTTCCGCGACGACATGTTTGGCGAGCCGACGGCCGATCCTGGCCGCTTTACCGCGATCGACAGCCGGGACCTGCTGAACTTCGATATCAGCTACGAGTCGCCGGACCAGGACTGGACCGTCGGGGTTTACGGGCGCAACGTCACCGACGAGCGCTACGACAACGCGCGGCTGAACACCGGTGACTACATCCTGATCATGCTGAGCAATGACGCCAGCGAGTTCGGGGTGCGCTACTCTAATAACTTCCGCTAGGCTGCGGATTCCGGCGTGATGGGAGAGGCGGCCTCGGGCCGCCTCTTTTTTATGGGCTCCGCTACTCGGACGCCTGGCCTTCGCCTTCCTGCAGCACGATGAACTGGTTGGGCGCGATGCCGGAAAAGATCTCGCGGGTGCCGGTCGGCCAGTGCACCTCGAGCGCTACCGGTGACGACCAGTCACCCAGCCCGAAGTGCACCCGCCGGTCGCTGGCGCTGAGATAGCTGCCGTCGGTGTGCGACCGGCGCCACAGCGGCGGCATGTCCTCGCGCAGCAGCGCAATCCGTGCGCCGGTGCCGTCGCGGTTAGAGCGGCTGCCGTTCAGGGTGATCTGCAGCCAGTTGTTGGCGGCGTTCGATTCGTTCAGCAGCAGACGCGCCGGTCCGTTGTTGTTGGTGACCACGATATCGAGATCGCCGTCGTTATCGATGTCACCAAAGGCAGCGCCGCGGCTGACACCAAGCAGTGAAAGCACGTCGCCGTCGGCGCCAATTTCCGTAAATCGTTGGCCACCGTCGTTGTGAAAAAGCTGGTTGGGCTGTTCAAAGGGATAGTCGGACTGTCCCACGCGCGACTCTTCGAGCTTTACGTTGCCGTTGGCGACGAAAAGATCGAGAAAGCCGTCGTTGTCGTAGTCGAACCAGCGCGACCCGAAGCCGGTCATCGCCATGCTGCCGTGACCGAGCCGGAACTGGTCGGTGGCATCGAAAAAACTGGCCTTTCCATCGTTGAGATAGAGCGTGTTCGACTCGAGAAACAGGTGCGTCATGAACAAGTCTTCGTCGCCGTCACCGTCGAAGTCGCCGGCGGTGACGCCCATGCTGGCCTCGGGGCTGCCCATCATGTTGAAGGCCGTGCCGGAGATCATGCCGCGCTCGGTGAAGGTCCCATCGGAACCACCGATCCAGAGGAAGTTCGCCGCGCCGTCGTTGGCCACATAGGCGTCGCTGATGCCGTCACCGTTGAAGTCCGCCCAGACCAGCCCCAGGCCGGGTCCCGCGCTGTCGGCGAGGCCGGCCGCGCCGCTGACATCGGTGAAACGCCCGTTGCCGTCGTTGCGAAACAACCGGTCGGGCAGCGGCGGGTATTCCTGGGGGCCGCAATAGTCGCGTCGCCCACCCGGACTGGTGCAGACGATATTGCGGTCTACCCCGAAATCGACGTAGTTGACCAGGAAAAGGTCGGCATCGCCGTCGCGATCGTAGTCATTGAAGCCGGCGGCTGTGCCCCACGCCACGTCGGCCGTTCCGGAGCCGGGCGTGATGTCGCTGAACTGGCCGTTGCCGTCGTTGCGGAGCAGCCGGTTGGGCCCGAGATTGGTCAGGTATAGATCGGGATCGCCGTCATTGTCGAAGTCGCCTACCGCCGCCCCCATGCCATAGTCTGGGAACCTCAGGCCCGACTCATTGGTGACATCCGTGAAGCGGAGCGACCCGCCGGGCTCCAGTTCATTGCGGTACAGGCGATTGCCCGGCCAGTGGGTTCCGGGCGGTGGAAACAGCGATTCGCCGGGTTCGCGATCCCCGAGCATTTTTCCCTGCAGCAGGTACACATCGAGGTCGCCGTCCAGGTCGTAATCGAACAGGGCCACGCCGCTGCCCATGATCTCGCTCATGTAGTGCTCGCCGCTGGCACCGATAAAGTGTTCGAACACGAGCCCCGTTGCGGCGGCGACATCGCGAAATGGCGCAGGAATGCCCGGCTCCCCGGTTTCAAGCGCTGTCGGTGGCGTTGGCGGCGTCTTGCTGCAGGCCGCCAGCAACCCGGCCGCCACCAGGCAGACGAACCGGTTCATGGCGATGACTCTCGTTCCAGCCTGCGCAACAGCGCGTTGGCGCCGGCACGCGACTGGGAATCTCCAAACTCACCGGCCGCGGCGAGCGCTTCACCGAGCACTGCGATGGCGGTGTCCCGGTCGCCGCTGCCGTGGTAGGCACGGCCCAGGTCGAGCAGGATGGCCGGGGCGGTCGGATCGCGTATCGGCCGCAACAGCGCGAGGTGCGCGACGGCGGTCTCGTGATCGCCCGCCTGGTTCAGCGCGCGGCCCAGCAGCCAGTGTGACTGGCGGTGCCAGGGATCGTGCTCGAGCGCGGTGCGAAAGTGTTCGAGCGCCTGGCCCTGATTGCCCTGGATCTGTCGCACCAGTCCAAGCTGCGCCCACGCATCCGCGTTGTTCGCATCCAGTTCGAGCGAGCGTTCGAACGCCTCGGCCGCCTCGGCAAAACGTTGTTCGCCGAGCCGCGCCACGCCGGTGCTGTAGTGCAGTCTCGGGTGATCGGGATCGATCGTCGCGGCGTGTGCCAGGTGCCGGTCGGCGTTGGCGAAATCGCCGCGACCGCCATAGAGGCCGGCCAGGGTGACATGCAGCGGCAGGCTGTCCGGATCGTCTTCCAGCGCCTCGACCAGGAGCGTTTCCGCGCGCGCGACATCGCCGCGGGACGCGTAGGCCTGCGCACGTTCGATGCGGGCGGTGGTGCTGATGTTGGCCAGCAGCACTTCCGACATTACCGGGTCGGGAATATCCGCCCGCGCGTCAGCGAACTGTTCGGCCAGCCGCGTGTGGTGTCGGGTTGCCGCCTCGTCGCCGGCCAACCGGTAAGCCTGCGCATAGGCGTGGTGCAGTCCGCCGAAGTGACCGGTAAGCGCCAGCGTGCGGCCGAGATCCTCGATGGCCGCATTCGCGTCGTTCATGCGCAGCCGGAGCTGGGCACGCAGGAAATAGGCCTCCGGCCGGTCTGATTGTTCCGCGATCAACGTGCGCAGCGTTGCCGCACATTGTTCGAGCTGGCCGCTGCTGAGCTGGAGTTCGGCAAGACGAACCCTGGCTCGGCTGTAGCCGGGTTCGATCTCCAGGGCGGTTTGCAGCAGCTGCATCGCTTCATCGGTCCGCCCGAGACCGGCAAGGACCCACGAGCGCAGGTAGGGCCAGCGAAACTCGTCCGGGTCGAGCAGGGCCGCGCGCTGGTAATAGACATCGGCACCCAGCAGCTGGTCGTAGGTGTGCAGCAGCATTCCAGCCCGGCCGTTGGCGGCAGCCTTGCGGGGCCGGCTGTCCACGCGGCCCAACGCCTGGGCGAGCTGGCGATGAATGGCGGTGGGATAGCCGTCGAGATTGACGGCAGGCTGTGGGGGCAGTTCGACCCGCTCGCAGCCGGCCAGGGCGAGCAGCGCCAGGCCGGTCGCCGACAGGGTCTTCAGGGACATCATGCGGGCAATGTTACGACAACGTCCGGCAACGGGGCAGGGGGGCTGTCGCAGGGACCCAAAAAGAAACCCCGCCGAAAGGCGGGGTTTCCCAGCGAACGAAAAGTCCGTATCAGCTGCTGCGGCGGCGACGCAGGGCGCCGAGACCTGCCAGCCCGGAAACGAACAGCCACACGGCGGCCGGAACCGGAATTACAGTCGTCTTGAACGTTACATCGCCGGCGCCAACACCCGTGACTTCCCACGGACCGGTCGGCTGACCGAACGAGTTAGCGACGTTGGTGAACGAGCTGATGACCATGAAGTAGGTCGTGCCCGCGCTCAGCGAGACGTCGAGGATCTGGCTGGTGTTCGAACCACCGGGGCCATCGTCATCGAACGCAATACCGCCAACGCCCGGCGCCAGCGGATCGAATCCGCCTTCGTAGATTTCGATGATGCCGTCCAGGTTCTCGTCAATTGACGTATCGCCTGCATAGAATGCATCGAACGTGTACAGACCGCTGGCCGACACGTTGAACTCGACTACGTCGTAGTAGCACCCCGTTGCCAAGGAACTGCCACAACCATCCCAGGTCGGATCAGATGCATCCAGCGAGCCGGAAACGATATGTGCCGAAAATGCGGTTGAACTGAGTGAGAGCAGCGCAATAGCTGCAAGTGTTTTTCTAATCATTTGAGAAATCCCCCCTTTCAGGATTGCTCTTCTTATTAAACAAGCTTGTTCCGTTACAAAAACCTCTGACGGGCTTGAAGTAACGTTCTCTAACAATAGACCTGCAGTTTCCAGGAATCAACAAGAAGCGGTTCGCTGGTTAGACATAATGCGACGAATGTCGTCGGCAAAAACAACAATCAGGTACATACAGACTTTTGGTTTCAGGCGTCGGGGTCGGGACGCCGGTCGTCGTCGGTCAGCACGCGCGTCGCCGGGCTGTCGAGGTCGTCGTACTGGCCGCTGCGAACGGCCCAGAAAAACGCCCCGATAGCGACCGCGAGCAGCACCAGCCCGACCGGGATCAGAACAAACATAATGTTCATGAGCCGTCTCCCGCCCGGCCGAGCCGGAG
>JAHEKH010000160.1 GCA_024638445.1 Gammaproteobacteria bacterium | reverse complement strand
CGGTAAAGGAGCTCGAGAAAAAGGTCGAGGAACGTACCCAGAGCTGGAAATCTGCTCCGCCGTCGCCGTCTACATCCCAGTTGGTGGCGCTGCCATCGCCATTGTAGGACGACTGGAAAATCGGGCTGCTGTCCACATAGACAATGTCGGCTTCTGCCGCCGCGCCGCCAAGCGCCGTAACCGCGCCGGCCGTCATGGCCATCTTCTCTTTTGCGGTCAGTCCCTTGCGGGTGGTGTTCTTATCGTTCATTGCTTTACTCCGTTGACCGGGGTTTGTTACACGAATTTTTGGGTCGGACGGACACGTCGTTATCGGCCGATTGCCGGCATTGACTGTTCTTCTTTTTATGCAGCTTCCGCATTTCCTGGCACCTCGTGTGCCCGCGGGTGGTTTTTATTACCCCAAAAACTAGCAAAGGCCCCGGACGGACGCCATGAGACATTTGACCCAATCCAGTTTTAAAGGCCGGCTCGGGCGCGGCCGATTTTAAGAGTGATTCTTGGAATAACTTAAAAGTAATTGTTTTTAATCGATAAAAAGAAATACAAGTCTGCTCACGGCTGACGTGCAAGATCCGCCAGGTGCCCGAATCGTGTCATTGCGCTAGGCTCTCGCAATGCTCAGATACCTCAAAACCGGCCTTGCGGTGCTGATGACCAGCCTGGCCGGTGCCGCACACGGCCAGCTCACGGTCGAGCTGACCGCGCCGGCCAGCACCCCCAACGATGCGACCGTGTATATCGCAGGCACCTTCAACGGCTGGGACCCGGGTAATTCAGCGTATGCCCTGACACCGGGAGTGGACAACGTCCATGTCATCACCTTGCCGGACAGTGTTCGGGGCTATATCGAGTTCAAGTTTACGCTCGGCACCTGGGAAAGCGTGGAGCAGAGCGCGCAGGGCTTCGACGTGCCCAATCGCTCGACCAGTGTGCCCGCAACCGGAGCCGCCACCTACACCGGATCGGTGGCGACGTGGCGAAATATAGATACCTGGCCGCTGCCGAATTCCACGGCAACAGATGGCGTATCGATACTGGATTTCGATTTCGAGTTACCCCAGCTCAACCGCACACGGCGTATCTGGATCTATTTGCCGCCTGATTACAGCGACACCGACAAGCGTTATCCGGTCATCTACATGCAGGACGGGCAAAACGTATTTGACGTAGCAACCAGCTTCCTGGGCGAGTGGGAGGTCGATGAAACACTGGACGAGCTGCACGCAACCGGTGACTGGGGCGCCATCGTCGTCGCGATTGCCAACGGCGAGGGTGACCGGGCCAACGAGTACCACCCGTGGCCCGGCGAGTACGGCGGGGGGCAGGGCGACCTGTATGTCGATTTCCTGGTGGACACCCTCAAACCCTATATTGACGCCAATTACCGGACACTGGCGAATGCCCGTAATACGGCCGTCGGCGGCTCCAGTTCGGCAGGCCTGCTCGCCTTTTATGCGGGAACCCGCGAGCCCGGGTCGTTTGGTCGCGTGCTGGCATTCTCGTCAGCATTTTTCGCCAATCCCGAGGTTTACGATTTCGTCGCCGGCGGAGGGCCCGCCCCCGAACCGGTGCGATACTCCATGATCAGTGGTGAGAACGAAACCGTCGGCAGCCTGTCCCCCGGTGTTTTTGCCGATGCGCAGCTCGATATGGTCAACACGATGGCTGAGGCCGGCTACGACGTGGGCGGTGACGTCCAGTCGGTTCTGCCGCCCGACGGTGCGCATGCCGAGTGGTTCTGGGCCCGCGAATTTTCAACGGCGTACAGTTTCCTGTACGACCGAAACCTCGATTCCGATGGCGATGCCGTGCCGGACTATGCCGACAACTGCATCGTGGCGGTCAATTCCGATCAACGCGATACCAACGGCGACGGTTACGGCAACGCCTGTGACGGCGACATCGACAATGACGGGCACACGAATTTTGCCGACCTGGTGCTGTTCCAGGATCGTTTTTACACCACTGACGCCGACACCGATCTCGACGGCGATGGATTTGTCAATTTTATCGATCTGAGTATTCTCTCGGATCTGTTCTTCCTCGCTCCGGGACCCAGCGGCGCCGCTCCGTGAGACCTTGCTGGCTGCAGCTCCTGGGCGCGGTCCTTGCAGGGTTACCGGGAATTTCTGTTTCAGCGGACTGGCTGGTACTCGAGAACCTGAACCTGATCGACGGCACCGGCCAGGAGCCGCGTAGGGTCGAGCGGCTGGTTGCGCGTGACGGCATGATCGTCACGATCGGCCATGAAGCAGCCATCGCGGCAGCGTTCGAAGCGGTAACCGTGATTGACCTGGACGGCGCGGCAGTAATACCCGGCCTGATCGACAGTCATGTCCACCTTTCGGGCTTTCCCGGCGATCGGGAGGCTATTGCCGGTCGCATGGCCGCAGCGTTGCGAGGTGGCATCACGTCGGTTCGGGATATGGCGGGCGACGCCAGGGTCCTCGGCGATACGCAGCGTGCGCTGACGCGCGGCGAGTTTCCCGGTCTGACGGTGTCCTACGCGGCCCTGGTCGGCGGTCGAAGCATGTTTGCCGATCCAAGGATTGGCCTGGCGAGCGCCGGCCACAACCCCGGCGACGCACCCTGGGCCCAGGCCATCGATTCCGATACGGACCTGGTCCTTGCCGTAGCACGGGCGACCGGTACCGGCGCCTCAGCCATCAAGATCTACGGCAACCTGGACGCGAAGCAGGTACACGCCATAGCGGCGGAAACTCATCGCCAGGGGCTGAAGGTCTGGGCTCACGCGACGGTTTTTCCTGCCGGACCGGCGGACCTTCTCGATGCTGGCGCGGATGTCCTGTCGCATGCCCCATACCTGGTTTTCGCGGGGGTTGATTCGGTGCCTACGGATTACGGTGCAAGACGCGAAGGCCCCTACGACACCGTCGAGCCGGGTCATCGCCGCATTCGCAAGCTGCTTCGTCGCATGGCAAGGACGGGCACCTTTCTCGACACCACGCTGCTGATTTATCGCGACGCTATTTCCCGGGCCGAGGGCGAGGAGGCCGGTGCCTGGTCCAAGAAGGCCTTTGCCTGGGGCGTCGAAGTCACCCGCATTGCCCACGAACTCGGCGTGCCCCTGGCGGCCGGCACCGACCGGTTCATGGTCGATGAATGGTCGATGCCCGATCTGCATGCCGAACTGGAGATACTGGTCACCGAAGCCGGACTGTCATCGATGGCCGCGATTCAGTCCGCCACCCGGAATGCAGCCAGCGCGGCCGGGTTGGCGGATCGCGGAACCCTCGAGGTTGGCAAGGCGGCCGACCTGGTCGTGCTCGAGAGCAACCCACTCGAGGAGATCACGGCCACCACCGGAATCCGGCTGGTTATCAAGGATGGCGTGATTGTTCACCGGGCTGAGTCCCCCTGAGATATCGCCGGTGAAGTACCGCTACCCGTGGCGGAAAATGAACCCGTCAGCGCTGATGATCGACGGCGGCAGCTTCTTTCCCGAAATGCTGAAGGCCATCGACGACGCGCGGGAATCAGTCGTCCTGGTCATCTACATGGTTCACCCGGGTCAGTGCCTCGATCGATTCGGCAACGCGCTGGCCTCGGCGGCCGGGCGCGGAATCGAGGTGCGGGTGCTGGCCGACGCATTCGGTGGCTATCCGGCTCGCGATGAACTGGAGGCGCTGACCGATCGCGGAGTTATCCTGGGCTGGTTCAATCCGCCACAGCTGTGGCCGCCGCGCACCAACCTGTTGCGCGACCATCGCAAGTTCCTGGTGATCGACGGCCACACCGGATTTATCGGCGGTTTTTGCCTGGCTGACGAGTTCGACCCGGCTGAAACCGACCGGCCGTGGCACGACATCGTGATCAGGATTGAAGGGGGACCAGTCCGTGACATGGTGGCCGAGTTCGAGCGGGACTGGGTGCGCTATTCAGGAACCTCGTCTGGGATAACGGCGGCCGAAGAATTACAGGACGGAACCCGGGCAAGGCTCCTGCGCAATCATCCCCTGAGACGCCGGGAAATCCGCCACCGCGTTGCCCGGCAGGCGCGGGCGGCAAAAAAACGGCTGTGGCTGTGCACGCCGTATTTCGCGCCTGCGCGCCGGCTGTTGCGCGAGTTGCTGGGCGCGGCCGCGCGTGGCGTCGATGTGCGGCTGCTGTTGTCCGGACCGGAAACCGACCGGCCACTGGTACGCAGCGCCGGTTGGCGTTATTACGGGCGCCTGTTACGCGCCGGTGCCCGGATTTTCGAGTACCAGGACCGTTGCCTGCACATGAAGGCGGTGCTGGCCGACGACTGGTTATGTGCGGGTTCGTGCAACCTCGATCACTGGAACATGCGTTGGAACCGGGATGCGAATATCGAGACAGCCGACCAGACACTGGTCGCAGCGCTGGGTGGACTCTTCGAGGACGATTTTGCAACAGCCCGCGAAATCACGCTGGATGTTTACCGCGAACGCACGCTGACAGAGCGAATTTCGGAGCGTCTCTCGGCAATCATCGATGCACTCGTTGTGCGAAATGCCTACCGCCGGCAGCTGCGGATTTTTCGATCGCAGAACCGCT
>JAHEKH010000159.1 GCA_024638445.1 Gammaproteobacteria bacterium | reverse complement strand
GCGACGCGATCGGGCCTGGTAAAGACCACTGACGGCGGTGCCACCTGGTTCAATCCTTTCCCTGGCTACACCGGCACCGTCGATGCCGTTGGAATCTCGCCCGCGTTCGACCAGGACCAGACGGTTTTCATGGGCGCTTCGGGAGGCGGCGTTTTTCGCTCGGAGAATGGCGGCAACAGCTTTGCGCTCGTGAACAACGGGCTGCAGGAGCTATTCGTGACCGCCCTCGCCGTCTCTCCCGACTATGCGGCCGATCAGACGCTGCTGGTGGCAACCAACACCGCGCTTTTTCGCAGCACCGATCGTGGCGATAACTGGGCACCGGCGACGACCGGACTGGATGAGCAGGAGGTCCAGACGGGTATTCATTACCTGGGCTTCAGCTTTTCGCCGGCATACGCCCAGGACCAGACCGTTTTCCTGGCCTCCTTCGAGGGCGTCCATCGCTCGGAAAACGGGGCCGACAGCTGGCGGCATCTCGATACGTTCAGCCAGAAGATGCCCGGCGAGGTCGAGGTCAGCCCGGACTTTGCCGTCGACCGGACGGTCTTCGTCTCCACCAACGGCGGTGGCGTCTATCGCTCCGACGATGGCGGCGATGCGTGGCGCTCCGTCAGCGCCGGGCTGGCGGACATGTACCCGAGCCCGTTGGAAATCAGTCCGAACTTCTCGTCCGACGGGTCGCTGTTTACCGGACACGAAACCTTCGTTTCGCGATCCGGCAACGGTGGCGATATCTGGGCCCCGGTTGCGATCGCACCGTCAGGTTTCATCGTGACGCGGCGGATTGCAGTCTCACCGGACTATGTTTCGGACGGCACGCTGTTTATTGCCGACGATTTCAACGGCAGCCGGGCGCTATACAAATCGACTGATGCTGGCACGACTTTCGCCCCGCTCGAAGCACCCTTCCGGGGTCCCTTTGGTCTGGCCCTGTCGCCCGACTACGCCAGCGACCAGACGGTGTTTGTCGGCCCGGTCTTTCCGCTCGGCATTTTCCGCAGCCAGGATGGCGGCACCCAGTGGACCCAGGTGCTGGAAGACGGCTGGGTGCTGAGTATCGCGGTTTCGCCCGGGTTCCGGACCGATGGTACCGCCTTCGCGGGAACCCGGTATGACGGTATTTTCAGGACGACTGACGGTGGCGCCAGCTGGGTTTCGATCGGAACGGGCATGACGGCCAATGTGGCCGTGGAGTCGCTGGCAGTCTCACCCGACTTCGCGAACGATCAAACGCTGTTCGCCGGCACCTGGGCAAACGGCGTCTATAAGTCGACCGACGCCGGCGCGACCTGGGCCGCTACCGGTCTGGCGGGGGATCACGTGAACACGCTGGAGTTTTCCCCGGACTATGCCAATGACCAGACCATGTTTGCCGGCGCGTGGGCAGGCACCTACCGGTCCACGGACGCCGGGGCCAGCTGGCAGCGTGTTGTCGATCTCCAGCGGTATGATGATCGCAACGAGTTTGTCAGCTACAGCGGTAACTGGCCCGAATTTGCCTGCCAGCTGTGTACCGGCACGTCCATGCGGGTCGCCATTACACCCCTGGCCAGAACCCAGCTGACGTTTGTCGGCAACTCGGTATCGTGGATTTCGACAAAGGCACCGATCGGCGGAATTGCGGCTGTCTTCGTCGACGGCATCTTCGAGGCGCAGGTGGATCTCTACGACCCCCAGGTCTTGTGGCAGGAGACAGTTTTCACGAAGACCGGCCTCGGTCCGGGCGAACACACCGTGATGATCGTCGTTACCGGAAGCCAGAACCCGTCTTCCTCGGCGAGCATTATCCTTTTCGACGCGCTCGAGATTGGCTATTGAGGGCCGGCTCAGTCACCCACCTGGAAAGCGTCGAAAATCACGACTGACCCGGACGACGCCGGATTCATCGCGCCGCTGACCTCGACCTGGATGACGTGCTCACCCGGACCGAGCCCGCCACGGTAAAACAGCGGTTGTTGCCAGGACAATTGTGGCGCATAGAGATCGACCTGGCCCTGTAACGTCCCGTCGACATAAACATTCGCGATTCCGGCAAACGGGCCCCTCGCGCCAATCCACGTGATGGAGCTGCCAACGAAACGCAGGCCGGTGCTAGCCTGGGGCGCCGCCGCAACCCGCAGTGAGTTTCCCCGGCAAAGCTGGCAGCCGATTTCCGGCCAGCCGCCACCGTAAAAAACGAACTCACTGGAGTCGTCGTAATTCTGGATGTTCAGCACGAGGCTCCAGGTGGCACCGCCATCGGTGGAGCGGTATGTGCCACGCCAGCCGCTGGAAAACACCGTTTGATCGGCTGCGAAATCGGGCGACACCACCAGCGCCGGCACGTGGTCGCCGGCCATGCCAACCGCGATCCAGCTGTCGCCCGCGTCGGTCGACCGGTAAACACCGCGGGCCCGTGTGCCCGCAAATACGGTCCTGTCGCTGACGAAATCCGGGGAAATCGCGAGTGACTCGATCGAGATGATGGACTCGAGGCCGGCGTTGGCAACCGCCCAACTATCGCCGCCGTCGGTGGACCGGTATATCCCGCTGTGCCGGGTGCCGGCGAACAGCGTCCTGTCGGTATCAAAGGCCGGCGAGAACGCGAAATTCAACACCCACGGGCCGGTCAGGACCCGGTTCCAGGTGTCGCCGCCGTCTTCGCTGCGATCGATGCCGGCCGTGTGTCCCACCAGCACCACCTGGTCCGCAGCGAAGCCGGACGATAAGGCCAGCCCCCAGATACCACCGGGAAACGTGGCGCTCACCGGGCTGAAGCTGGCCGCGCCATCGGTCGACTTGTAGAGCGGCTGCGCGCCGAACGGGTCATCGGCCACGAACAACGTGCGGTCGGTACCGTAATCCGGGGACACCGCGAGCCGGCGGGTAAACTCGAACCCGCTGGCACTCACCTCCCGGTTGTTCCAGAACGCACCCCGGTTTTCCGATTTGGCGAGGAATGACTGCATGCCGACAAATAGCGTCTGATCGCGGCCAAAATCCGGGCTCACGTGCAGCGGGTGCATGAATTGGTGGGCCAGCCCGGTGTTGATAGTTTCCCAGGCAGCACCGCCGTTTTGTGAACGGTAGACGCCGCCACCGTAGGAACCGGCATAGACGGTGGCGTCGCTGGCATACTCAGGGCTGATGTCCAGACCCCGCAGCAGCCGCTGGCTGTAGACATCCAGGTGCCGCCAGCGGCCGGCGCCGTCCTCTGACCGGTGCAGCCCCTCGAAGGCCGCCAGGAAAACGGTTCCGTCCTGGCCAAAATCCGGCGAGAAGCCGAAGCCGCCGTAATGGACGCCGGTCTGCATCGACTGTTCGTCCAGACCCGCATTCTGCGGTGTCCAGGTATTACCGGCGTCAGTGCTGCGAAACACACCGTTGCGGGTCGAGGCCATCACCGTGCGGTCGACTGCGAAGTCCGGCGAGACGCCGAGATCCGACACGAAAGTCTCCGTGAGGCCCTCATTGACGAAACTGAAGCTGGCGCCGCCATTGTCGGAGCGCAGAATGCCACCGCCAAAGCTTCCCAGGAACAGAGTCTGGTCCTGTGCATAGTCAGGCGAGAGCGCGAGCGCATTGACCTTGTCGTTATAGGCCGGGAACGGGTTGAACCAGCTCTGCCCCGCATTCGTCGACTTGAGCAGCCCGCTGTTCGCTGCGGCAAAGAGCGTACGATCCACCGCGTACGAAGAAGAAATCCCAAGGCTGCCGATCTCGAGGGTTGTCGCCGCCGGGTGCAGGGACGTCCAGCTGTCGCCACCGTCGGTCGAAATAAAAACACCGGCGCCGTCAGCGCCCGCGAACACCGTCTGGTCAGCGGAAAAACCGGGGGACACCGCCAGGGAGAGGACCTGCGATCCCTGCAGCCCGTCGCCGGCTGCCGACCATGTCGCACCGCCATCGGCCGATTTGAAAACCCCGCCTCCGCCGGCAACGCTCAGCGCCGCGAAGACCACCCCGTCCTGCGAAAAGTCCGGAGACACGGCGATGCTGCTCAAGACGCCATACGGCAACCCGACCTGGGAAGGCTTCCAGGTGATACCACCGTCCGTGGTTTTCAGCAGGTACGTAAAGCTGTGCTCGATGCCGCAGAAAACGGTCTGGTCCGTGCCGTAGGCCGGACTGACCGCGAGCGCGGTGACGTTGTCATGGGGAACGTGTGCACCGGCACCGGCGGCAAAAAACAGGATAACGGCGAGCCAACCCCGTCCTGCCATTTTGATGCAGGGTTCCGGTTCATAACGCTGTTCCCGGACCGACACGTCGCCTCCCCTTGCCTTTCATTGCCCTGGCTCCAACTATAGGTCAACGACCCCGCTCCCCGCTTTACATAACATAGCCCCCAGTCCGGCCAGGGACCGATCCCATGGCCCTGCCAGCGCGCAAGCATATTCCTCGCAGGAACGCCTTCAAAACCCAATCCCCCCCACGACGCCCCAGCGATCGCGGCTGAAAGCAGTTCCTGCGAGGAATCTCCCCGGGCTTGCGACAACCCCAGCGAGAGAGCTGCCGGTGCTTTCCTTTGGTGACGTCAGATCCTCGGCACCAAAGGGAAGTGCCGGCAGC
>JAHEKH010000054.1 GCA_024638445.1 Gammaproteobacteria bacterium | reverse complement strand
GCGCACACCGTACCGGAAACCCTGCGGCGTCAGCAACCGTGCCGCTGTCAGCATTGGCAACGGACATCGCCCCATCGCGGCAAGCGGCACCGCTAGTTATACTGAGACTGAAGAAACGGGCCGAAACACCTATGAAACATAGAAATCCTGACCGCAACGAGATCGAACAGGTCATCCGCCAGGTCGCCCGGGCAGCGGCGGCCTACATCGAGTCTGTGGATGAGCGGCCGGTTATCAGCGAGCATGCCGACGCAGCTACCGCAAGCCTGCAGGGGTCCCTGCCGGAATCGGGCGATGGTGCGGTCGCCGCGCTCGAGGAGCTGATTCGATACGCACCGGAGGGTGCTGCCACCACTTCGGGGCCGCGTTACTTCCATTTTGTTACCGGCGGTACGACGCCGGCCGCGCTGGGTGCGGACTGGCTCGCCAGCGCGATGGACCAGATTGCCTATACCTGGGTGTCGTCTCCGATTGGGGTCCAGCTCGAGCTGTTGTGCATGCGCTGGCTGGCTGACCTGTTCGGTTTGCCGGACCGGCTTTCGGGCCTGATGACCACCGGCGCCACCATGGCCAACTACGTCGGACTCGCCGCCGCCCGCCAATGGTGGGGAGAGGAGCACGGTGTCGATGTGTCCGAGGCGGGCCTGCATGGGTTGGGCCGCGTGCCGGTGCTCACCAGCGGCTATGTCCACGCCAGCACCCTGAAGTGCATGTCCATGCTGGGCATCGGCCGTAGCGCGGTGCAGACATTCAGTCGCGACGCCGCCGGCCGTCTCGACGTTGACGCGCTGGAGGACGCGCTGGCGGCACTCGATGGCCAGCCTGCGGTGCTGGTTGCCAACGCCGGCGAGGTCAACATGGGCGATTTCGATCCGGTCGCGAAGATGGCGGACCTGGCCGGGCGTTACAACGCCTGGCTGCATGTCGACGGTGCTTTTGGTCTGTTTGCCGCCGTGTCGCCGCGCACCGCACACTTTTGTGACGGCGTCGAGCGTGCCGATTCGGTGACGGTGGACGGGCACAAGTGGCTGAACGTCCCTTACGACTGCGGTTTTGCCTTCGTGCGCGATACCGACCTGCTGGCGCGTGCCTTCACCTATCGCGCCGACTACCTGCCCAAGCCGGGAGATCCGCGGCCGACGATCGGCTCGATCGGGCCCGAGAGTTCGAGGCGTGCGCGGGCGCTGGCGGTGTGGGCCACGCTGCGCGCCTACGGCCGGCGCGGCGTGCGGGAAATGGTAGAAGGTCATCTCGACCTGGCTCAACGGCTGGCTGCCGCTGTCGATGAGGCGCCGGAACTGGAGCGGCTTGCCGAAGTGCCGCTGAATATCGTTTGCTTCCGCTTCAACCCGGGTGGACACAGCGAGGCGGAGCTGGACGCACTCAACCGTCGGCTTGGCGAAGCCATAATCGACGACGGCCGCGCCCTGGCCGGTACCACCTTGTTCGAGGGCCGGGTGGCGCTGCGTCCGGCGATGGTCAACTGGCGTACCCGGCCCGAAGACGTCGATTACTTCGTCCAGCGGGTTCGCACATTGGCCAGTAAACTCTAAAAACAATTCAACAAGTTACTGGCTTTTATTTCCATAACTTCTAACCCAGGCGCATCGCGCCGTGCGGCTTCCTGAACGACATTCAGGTTCAGTTCAGCGTTGCCAGCCTACCTTCCGTTACAACGTCGGTGACTCCCGCGAGCGCCGCCACATCACCGCCGGAAGGAGACATTCCATGACGAAACAAACGTCCTTTCGCGGCCGACCCCGCGGTCTGCTGGTTCTGGGCCTGGTCCTGCTGGGTCCGGTAACGGCAACTGCTGCGACGGCTTCCGCGTCAGGCCCCACCATCCGCCTTTTTCCCACCACCGTCCTCGAAGACATCCGTCACACCGGTGCAGTCGCCGAGGAAATGGAATCGGGGCTGCAGAGCATCATCAGCAAGCTCGACCAGCAGCAGCAGCTCTTTGTCGAGGCCAAGTGCGACGGCGCCGAGGGCGATCCCGGTTGCGAGCAAATTGCCAAGCAGTTAGGCGCAACGTATCTCGACATGCTCACGGTGATGAACGACAAGCTGCCGGACATGGAGCGGGCCGTTACCAGCACCCGCAACAGCCTCGAAAAGCGACTGCGCACCGAGGTTGGAAAGAAAATGACGCCATGGGACCTGCAGGAAAACCTGCTGGGCAATACCGCCCAGGCCGCGGCGCAGGCTAACCGGCCGGCGATGCGCGGCCGCTCCGGGCTGCGTCTCAGCGAACGTTTCCGGCAGTACTACAGCCTGGTCGCCAGCGGCGGCGGCAGCACCGCGGAACAGTCCCTGACAGTCGTGGCGGCAGACATCTACCTGGACATGGACGAAGCATCGATGCTGATCGCCCGCACGCAGGAGGAAATCAGCCGCGCGACGCTGCTCGAACAGCTCAACCAGTCCTTCGGTGTCATCACGCCGGAGATGCAGGAAGTCGTGCAGGGGGTGAAATCGATCCTGTTCGGTGACTTCGAGGGTGACGCCCCGATTTCCGGGCCGCCGCCCAACGACGTGCAGCAGGCCTACAGCAGCCCCCTCGAGATGTAAGCGGAGTTATTCATGAAGACCATCAAGCTAACCGTGTTGCCCATCGTCCTGCTCGTGCTGGCAGGCGCAGGCTGCGCGACAACCCCCGAACCCGCGTGCTCGTTGCCTGAGGGCCACAACCTGCGGGTCGCGATCGAGACCAGCAAGGCACAGCTGACCAATGGCTGTGAGGCGCTGTTCGATGCCTACTTCGACCGGCTGATGAGCGTCGCCGAAGGCGACCCCAAGCCACGCAACAAGCAGACCTTCAGTGAGTTCCTCGAGTGGACCACCGATACCGGGCTGCTGAGCCGGCGCCAGGCGCAGGCGTATTACAACCGCTACTTCAACGTGAAGTTCATGTCGCTCGCGGGCGATTACAACAACTGTTCCTACACCTGCCCGCGCCAGGCGGAGCTGCTCACGCGCATGGAAGAGGAGCTCAGCGACAAAGAGCAGGGTTTGCTACGCGTATCGCAGGATCGCGACAGCTATTACCGGGCTGACCAGCTGCTGAAGGAAACCGAGCTGGTTCTCGCGGCCACCTGTACGGCCTGCAGCGCGAACTGAGGTGGCCGCGCAGCGCGACAACGGCTTCCTGGGCGGCGTCCTGAGTGGCGCCGCCAGTGCTGCCCTGGGCGGCCTGATGCTGCTGTATATCGCCGCACGTACCGATGCGATCGAGTTGCGCGGGTTGGCGGGATTCGAAACGCCGGCCTGGTTCAGCTGGCTCGATCACAACCTGGGCCTGGCGCTGCCGTTGTTCGTGGTGATCGTCATCCTGTTTGTCCAGACGCTGGGTGAACTCAGGCGGCGGATTGCCCGTCACGAGAGCGCCGACCGGATCGGGCAGATGGACCACATGGCCGATATCTGGACGAGCCTGTTTTTCGGTATCGGCGTGATCTGGACGGCAATCGGCATGCGCAACGCGCTGCTGCATGCGCTCGGCGACCCGGGTTCGACGCTGGAGCAGGGCGCATTCGCCATCCTCCAGCGCATGGTCGACGGCGGCATACTGGTGGCCCTGTCTACGACTATTGTCGGTGGTGTCGGCGGCTACCTGATGCGGGTCATCAAAACCGTAGTGGTGGGTGCACAGCTCAAGCGCAGTTACGCCACACACGGCCGCGAGGACGCCCGCGCAATCCGCGAGAGTCTCGACTCGATGAACCGTCACCTCGAGGGCATGGCCGGAGACGGCGAAGCGTGAGTCTCATGCCCTGGCAACTGTCCTACGCCGCAACCGCCGACCTGGAAAACTCCGAACTCCAGACCGATGTAATGCGTTTCATGGCGATCCTCGCACTTTGCCTGGTGGCGATATTCGCAATCGTTCAGAGCATCCCGCTGCAGCCGGAACAGGCACTCCCGATGGCCACTGCGGAACCGCCGGTTCAGCCGGTCGTATCACCACCGCAAGTCACCCGGCGCGTGGAGACTGATGCACCGGCGCCGGCACCCCGATTCGTGACAACAACGGAGCGGGCGATTGAAACACCACCGCCGCCCGTCAGCGCTCGCCGCGCGCCGGCGGCCGCGCCGCCACTCCCGGAACCCCGCCGCGTTATCCGGCCGGACCCGGAGCCCGTCCCGGTTGCGCGCACGCCCAGGGCACGGCAGCGACCGTTGCCCGTGCCGGCACCGGAACCGGTGACAGCCGATATTCCCGCCCGGCAGGGTCTCTCACTGCGGTTCGAATCCGATTCAGTTCTGCGCAGCCTTGTCGAGCGCCGGCTGGTGTCGCTGTTCGCCATTGATGGACGGGACTTTCTGCAGATGTCTGTTGCCGGTGGGCGAATTGATTTCGCCTCGGGACCGGCACCGGCCCAGTACCACCAGATGGTGCATGAGACGGTGCCAGGCGAGGTAACGCGCGCATTTCATCTGCAGCGTGGCATTGAACCCGGCGCGGTAACCTGGGGCGTGACTCTCCCGGCCGCCACGACCCGGCAGCTGCAGCGCTTCGTGCAGACCAATTTTGAGGGCAGCCTGGTAATCACCGCCGAAGCCGGGCTCGCGCTGGCGGGCCGATGAACGGGCTGCGGCTGTTGCTGCTGAGTTGCGTTGCGCTGGCCGGTTGTGCCACGACGACGGCCTCCGACTGGACCCGGTTTTCCGACGGCAGTCTCAATGAATGGCTGGGTGACAGCGCCGTCCCGGCGTTGCGCCGGACGCTGTCGGAGCACCCTCGCTTTCGCAACGAGAAAGTCCATGTCGCGGTACTCGACGGCGAGAAGGTTGCGGTAAGAACGAGCGGACTGGCTGTCGCGGTTCGCGAGGCGGTGCATTCGGCGCTGCTGGACAGCACCGGCGCCAACGTTTTGCAGCTGGACGGCCCGCCGCCGTGTGGCCGGGAACCTCGCAGTGGTTACTACCTCGCAGTCAGCGCAACCGCATCGGGGAAACGCGGCAGCGTGCAGCTGCGGCTTTACGATGTTGTCGAGCAGCAGTGGGTTGCCGGCTTTGCTCACCAGTGGCGCGGCGAGCTGAGCGCAAACCAGCGCGATGCCGCCCGTCGCAGCACGGTAGCGGGCAGCGCTGCCGGGCTACGCGAGAAACCCTTTACCGCCGGCCAGTCAGATCTGCTGGCCGGTCACCTGGCCACAGAGCTCGCCTGCCGGCTGCTGCAGAGTGGCGATGACGAAACCGGCATCAGTCCCGCGCGAGGCCGTTCGGCGTCACTGATCGCCGGTAACCTCGCTCGTCACGATGTCCATATCGTTGCCGGCGGCGATACGGTGCTCGATACACGAATCCACCAGGTCGACGACAACCTCTACCAGGTGTGGGCGATTCTCACGCCAACCGGTGAGAGCGGCCTGGCGGCGCTCGCGGTCAGCGCCTATGCCACCGAACCCTTGTTGCCGCCGTCACGAAACGTCGCGGCGGCGCCCGGAACGCTTCGGCCGGCACCGGTGGCGCTGCTGTCGCCACTGGATGTCGTCAGTTCTGCAGGGTGTGACGGCCGGCGGGGCGAGAGCCTCGGCGGACGCCCGGTCATCGAGCCGGGCAGCTGTTTTGGGCTGGCCTTCGATGCCGATCCGGAAGCGCGCGTCTTCGTGGTCAACCACCAGGTGGATGGCCGCCTCGTGCGACTGCATCCGAGCCGTTGTGACCATGTCTCCCCGGACCGCCCGGGTCCCGGCATGACGTTTCCGTCCGGTCCGCATTCGCTGGCGTGGGACGAGCGCGGCGGGACAGAGACTTTTTATGTCATCGCCGCCCGGTCCGGACGCGAGTCGATAGCCGGTTTGCTGGCGAGACTGCCGGACCGCTGCGATGCGCCGGATTCAGGCTTCGATCACCGCCGCTGGCTGCGCGACGTCGATCGCGCAATACGTGAACGCAACGGTGCCGTTGCCTGGGAAGCAGTCCGGGTATACCACCAGCCGTCGCACACTCGCCTGGGCCAATATTGAGGAGCTCTTTATGAACAGGACACTGGGATTTTTTCTGGGTAGTGCACTGGTATTCGTCTTGCTGGTTTACCTGCTCGGTCAACCGGTGCCGTTGGCACCGCCTGCCCGGGAAACCACGGTTTCGGCGCCCGCGCCGATTGAAGCTCCAGCGTCGACGCCCGTAGCTGCGCCGGTAACGCCGCTGCCTGCTGTGGCGACTGCGCAAGCGCCTGAACCAGGCGAAATCGCACCTGCTGAGTCCGAGCCGGAGCCCGGAGCGGTCGAAGCACGGCCTGACAGTCAACGAGAACCCGGGATTGCCGAAAACGGCGCAGCAGGAGAAGAGACATTCGCGGTTGAAGCGATGGCGGAACCGGACTATCGGCTAACGAATCCATCCGGGCTGGCGGTCGACGATCTGTCGGTAAATGCCGCAATGAATCCCGGCGATGCCGTGACGGACGACGGTGACGGCGAGAGCTGGTTCCCGGTCTGGGATCCGTTTCACAGTGAGCTGTCGGCAAACGCATTCGCCCGCCGGCTCGAACGAATCACGGGCCTCGACTACCGGGTACTGCGGGTCGGCCCGGCCGAGTACCGGGTCGCCGTGGCTTATGCCAGCGAAGAGCAACGGCAGGCCAATGTCGCCGCTATCGAACAGGCGACCGGTCTGTCGATTACCGGTGGCAGCCGGTGAGGGCGGCTTTACTCGCACTCACGCTGCTGGCCGGCAGCGCCCCGGCCTCGCAGCAGGCCTGGCAACACTACACGGATACAGAGACCGGGTTGTCGCCGGCACTGAGTTTTCCGCACGAGACCTGCTTTCGCAGCGCCTCGATAGCCTACGATGTGCCGCTGACACTGTTGCTGGCGGTGGCCCGTGGAGAGAGCGATTTCAACGTACGCGCCCGGTCCCACGCCAATGCGCACGGTCTCATGCAGATCCTGTGGCCGACGACCGCCAATCACCTGGGTATCTACCGGTTGTCGGAGCTGTACGAGCCGTGTGTCAACGTCGACGCCGGTGCGCGCTACCTGCGCGAAATGATCGACCGTTATGACGGCGATGTGCACCTGGCGCTGGCGGCCTACAATTACGGTCCGCGGCGGATCAGCGCCGGCCGCAAGATACCGGACGGCGCGGCGTGGTACAGCAGCTACATCCACCGGCATCTCGACTATGTGCTGGGACGCGGGCCGTCGGCGCGGCCGCAGGGCTCGCCTCGCAACTACGACGTCGAGACCAAGATGGCGCTGATCACTTTTGGCGCCCCTTACCGGGCGCAGGCCTTTATCGACCAGCTGCGTGCGGTCGAACCCGGCCTGCGGCTGGAGTGGTTCCGCGAGGAGGCCGGGCGATTCCGGGTAATGCTGCTGTATAACGGCGGTGCAGATCTCGAGCGCAGCCAGGAAAAGCTTCGCCGTGCCGGCTTCCGGCTCAAACGCAGGGGCTGATGCGCACGGCTGTCGCAATGCTGCTGGGTACGCTGGCAAACGGCGCCGGTGCAGCTGAACATTATTTCGATTACGCCACTGTGTTAGCCGCTGAGCCGATCTACGAGTCTGTGGAGGTGCCGCATCGTCGCGAGGTCTGCGAACCGGTGCGCGATGTCGCCCCACCCGGCGATGTCCGGCGCAGCAATCGCCGCGTCTCGATCGGCGAAGCGATCGAGGCCGACGACGAGCGTCGCAGGCCGCGCTGCCGGACCGTCGAAACAACCCGGCTGGAAAAAAAGATCACCGGCTGGCGTGTCACTTACCGGTACGGCGGTCGCACCTGGGTGGAGCGCTTTCGCCACAAACCGGGCGAACGCATCCGCGTTCGGGTCGACCTGGACATCGACTGAACCCCTCCGAAAGGTCTCTCGCGCAATCTTGCGACATCGGGTCGCGCTCTCACGAGGGAATCGCGCTGGAAACCGCTCCTGCGGAATCGGTAAGCCCCCTCCCGGCCGGGAGGGGGCGTGTCGGGGTCAGGGCGCCAGTCCGCTGGGTCCCGGGGGACCGAAAAACTGCTGTTCGACGATGAGCAGGTCGAGGAAGTTGACCGAGTTGTCGCCATTGAGGTCGGCATCCGGGTTCCAGTTCGGGCTCTGCGGACCGGAGAAGAACGCTGCTTCAAACTGCAGCAGGTCAATAAAGTTGACCAGCCCACTGTCGTCGAGATCGGCATCGCAAATGTTGCCGATGCCGTCGCCATTGGTATCGCGCTGATCAGGGTTGGCGACATCGGTGCAGTTGTCGGCCGAATCCGGAACCGAATCGTTGTCACTGTCTACGATGTCGATTTCGCAGGAATACAGCGACACGTCGTCGACATACCAGCCAACAAGCCCATTGCAGCCATCCATACCCAGCTCGAAACGCAGCCGGACCGTGTCGCCCGGCGCCGCGATACCGGCCAGGCTGATCTGCGACTGTCCCCAGCCGCTTTCCAGTGTGCCCTCGTCCGATCCGTGGAATGCCGGCTCACCGCCCATCGGGTTGTCGCTGGCCACCAGGCTGCCGTTGTAGGCATTAAAGACAAACGCGGCGGCCGGCACGGTCTGCCAGGCACCGCCGTTGACGCTCACCTTCAGGTTTGCGCCGTCGTAATCGGTCTCGGTCATCACTGAATGATGGAAGGCGATCCGCGGCGTGTCGATATTGCCCGGCAGCGCAATCAGCGGGCTCTCGAGGTAGATGATGCCTGATTCGATATCGTTGCTGCAGTTGCCGAGTACCAGGTTGGGACCATAGGCCGCCGACCCGGCGCGGCCATCAGGCAGGTCGCTGTCCACTGACCAGTCCGGGCCGCTAAAGGTCGCCAGGTTGAGGATTTCGCGAGTGCCGGCGGTCCAGCCGTTGAGACCCGATTCGAAGTCCTCGAGCAGCACGGTCTGTGCGGTGGTGCCGCTATCACACAATGCCGGTGCGGCGGGATCGAGCAGCGTGGTGAACTGGCACTGGCTGGGCGGTACCCGCAACTCGACCGCCGAAATCGCAGCGTTGATCGCGCCACAGTCACCCGCGTCGATGGTTACGGTGCCGGCCGAGCCACCCGGTTCGGTGCTGAGCGTCGGCAGCGGTATGCCGATGAGGTCGGCACAGGAAGACTCCAGTGCGTCGGCGTGATCCTTGAAGTCGCTGGTCGGTGTCTGGTAGTGAGTTGCGGCACGCCAGTAAACGTGCGCTGCCTTGTGCATGCCAATGGCATCGACCGTTACGCCGTTGTAGGTGCCGCCGTCCACCAGTAGGGCGTAGGCGTGGTTCGGGACACCGGAATTGGTGTGCACACCGCCCTGGTCAGCGTCACTGCAGAAATATTCGCCACCGCTGACCCTGCCCGGATCGCCGTAGCATTCCGGTGCCCACATGTCGCGAATCGCACCGCCAAAAGCGCTGGCGTCCTCACCCATCAGCCAGCGCAGGCTGGTCTCGCCGGCACCGCCGAAAGTAAATGTCGCGGTTACCGCGGGCTGGGTGCGCAGCAGCGCACCGTCGGTCTGGCCGACAAATATCGACGGGATGGATATGCCGGCACTGCTGCCGCCCATGTTGATCAGGCTGTCGCCGTCATTATTGGCAATGATCGCGCCAATCGCCCCGGCCGCCTGGGCGTTTTGCACCTTCTGCACGAAGGGGCAGCTGCCGCGGTCAATCAGGGCAATGGCGCCGGTCAGGTCGTTGCTGACGGCCTCGCAGGCATCGCTGGTGGCGCCGCTGCCGTCATTGGCGAGCACGAGACTGCCGGTCACGTCGGCGCTGGACGGGTTGAACGCTGCACCGCTGGCGGAATAGAAGCCGGCGATGGCAGCCGGTGACAACACCTCGAAGCTGGGCGGCGCATTGCCGCCGAAGACTGTGCAGGTTCCGACACTGCGCAGCGCCGACGGGGCATCGGCGCCGTCGCTGTTGAGCAGGTCGATCGTTTCGCCAAAGATGTCCGAGTAGGACTCGTTCAGGGCGCCGGACTGCCAGCGATAAATCAGACCGTGCGTCGCCTCTGTGTAGCCATGGCTCCACTCGTGTGCAACGACGTCGTCGCTGGAGGTGCCGTCGCAGAAGTTGATCGAGGCACCGTTCCAGGTGGCGTTGGGACATACGATCGCGGGTTCGTTATTGACGGCAAACATGGTGCTGTCATTGCCATCCCAGGACAGGTAGCTGCCGCCGGTGAGATTGGCGAAGAAATGGTACGAGTCCGCCGTGTAGTCGATCAGGTTGTCGATGGAGGGCACGCCGAACGGGGCGGCGTCACCTTCCGACCAGACCAGGAAAGCCGGCGCGAGGCCGCCGTCGTAAACACGTCGCTCAATCGCCTCATGGATGGCGGAGTAGTGGTCGACGACCTTGCCGGTCTCCGCGCTGACGAACACGATGTCGCGGATGTCGTTGCCGTTGCCGACCTCGACGTGCCAGGTGAGTACCGCGGGGCCGTCGGCGTTGTCGCGCAGCGGCAGCCGGTAAATGACGAGCTCTGGCTGACCAGCGCGCAGTTCGGTCGTGCGGCGAACATCGCCGATTCGTTGCAGCGCGGCGCGCCGTGCAGCAGCGGCGGCTGTTTTAGGTGTCGTGTCCAGCGCGAGACCGGTCGCAAAATCGCCGTTGACCGCTCGCAGCGATCGGTCCGGCGCGAAGTTGGCATTGATTCTTGCGCCGAAGACCCTGACGCCGTTGTATTCCTGGTCGTAGCTCAGCGTGGTGTAGCCCAGCGTATCGACCTGGCCGTCGCGCGCCGAGAGTTGACCGGGATCGTCAACACCCAGCACGGTTCCATGCGAGGCCAGGAAGCTCATCGCTTTTTCATGCGGGCTGTCCGCCGTCGCCCGTGGCGCCAGATCGCCGTCGGTGCGTACAAACCGGGACTTGCCCGATGCCCGCGATGAAACGGTGATGTTGCCGCTTGCGCTTGCTTTCAGGGCCGCGGTGGGAGTGGCATCTTTTTCCGCTGCCGCGGCAGAGACAATGATGCTGGCACAGGCGATGGATACAAACAGGGTGCTGGTCAACCGCATTGGTTTGGCCTCGTAAGGGTTCGGGGCCGCGGGCCCCGGAATGGCTGGAATGTCGGCTCGCTGGCCGCACGCTTTTTTTATTAACCTGATTAGACTACAGGGACGTGTCTGGGGTCAAAAAAAGCCTGTATAAATATGGTAAAAGGGCGGGCTGAGTCCTCAGTGAACGATTTGCGCAACGTTCTCGAACGACTGGGTGTCGTCGACAGCCTGGAGTTTGCGTGCATCTTCCAGCAGCGCCCGGTGATCCTCGGGAGAGACATGGGTGCTCAGCAGCCAGCCACCGTCCGGACGACGAATTGCCCAGACGTGATGGTGAGAACAATAGAATTCGTCTACGGCCGGTCCAGCCGTGCTCTGAAGCTCGAAGCAGTCGTCACAAATCAGCGCTGCCGGCGGTGCACTCTTATCGGTTGCCATCAACCGCTCTCCCTCTTAATTTTTTAATTTGTGTGGCCGAGTGTAATCGCGGCGCACCCGTTTATTTTCGGCAAGTTTAGAGCATTTGCGCTAAATCGCAATGGCCGATAGTGACAGGTGTTTTCAGGTACGTGACATAACCTGCAGTATTATTGGATTATTTACAATTGAAGCAGCTACGGAGTAGAAACGTCGACGGTTCCTACGCTGCTTCCGTTGACCCAGACTTCCAGCGTAACTGTACCGCCCGCACTGCCGATACTGATCGGCACGGCATAGCCGCCGTCACCCAGATCCGTGGGTATCACGCTGTCGGGGCCCCTCGGCTGGATTCCATTCAATTGGCCCATGCTGGCGAAAGTGGGTGCCGAGACAAGCACCACCTGCACGTCCTGTGCGCTGCCTGTCGGCGCACCGGCTGCATCCCTGGGTTCGATGACCACCACCTGGTTGGACCTGAACAATGCCAGGTTTTCGGGTTCGGTGACGACAGCGGACGATGCCAGAGCGGGGGCAGCGAAACGATAATGGAAGCCGAGGTCCAGCATACCGCTGTCCGGGGTGCCATCGGTCGCCGTGGTTCTCGTCGCCAGTCCGGCCGCTGCCGCCGTGGTGCTGCCGTTATTTACGCCCAGCGAGTTTAGCTGGTCGAGGTAGAAACCCGAGACGAAATCCGGCGTCCTGCCGAGAAACCCGAGGTCGATGTCATTCAGCCCGGCTGCGTCGGTTTCCAGTGCGTTGAAGTCGGAAATTGTGTCTTCGAGGTTGTTCTTCGAGCCAGGCAGATCGCTGAGAATGTCGTTATGGTCGCGGTTGCCCCACAGGATCGAGTCATAGACGGCGCCGGTACTGTTTGACTTGATCGCGCCGCCGTCGGAGCCGCTGCGGTTGTAGACAAACGTACCGTTGGTTATCACGGTTCCGGTTACCGAGCGCATGAGCACCGCGCCGCCTTTATTGTCGGCATAGTTGCCGGTGAACAGGTTGTTGTGGGCGCTCACGGTCGCATCGGTCAACTCCATGCTCAGGGCTCCGGCTTTGTGGCCGGCGAAGTTCGCCGAAAACACCGAGTTGGTGATGCTGGCGCTGGCGCCTGGCCCGGTGACGAGGATCGCTCCGCCGTCATCGGCTGCGTAGTTGCCACCGTAGACATTGTCATCGAGCAGGCCGCTGCTGCCGGGATCGAGATTGATTGCGCCGCCACCGCCGATCCCCGCCCACGCCAGGCCTGCAAAAAAATTATTTCCTGCCGCATCCAGTGTTGCCCCGGCCGTTACGTGCACCGACCCACCGTTCTCATCTGCGGAATTGTACCTAAAGGCGCTGTCACGCAGGATCAGGGTTGAAGGCAACGAATTGCCGTCGACTACCAACGCGCCGCCGAACTGGTCGGTCTGGTTATTGGTGAACGTCGAATCCGCGATAACCGCAGCGGCAACACCGTCAATGTAGACCGCGCCGGCGCCGGACCGCAGCGGTCCGCCGAAGATCGTTGTGTAGTTGGATTCGAAAAAACTGGTGTAAATTTCGAGCCCGCTATCGGGAGCAGCATAAATTGCCCCGCCGCCGACCGGTGACGGCGCCCCGGAGAAGACCGAGTTTCCTTCGAAATACGAATCCTCCACAATCAACAGCGGTCGTGAGCCGGAGCCGCTACCGGTACCGATGGCGCCGCCATAGCGGGTAGAGCTGTTACCTTCGAAGCGGCTGTCGTGAACCAGCACGGAGGCGCCCGGATTCAGTACCCGCATGGCGCCGCCCGGGCTCACGCCGTTACCGCCCGTGAAAGTGATGTCGCGAAACTGGACGTTATCGCAGGTGCTGATATCCACGACTCGCTGATTGACAGCATTGATACCGAATATGGAGGTCGGTTTCTCGCCGGCATGTGTCGGCGTATCGACGCCGTTGCCCAGCGAACCCTGGAACACGATGTGGTCGCAGGCCGGCGCCAGGTTGACCTGCCATTCCAGCGCCGCAGCGGGGTAGGCGGTAGTATCGGCGACGAGCACGTAGGTCGGGTTGGCCGCATCGATGCCCGGCGGCAGGGTGCCGCCGATCCGTGAGAGCAGGTCAGCATAGTCGGTAGCCGCTGATTCCCAGCTCAGTCCGTCGCGGGGTAAAGACACCGGGGCGGGGTCGATGTAGAAGATGTTACCAGCCAAAGGGAGCAGGGGATCGCTGCCGGTCTCAACCTCGATGCCGTCCGAAACGCCGTCGCCGTCGGTATCGGGATTAGTCGGGTCGGTATCGATAACGGGGTTGTAGCCCGTCGGGTCGCCGTCGCGGTTGATCTCGTCGAAGTCGCTCAGACCATCGCCATCGGTATCCACAAGGCCCGGATCGGTGCCGAGTATTGGTTCAAAATCGTCCGTGAGCCCGTCGCCGTCGCTGTCGGGATCGTTCGGATTGGTGTCGATCGGTGGACTGTAGTCGGTGGGGCTGCCATCGCGATTCAACTCGTCGTAGTCGCTGATCGTATCGCCATCGGTGTCGGGGTCGTTTGGATTGGTATCGGTACCGACGGTAAATGTGGCCGGGTCGCCGTCGAGGTTGACCTCGTCGTAATCGCTCAGCAGGTCATTGTCCGAGTCGGTGTCGTTAGGATCGGAGCCGAGTGTAAGAACTTCGTAGCCATCGTCGAGGCCATCGCCATCGGTGTCGGCGAGCGTCGGATCAGTGTCAACCCCCGGCGAGTAGCCGCTGGCATCGCCATCCTGGTTGACCTCCGTGTAATCGTCGATCCCGTCACCGTCACTGTCAGTCAGCGTCGGGTCCGTACCCAGTGCGACCTCCAGCCCGTCGTCCAGCCCGTCACCGTCCGAGTCAGGGTCGAGCGGGTCAGAACCCAGGCTGGATTCGGTGCCGTCGTCCACTCCGTCGCCATCGCTATCGCTCGAAAGGGGGTTGGTACCGCTCGAGCCTTCGTCACCATCGCTGACGCCATCTCCGTCGGTGTCGGCTGCCGGGCTACCCCATACCAGGTCGAAGAATCCGTCGGTAGCAGACCAGGGCAGACCGTGAACCAGGCGCGGCGAAGTGTTGACGATTTCCACGTGTGCCGGAACCCCGGTATCAGTGTCCCGGGCGTCGACGAGGACGTGGCCAGCGGCAACGTCGGGAATACTCTGGAAATCGATCTCGTTGAAGACGACGTTGGCATCTTCGCTGCGTATGGTCAGGTGATCGCGATTGCTGGCCTGGTTGATGAACGTGACGTTGTCAAAACGGGTGATCGGGTCGCCGTTGATCCGAAACCGTACGTTATCCAGCACCAGCCCGTCGACGTCGACACCCACCACGCTGAGCCGCCGGTTGTTGCCCACGCGTTGCACGGTCGGCGAGTAAGCTGCGTCGACGATGAGCGGGCCGCGCGAGTGCGTATTCCGGTTCAGCTCGATAATGCCGTCGGTTTCGAATACCAGCGTTCCAAAAGAAGTGCGATCGTTGCCCGTGCCGGGATCAACGGTATCAATGCGTTGGGTTCCTCCCGGCGGGCCGTCGAAAATTGTGACGTGGGCGATGTCGGGTCGGAAGCGGCTATCGTCATCGAGGTGAACGAAGTCGCCACCGACTCGGAGGGTGCCGGCGGTAAACGTCGAGTTGCTTTCGGTGTTGAAAACCAGGTCACCATCGATATCCAGCACCACCGCGGGGTCTTGCTGGTGCAGATGACCATCAGAAATCGTCATGCTGCCGTTAACGCTCATCGAATGGTCGATCAGGTCGAAGTGATCGTTAATGACAACGTCGCCGCTGATACTGAGAGGCCCGCCGAGCTCGCTGCGCCGGGTGATCTTCACCAGCGGCAGGTCGAGTGTGCCTGACACCGGTGCGGTGCCGCCGGGGCTGAACGTGAGCGTTCCGGTGCCGCTGATGGTGCCAGCAACCAGCTCGCCGCGGACCGTCAGGTTTTCGTTCCCCAGCGCCAGGATGGTTCCTGGTGCCATCACCAGGTCGTCGATCGAGGCCAGTGGTGCGCTGACTACAGGCTGGAAAGCTTGCAGCGGTATAGCGATGTCGTCGCCCGGGCCGGGGACGAGACCATCCTGCCAGTTACCCGGGGTGTGCCAGTCGTTTGGCGCGCCGCTGTCGCCACCGACCCAGACGAACATGTTGATACTTTCTTCATCGATGATATCGCCGGTGCCGATGGGCTGATCGAGGGTACCGTTGACAGGGTTGCTGAGGATGACCTGGAAAAATTCGTCGCCTTCGGGTATCCGGTCGCCGTTGACGATTATGGTCAGAGTGATCTTGTTCGAGTTAGCCGGAATTGTAATCGTGCCAGCTGCGGGCAGATAGTCGCTGCCAGCAGTGGCGCTGACATCGCTGGTCGAATAATCCACTGTGACATCGACGTCGATCTTCGCGCTCAGCGTAATGTCGAAGTCGAACTCAGTCGTTCCGCTGTTCCCCTCGCGCTTGGCAATGCTGTCAATGGAAACCAGCGGCGGCAGGTCGTCATTGGCGATATCCGCAGTTCCATCGGGTTTGGTCGGAACCGCATTAGTAACGTTGCTGACGCTCAGCCTGAAGCTCTCGTCAGGCTCTGGTGTGATATCGCCGGTCACCTCGACATCGATATTCAGGCTGGTGCTGCCGGCCGGGATCGTAGCCGAGCCGCTTGCGGCAATGTAATCGCTGCCGGCTGTAGCGCTGATGTCGGCGGTGGCATAGTCGAAGCTGATGTCTAACGCCGAGGGGTTGCTGAGGGCAACCAGGAAGCTCGCGGTGGAGGAATCGCTTCCCTCGAGCAGCGCTGTATCTGCCACTGTCAATTCCGGCGTGGAGTCGTCATTGACGATGGTGCCCGTGGCATCCGGGTCGCCAATTGCGCCACCGGTCACACTGGTAATCGTCAGCGCGAAGGATTCGTCGTATTCGAACACGATGTCGCCGGAAATGGTAACCGGAATCGACCCACTCGTTGAGCCTGCGGGAATAGTCACGCTGCCGCTGGAAGCGGTGTAGTCCTGGCCCGCTAATGCCGTTCCGTCGGAGGTTTCGTAGTTGACGATGACGTCAGCGGCGCTGAGGTTGCTCAACGTCAGGGGGAACGAAAGTACCTGGCTGCCGTCGGTTTCGGTGGTACTTGCGTCGCCGGCCGAGACGAGCGGAAAAAGGTCGTCATTGAGGATCGTCAGCGTTCCACTGGCCGTACCCAGAATCGCGTCAACCGGTGCGCTCAGGGCAACATTGACCGTTTCGTCCGGTTCCAGCACCGAGTCGCCATTGATAATGAGACTTGCCGTCGCCACGGTTGTACCCGCGGGTATGAGTACTGTTCCGCTTGCGGCCACATAGTCGCTGTCTGCGAGGGTTGCGCTACCGTCAGCAGTGACAAAATCCACCTGCGCGTCCAGACCGCTGGGTGCGTCCAGCACGACGTCGAGGGTGGCCACGACGGTACCGGTATCCCGTTCCCGGGTGCCGGCGCTGACCAGGCTGACGGTTGGCGGTGGGTCGTCGTTGACGATAGTCAGGTCCGAGTCGCTGTCGGTGATGTTGCCGTCAGAAGCATTACTGATGGACAGCGAAAACTGCTCGTCTCGCTCAAACCGGGTGTCACCGTTGACTGCCAGTGAAATATTGCCGCTGAGAAACCCGGCGGGGATCGTAATTGTGCCGCTGCTGGCGCCGTAGTCGCCGTCGGAAACACTGGCGGTGCCATCCACGGTGTTGTAATCGACCGTTATATCCCGGTCTGCCAGGCGATCCAGCACAACATTGATGGGCAGCCCTGAAATGCCGGAATCCGGCTCGGTGACCAGGCTATCCGACACCGAAATTCCAACCACATCATCGTCGCTGATCAGAATCCGCGCCTGACCGTCAGCAATTATGCCGTCGGAGGTGGCGTCGAGATTCAGGAAGAATGACTCGTCGAGTTCGTCAACGACGTCACCCGTGACGACAATGGTGATGCTGCTCGACAGACTGCCGGCAGGGATCGTTACAGAGCCGGTTTCGGCCAGGTAGTCGCTGTCTGCCAGGGTGGCGCTGTCATCGGCGGTCGAAAAATCGACCACAATGTCGCTTGCGCTGGTCGTGTTGAGGCTGACGGTCATCGAAACCGGAACGGCACCGCTATTGGTTTCGATGACGGTTGCGTCGTCGACCCGGACGCTGAGACCGTCGTCGTTGCGAATCGTGGCGGGCACGGCCGGGGCTGCCAGCGTTCCCTCGCTGGGAGATGACAGGATCAGGCTGAAACTCTCGTCAGTTTCTACAACCGTGTCACCGCTCACCGGAATTGCGATGTTTGCACTCAATGCGCCAGCGGCAATCAGGAGCGTGCCGGAAGTTGCCGCATAATCGCCTGGAGCGATAGCGTCGATATCGGCGGTGGAATAGCCGACTGTCACATCGATTTCGGCAGCGTGGCTGAGGTTGACCGGCACCAGCAGGTTTTGCGAACCGCCGTTGCCCTCGTCGGCTGCAGCCGGTAACGGGGTGATTACCAGCGGCAGGGGCGTCGGTACGACCGTGGCGTAATCGTCGCCGGTACCGTCGGCCGGCAAAGAGTCGGGATCGTTGATCGTGTGCGCGATGATTTCCGCAATTGCACTGAAGCCGCTTCCCGACCTTACCCGGGTATCCACGTGAAGAGTCACCGAGGAGTCGGCGTCGATATCGCCTGCATTCCAGCTGCCGGTGGCGGAGTCGTAAGTCCCGCCGCTGTCGTCGCCGACAAATACGTAGTCCGGCCCGAGACTCAGATGCGCGACCACACCGGATGCGGTCTGTGGCCCGGCGTTGGCGATGGTGATGTCGAAACCGGCTGAGGTACCGACCGGCGGCGAGAGTGACGACGCGATCAGGTTCAGCGAAAGGTCAGCGTTGGGCGTCACAGAGACATTGCGCGTCGCGGTTGTGACGTTTCCGGCAGTATCCGTTGCCGAGAACTGTACGGCAGTGGTGCCAAGCGGCAGGGTGGCTGGTATGGGCAGTCCGCCAGGGAGAGTCACCGCCACGGGTACCGTGCCGTCTACGTCGTCGCTGGCGCCGACATCGAGGAACGCAGAAATTGCCGGCTCCGCCGTAGGAATGCCTGCCGCGACAGTTGCATTGACCGTCAGGTCAGCCGGCAGTCCGGAGAGGACCGGGGCAACGCTGTCCGTCGGGGCGGGCGGCAACGTAGTACAGGTCGTCTCGTCAATGGAAACCACGCCGGTTCCGGCAAAATCGTCAAACCGGTTGTTGCGGAAACGGAGGATCTCGG
>JAHEKH010000158.1 GCA_024638445.1 Gammaproteobacteria bacterium | reverse complement strand
CGGCTGTCGAGATGCAAACGGAAGATACAGAAACCACAATTTCGGGATCGCAGCGGGGGGTCAATTTCAGGCGATTGGCAATTCTGGCGGTCATTGCGCTGATCTGCGTCGTTTCCGTGAGCCACTGAGAATCCGCCCCCGTGGAACCGGGGGCGGAGCGATGACGACCTGGATCAGGACTGTTGCTGACGCAGCCGGCGGACCAGCCAGAGCGGCAGCAGTAACCACAGCAGGGCTGGTGAGACGGCCCCGCCGCCGCTGCCACCGGTAGCCGGCCGCGGTGTGCTGAACATCGGCTGCTGTGTATCGGCCCGGCGCGACACCGGGGCCGACTGCTGTCGCTGCTCACGCAGCTGCCGCTCGGCCGCTACGCGGTCACGGTTACGCCGTTTTATGCCCAGTGCCTCGAACATCTCCTCGCGGACGACGAGCATCGAGGTGTAGTCAGTGACCAGCCCGAACTCAATTGCCAGGTCGGCGATGCCCTCCTCGATGTCCGGATCGGCGCCGTAGTAGTCGAGCTGTGCCTGCATCTGCTCGATCGCCCGGTAGGCCCAGAGTCGTTCGAGCTCGGGATTCATGCCACCCTGCTGCGGGAACTCAAACCTTGTCTCGTACCGGACCGGGGTACCGGCGATTGCTGCCTCGAGAGTCACGCCGGCTTCACCGCCACCCTTGTAATGTCCCATCAGCACCAGCTGTTCGCCTCGATAGACGCTGCCGATCGGGGCCGGCTGAACGTCAAAGGTCTTGATGCCGTTGATCCGAACTTCGACATCGTGCATGGCGGCGTGCGTGAGCTTGCTGGTCGTCAGCCGCAGTACGCCGCTGATGTCGTCGCGATTCGACACTGCCATGGCAAAACCGTCCGAAACCTCCGTCATCTCTTCCAGCAACGGCCGGTTGGCGCTGTTGCCCATGATCATGGTGTACAGCCGGACGTCCCGGTCGCTCAGCAGCCGGATGAAAGCACGCTTCTCGGTGGTGCCCACGTTGGCGACACCATCGGTGACCAGCACCAGGCCGGAGCTGCGGTCGCTGTCCAGAGCGTCCAGTCCCAGCTTCATGCCGGCGTAGAGGTTGGTGCCACCGCCGGTGCCGATCCGGCGCACCGTATCGACATGCTGACGGACTTCTGCAGGCAGCGCCGCGACAAAACCCGGGGTGAGTTCACGCGCGGTATTGCTGAAGGTAACGATGCGAAAACGATCCTCCGGACGCAGCTGACCCAGCGCCTGTTCGACCCCGTCAGCCAGCGTGGCGTACTTGCCGCCCATCGAGCCGGAGGTGTCGAGAATAAACACCCAGTCGCGGCCTTCGCTGATGGCCGGCAGGTCGTCGCCCGGGGTCAGCGTCAGCATGAAGGTGCCGGTACCCGAGGCCTCCGGCTTCCAGGTCACGAGATCCACGGTTGCAGGCAAGCCTTCCTGGTGGCGCCAGTACACGACGACATCCGTATCGAGCCTGGCGACCGCGGCTGACGGCAACGGGGCCGGTGCCTGGAGTTGTTGCGCCACACCGGTCTCTTCGGCCTGGCGCAGCAGGTCACCCGTTATTGCCTGCAGCAGGCCGCCGGTGGCGCTGTTGGCCTGGTGCGCCAGCGTGGTCATCAGCCCGTGCCGGACAGGGTCCGTGGTTTTCTCTGCAACGTCGAGTATCGCGATGCGCGCATCGAAGTCCGGATCGGCAGGCGTCGCCGGTTTCGGGTCGGGCGATGCCAGCGAACTCAGCTCGATTCGCCAGTGACCCGGTCCCACCTGCGTGGTTTTCGCTGCGGGCTGGCCGGGCAGGCGCACCGCGTCTACCGGGTAGGAAGACTTGAGTTCCAACGTGAAACTGAAGCGACCCGTCACGGCATCCCTGACGTCCCAGAACGCGTCGCGCTGATCGTCCACTCCGCCTTCTTCGAGGGGATAAACGTAGCGGCCAATGCCGTGGTCGGTGGGGGCGGTCTGCAGGTAGACGAGGCGGGTGCGAACATCCTGGCCTGTGCGCACGGGATAGACCGAAATTTCGAAGTCCCGGTAACTGTCCTTCTCGGCCATGGCCGTTTCCCGGCCAGCGGCTTTCTCGGTTTCGTAAATCTCCCGTGCTTTTTCTTTACGTACCACTTCGCCGGTGACGGGCTTGCCGTCGATCCAGTAGGTGAACTCGGCAACTGCCGCGTGCTCGGGGACCGGAAAAGTGTAAAGCGCTTCGAAATCCTGGCCGCCGTTGTTGACGAAGACCTGTTCGATTTCGGTGACGACATAGCCGTCTTCGATAACGACACGCACGTCGTGGTCGCGTATGGCGAGCGGCGAGGTCTGTCCGACGGGTGTCATCAGGCCGGCCGCGTCCACCATGGCCGGGCCCATGAGGGCGACGACCGTGGCTCCGGCGGCAAGCCAGGACGCGCGGCCGGTTGGGGTCAGGGTGGTTTTCATGATCGTACTCCTATTTGAACGGTGTTCAATTCAAGCGGTGAAAACAACCGGCTCGCGGCAAGGCCGGTACCGGTTATTAAACAACGCTCAATAACCCTAGCAAACAATTGAGCATCGTTCAATAACTGGTTATACTTAATCCGGCTGCCGGGGTTCCGGAAGCCGGAATCTCATGATTAAAGGCAGGTTTTCCAGGTGGGTCGACGCGCAGAACACAGCCGCGAGGAGCAGAAAGCCATGGCGCTGGACGCTGCCCGGCGCATCCTGCGTCAGCAGGGCTACGCCGGCCTGACCACCCGCGCGGTGGCTCGCGAAATGGGCTACACCGTGGGCACGCTGTATCACCTGTTTCACAACCTCGACCACCTGATCTCCGAGGTCAATGCCCAGACCGTTCGCGAAATGCGTCAGCTGATGCGTCAGAAAATCGATGCGGCCGATTCGCCGGGCGCACGGCTCCGGGCCATTGCGCATACCTACCTGGACTATGCGTTTGCGCACCCCAACCTGTGGCGGCTGGCCGTCGAACACCCGATGGGCGATGTCGAGGATTATCGCGCACCGGTCCTGGACCAGACGCGGGCCGTGTTTGCAGAGGCCGCGCAACTACTCGGCGAACTTACCGGACTGGACGACCAGGAGAAACTGCAGCGCAGCGCTGCCGCGCTATGGTCGGCGGTCCATGGCTCCTGTCACCTGGCGTTGACCGGCAAGCTCGCCCAGGCGGCGCCGGAGCCTGCCTACCATATCGTCGACCAGACGATCGACACTTTCGTTGCCGGTCTCAGGCAGGCGCAGCAACCCGCTGATCAATAGCCCCGAAGATACTCTGGCCGCTTCGATCGAGCATCTCGATTCGCACGCGGTCGCCGTACTTCATGAACGGCGTAATCGGTTTTCCGTGTTCCAGCGTTTCGAGCATTCGTTTCTCGGCCAGGCAGCTCGAACCCCGGCTGCGATCGTAGTTGGAGATGGTCCCGGAACCAATGATGGTGCCCGCGCCCAGGTTCCGGGTTTTTGCGACATGCTCGATGAGCTGGTGGAAGTTGAAGGTCATATCGACGCCGCACTCGGGTTGCCCAAACAGCTCGCCATTGAGATGCGTTACCAGCGGCAGCTGGAACGTGCCTTCATTGTAAGCCTCGCCCAGCTCATCCGGAGTAACCGCCACCGGTGAAAATGCCGTTGCCGGTTTTGACTGGTAAAACCCGAAGCCTTTCGCAAGCTCTCCGGGAATCAGTCCGCGCAGGGAAACATCGTTGACGATCATCAGCAGCTTGATGTGCTGTCCGGCGCCGTCCGCGCGGGTACCCATCGGCACATCACCGGTAACGACGGCCGTTTCGGCCTCCATGTCGATGCCGAACTCTTCGCTGGGAACCACTATGTCGTCCCGCGGGCCCAGGAAGTCGTCGGAGCCACCCTGGTATACCAGCGGGTCATGCCAGAAGCTTTCGGGCATTTCGGCGCCGCGCGCCTTGCGCACGAGCTCCACGTGGTTGACATAGGCGCTGCCGTCGACCCAGTGAAATGCGCGGGGGAGAGGCGCAGCGGCCTCACCGGGGTCGAAAGAAAACTCGCCACCCACGGCGCCTTCCTCCAGCTGATCTGCGACCTTTGCGACACGTGGCGCAAGCTGGTCCCAGTCATCGAGCAGTTTTTGCATCGTCGGCGCGATGTGCTCGACCCGGACTGCGCGAGAGAGGTCCTTGCTGACCACAACGAGGACACCGTCGCGTCCGCCCACATTCAGGCTTGCCAATTTCAAGATTCTTTCTCCTGGTTTTCCTGTATGAGAGGCCCGGCGAAAAAGTCGACTGCACCGGTGGCAAGGCAGAACTCTGCACCGACCACTTCGACCTGTCCGTTTCCGGCGAGCTCCCCAATTACATGTCCCTCGAGCAACCGGTTCATCGAATTGAGGACATTGGCACGGGTGATCTTTCCGGCCCATTCCGGCTGCTCTTCGACTCGTTCGTCTGGCCCGACTACCTGCGCGACCGACGGCTGAATGTGGCTGGCAATCTTCGCGATGTTGGCCGAGGCCAGTCCGGCACCGGAGCGAAACTGCTCCATGGCGGCCGCCACCGCGTATAATTCGCCACCACGAACAACACGGGGTGAGCGTTGATTACAGCCAGGCAAGCATTACAGCGATTGATTGAGGGT
>JAHEKH010000157.1 GCA_024638445.1 Gammaproteobacteria bacterium | reverse complement strand
CATAGATTGCCGCCTTGTTCCGGTCGAAGACCTGCTCGATCTCCTCCCGGCTGCGCGATCCCGATGCACCATCACCCGCCGCCTTGCGTTGCGACGGCGCGGCACGGGCCGGCGCCTGGGTCGTCACGCGCGTCGTCTGCCGCGACGCCAGGCCACCGCCACCAGTCGCGCGGCTCATCGCCGAGGAATCGATACCGGCGCTGGCCGATCCCCGCGCCGTGGTCACCAGCGCCCGTTGCGCGATGCCGTCGCCGGTTGCGGCCTCACGGGTTTCGTTACGCAGGGAATCGTCCGGAGCCGCCTGCCGCAAGTCCGCGAGCTGGTCCGCAAAGGCCATGACGCCTGCTTTTTCGGCACGTTCGCGTGCCGCTTCCCGCGGTGCCGGCGCCGGTTCAGGCACCGGTAGCTCTACCACGGGTTGCGGTCTCGGTTTCCGCTCCACCACCCGCTCGACCGGCTGCTGCGGCTCGGGTTCCGGTTTGATTACCGGTTCCGGCGGCTCTGGCACCGGTTCCGGCTCCAGCAGCAGCTTCGCCATGCGCGGCGGCAGCTCCGGTGGTGCCAGCGTCGAACGGTCACGTAACGGCAACGCGGTGAGCAGCATGCTCAGCACTGCCGTGACGCCCAACGTCCACAGCATCACCCGGCGGAACTTCTGGTCGTCCTGCTCCAGCAAAGTCCAGCTGAGCGTGTAGCTGCGCACCATCGTCAGCCGTCCGCCTTCGCCGGGGCCCGCTGCATGACGGCGAGCGAAACTCTTTCATAATCGGCCATCGCGCAGGTGCTCATGACTTTGCGCAGCACCCGGTAAGACAGCTGCTTGTCACCCATGATGGTCACTTCGGTGTTGGCGGGGTCGGCTTCCGGCAAACGTTTCAGGTCGAGCGCCCGGCGCAGCGGCGCCAGCACTGCTGAATCACTTTCGAGCACTTCGGCAATGCTCATCACCGGTTCGCCTTCCACCAGCACCCGGTCCCGGCTGATCGTCACAACCAGCGTCTGGCGTGGCTGTGTCTGCGCGATCGATTCCGGCATGTCGATTTCCTTGCCGCTGGGCAGGGTCTGCACCTCCGTGGAATTAACCAGTAGGAAGAACACCAGGATCGTGAAGATGTCCATCAGCGACACCAGGTGCAAACCGGTTTTCTTTTCCCGGCGCTTGTGTCTTTCCATCATCCGCCGGGCGCGGGGCGACATCGCTGCCATCAGCGTTCCCCTACCGCGGCAATCGCCGGTGCAGCCGGTGCATCGCCGATGGAGATTGCCGGGAAAAGCTCGACCAGCTCCATCCGGCGCTCACCCTCGATCGCCACAGCCCGCACGACATCCATGACATCGACGATCTGTTCGTATGAAATGTCCGGCTCGAGCAGCAGCGTGGCTGCCGTCTCATCCGGAAAACGCTGCTTGATCCGCTGCAGGTAATTCGACAGCGCTTCGAGGTCAGGCTTGCCGTCGGCGTGCGGCAGGCTGGCCAGCGGCCCGCTCTGCCGGTCGTTGAGATCGACACGGTCACTGCGCAGGATCACTTCGAGGGCGAACAGGGGCGGTTCGTCGCCCGCGACGCCGTCGGCCGGCAGGGTCAGCTCGAGTATCGCCATGCGGGAGAACACGGCGGTAATCAGCAGGAACGGCACCAGCACCACCATCAGGTTCATGAAGGCGGTGATGTTCAGTTCCGCCGGATCCTTGCTGCGCATCCTGCGCCAGCGGTGTCTCACGCGGGCGCCGCCTTGCGGTTGCCGGTTTCAGTCACGGTGTTGAGAAACTTGACCGATGCCATCTCGAGACCATCGATGAGCTCAGTCGTTTTTGTCTGCAGCACGGCGTGCAGGAGCAGCAGCGGAATAGCCACCATCAGGCCAAATGCCGTTGTGTTCATCGCCACCGAGATACTGGCGCTGAGCATGTCGGCCTTTTCGGCCGGACTGGCCGCGGCCACCGCGGTGAACGCCCGGATCAGGCCGATGATGGTGCCCAGCAGCCCCAGCAGCGTCGCCAGGTTGGCAAAAGTCGCCAGGTAATGCGTGCGCTTCTCCAGCCGCGGCATCACCTCCAGCATGCTTTCCTCCAGCGCTTTTTCGACATCATCGCGACGGCGCGCCGTCTTGATGCGTTCGAAGCCATAGGTCAGCACATTGCCGATAGCGCTGCCAGAATCCCGCGCCACGTCGGCCGCCTCTTTCAGCCTGCCGGCCTGAAGCAGCGGGGTGATTTTTTTCCAGATCCGGCGGCTGCTGGACCCGGCCACGCTCAGGTACGCAAAGCGCTCCATGGCGATGGCTGCGCCTATCGCTAGCACGATCACAATGGGGTACATAAACACCCCGCCTTCCTGGAAGAAGCGGACTACCGCGTCATAAACTTCCATTACTCTTTCTCCCGTTGAGTCTTGTCGTCGCTGTCGGGCGATGACGTTTTGGCAGTGAACAGCTGCCGGTAAAAATCCTGCTGTAGTCGAAATACTTCCGGGTCCAGCGGTTTGAGTACGCTGTCAACCAGGCTCTGCTCGGGCCGCCCGCCCAGACCGGCCGGCAGGGCACGCTTCCACGGCACGACGGCCATCACGCTGGGCAGCTCCTTGCTCGCCTTGATGGTTGTCGTATCCAGGTCGACATGTATCGGCTCGTCGGTGTCGTCCGCCTGCGCGGTTACTGCGACGAGTAACAAGGTGACGAAAAATGCCTTGCGGTTCACCGGTTGCGCGCCTCCCTGATCGTCACACGCCGTTCCAGCTCGGCGATCCAGCGCTCGACCTGTTCGTCGCCTGCGCTGAGCTCGAGATAACGCTGGTAGTGTTCCAGCGCCTTGCCGGGCTGACCGAGATAAAGATCGTAAAGAACGCCGATGTTGCGATGTGCACCGGCGTACCCGGGATCGGATTCCAACGCGTTGCGATACGCCGTCTCGGCTTCAGCCAGCCGGCCGGCGCGACGATGCAACACGCCGAGTTCGTTGTGGGCCGGCGCCAGTCCCGGGTTCAGTGTGATGGCTTGTTCCAGTGCCTCCACGGCCTCGCTCTCGCGTTCGAGGTGAGACAGTACGATACCGAGATTGGCCCACACGCCGGCGTGACCGGGCTCACGCTCGTTGATACTTACCAATAATCCCTCGGCGCGCCCGAAGTCCGTCGACTGCATGGCCGACAGGGCGTCGTCGAAACCGCGTAACCGCGGCTCGGGAGCGCCGGTCGTGGCGCACCCGGCCACGATGAGACTGCCGAGACAGGCGACTCTAATCGAACTGGGAAACCAGGCTTTCACGTAATTCTCCTCGGTCGTAACGCGCCGGCATGAGGGCCGCCAGCGCCCGGTAGCTCTTCGCCACCCACTCGTCGAACACCAGCGATGCGGCACGCGCCGCGTTGACCTGGTGAATCTCGATGGCCTTCTCTTCGAAGGGAAAGGCCTGCTCCTCGAGCAAAAACTCGTACTCTTCCAGCGCCAGCTCATCGAGCTCGGGACGCTCGGAATCCATCAGCGCGGCGCCGAACTGGCGATACAACTCGGCAATGCGATAGGTCGCCGCAGTGCTGGTGCCGTCAATGCCGTAACCGGCCACGCGTTCGTAGGCGGCCAGCGCCCGTTCCATGGCCTGCTTCTTGGCCGGCACGCTGCGCTCCAGCGGCAACGTCAAGGCCATCGATTCAAAAGCCTCGAAGACCGGTGTAGCCAGTTCGAGTGAAGCCTGTGCCGCCAGCGTGCGGCTGTAGTCGCTGCGGGTTTCGCCGGCGGCGGAATCGGCGCGAATGATGGCCTCACGCCAGGCGGTAACCGAATGGGAATTGCCGTCTTCCAGAGCGGCGGCAAGCAGCTGCTCGCGCGCGCGCATCGCCTCGTCGGCCGGCGTCGAAGGCGATCCGGCCAGGGTTTCGAGCATTGCCAGGCCTCGGGCCCGGTCGCCGTGGTCGCGATAGAGTGCCGCCGCCTGCCAGCGTGCCGCCGTTGCCGTACCCGCATCGGCGCGCTGTGCTATTGCGGCCAGCTCGCGAGCCGCATCCAGGGGACGACCGCCTTCCAGGTAAACACCGGTCAGGCGCTCGGCGATATCGTGACCGAGCTCGTGGCCCGGGTAGCGGTCGCGAAAGGCTACGAGAGTCGTCGCAGCCGCAGACCAGTCCTTCAGCTCGATAAACACCGCGGCCGCGTCGTGCACCGCTATCGGTGTGGCGGTGTTAGGAAAACCCAGCTGTTCCACGCGCATGAAATGACCGGCAGCGGCGGACAGTTCGCCGGTCTCGCGGGCCAGCCGGCCCTGCTCGTACACCGAAGCAGCGAGGCGTTCCTGAAGTTCCGCCAGTAGTGCATCGGACGGGCCGGTGTCCAGCAACGCCGAACGATAGGCCGCTTCGGCGGAAACAAAATCCGCCTGCTCGAAACGGGCGTGCGCCCGCACCACCCAGGCGGTCCGCCGCTGAGCCGGTTCGAGGCTGTCGGCGTAGTCGAGTGCCCGGGTGGCCACGACAATGGCGTTGTCCAGGTCCTGCGACGCGAACAAGGTTTCTGCCGCGTCCAGCAATACCGGCGGCGTACGCGAATCCCCAGGCCAGGCATCTGCAAAGCGCAGGCGGCTGTCCAGCGCGAGCTGGCGCAATATCCTGCTCTCACTCGTATCCGCGACAGCTGCCGCGGCCCGATCGCGGGCCAGCACAGCC
>JAHEKH010000156.1 GCA_024638445.1 Gammaproteobacteria bacterium | reverse complement strand
CTATATCGGCACTGATGCAGCAGGCACCGGGCCGGCGGCAAACGGCGCCAACGGCCTGTCGATCGCGGGCCAGCCCGGCAACATCGTGGGCGGGGCCGCCGCGGGTGAGCCCAACCTCGTTGCCGGCAATGCGGGCAACGGCGTATCCATTATCGGCGCAGGGGCAACAGGCAATTCGGTCATCGGCAATTTCATCGGCGTCAATGCAGCGGGCACCGCCATCCCGAACACCCTGAATGGTGTACGCATTCGCGAGGCTGATGACAACACGGTCGGCGGCACCGGATTGAATGAGGCGAATACGATTGCTCACAACCTCAAGCACGGCGTGTTGCTATACAACAACGGCGCCGCCGCCCCGACCGGAAACCTGATATCCGGCAACGCAATCCACGACAATGCGTTTCGCGGCATCGACCTGTCTGCGGTGATTTCGATCGACGGCGACGGGCCCACGGCGAATGACGGCGCCAAGAACGCCAGTCTTCCCAACTCCGGAATGGACACGCCGGTCCTGGTGTCCGCGGTGATCAATGGCACTGAGCTGACGGTGGCCGGCTATGTCGGCAGTGCGCCGGGTCAACCGCTGTTCGCGGGAGCCCGGGTGGAGTTCTTCGAAGCCGACAGCGATGGTGCTGACATCTATGGCGAAGGCGAGCGGTACCTGGGAGTCCTCACGGCCGATGGGAGCGGCAATTTTGCCGGCACGCTGACTGTCGCCGGCATCGACGATGGCGATCAGCTGACCGCTACCGCGACTGATGCAAGTAACAATACCTCTGAGTTTGCCGCCAATTTTTCCGTTTCGCTGGCGCGGGTCATCGTGAAGAAGGCCTTTCAGCTCGATGGAACGCCCATCGCCGACGTCAGCACCTTGCCAGCGGGCCTGCCATTTCGTTTTCTGCTGTATGTCGATAACCCGCAGGGCCTGCTCGCAGATACGGCGCTGCAGGATCCGCTCGACCCGCTGTTTGAGTACCAGGCCGGCACGATGCGTATCGACAATACGCTGGTTTCGACGGCTGTCTGCCCCGGCGGTGTGTGTGACGAGTCGGCGATCTTCAGCCAGGTCGACGGCGCCGGTACCTCGCTCGGCGATGGCGATGCAGTGACCGCGCCGGTCGATGCCGATGCCGGCAGCTACACCGGCGCGACCCGCACCATTGACCTGGGTGATAACGTCAACGGCAATAACGCGCAACTCGACCTCGCCGCCAACCGCGTTTTCGCCGTGATACTTACCGTTCGCATGCAATAAGCAAGGCGAAGCAAAAGAACAAGTCCTACGGTTATCGGGTTTGAGCATGTGCACGTCCGTGCGGCAGCTCGATCGATCAGCGGGGGCGCGGCTGAATAATCGGTGCCTCTTGCTTGTTTTATTTCCGGATTTCGCGGGGCTATGCAGGAGTCGGGTCGGGATAGAGTGACTAATGGGGCGTTGGACACGGTTTTGTCGACTACACTTTGGGAAAATCTGGGGGAGAGTACGATGCGTGTTCTTTGCGGAATGCTGGCTGGACTCATTCTTGTTTCCGGGATGGCCGAGGCCAGGACCTGGGACTTCGAGGGCGAAATCAGTGATTGCAATGCACTGGCCTGTGGCCTCATCGGCATCGGGCCGGGAGAGAGGATCTCGGGATACCTGACTGCGGACGATGCCGCGTCGCAGCCGGGCTCGACGTTCGGGCCGGCGGATATCATCGACTATGGAATCGCAGCGCAGGGCGTCGCGGTGGGGCCCGGCGACAGCACTATCGAGTCGGCGTTAGTCACGACGGATGGGGCCGCGGAGCTGAGCGGTGGCAGTATCGTGTTTTCCGGGACCTTCGATGGCGGAGTCTTCGGGCTGATCGAGCTGACGGTCGTTGTCGACATCAGCTTTGCGACCTGGAGCGTGAGCACGGATGCGCTGGGAATCGGCGAGGTCGCATCGGGGCCCGGCGACTGGCTGCTCGAGCCCGACGGTGACGACGTTGCTTCAATCGCCGACAACTGCACGATGGTTGCGAACGCGCTGCAGACGGATACGGACCTGGATGGGTTCGGCAACGCCTGCGATGCCGATTTCGATAACGACTGTTTCGTGACTTTTCCTGACCTTGCGGTCATGGAGGCAGCATTTTTTACCTCCGATCCGCTCGCCGATCTCGATGGCAGTGGCTTCGTGACGTTTCCCGACCTGGCGGTGATGGAAAGCCAGTTCTTCCTGCCGCCGGGCCCGAGCGGCGTGCCGAATATCTGCGCACCCTGAGTGGAGGCATCATGAATATTTTCTGGCGATATTGTCTGGCTATCGCAGCCGGATCTGTCTTTGCGTTTCTCGTGACCTTCAGCTACAGCGCTTACGGCGCGGAAAAGGGCCAGGTCACTGCACTCGAGGAATACGTTTTCTCACCCGACCCGGCCTACGCCTGGGAGCTCACCGATACCCAGGACTTTCCGGGGTACACGCTGTACAGCCTGCTGGTCGATTCCCTGGAATGGCGCAGCGAGTCTGAAGTGGACCGCACGCTGTGGACCCACCAGGTCAATATCGTGGTGCCGGATGAGGTTACGACACAGACGGCGGTGGTCCTGATCGACGGCGGCAGCGATCCGCTGGACACGGTCGATCCGTTACTGCTGGCGCTGGCCGCAACGATCGCGGGCAACTCGGGTTCAGTGCTGGCCGCGGTATCACAGATACCCAACCAGCCGCTGCTCTTTTCCGATCAGCCCGATGCTATTTCAGAGGACGCGCTGGTTGCCTACAGCTGGAGCCGCGCGGCCAGCACGGGTGATGCGGAATGGGCGGCCTACCTGCCGATGACCAAGGCATCGGTCCGCGGCATGGATGCGGTGCAGGAATTCGTCAACGGGTCGGTCGACGGTGTGACCATCGACGATTTTGTCGTCACCGGTTTTTCCAAGCGCGGCGCCACCGCCTGGCTGGTCGCCGCGGTCGATCCGCGGGTGCGCGCGGCGGCACCGGGGGTATTCGACATCCTCAACATGCCGGTCCAGATCGAACGCCACTGGGAGGCGTATGGTTTTTACGCCGACGCGATCCACGACTATGAGGATTACGAAATCGTCAGGCAGGTGCGTTCTCCCGAGGGACGCTGGCTGGCCGATATCGTTGATCCGTTCAGCTACGTCGCGACACTCGATATTCCGAAGCTGGTGCTCAACTCGACGGGCGACCAGTTTTTCCTGCCCGACGCCGCGCAGTTTTATGTTGGCGGGTTGCCGGGCGAAACGCTGGTGCGCCAGCTTCCCAATACCGATCACGGCCTCACCAACGGCCTGTTCGAGGCGCTCGATGCAATCCTGGCCTGGTACAACACCGTGCTGACCGGCACCCCGCGTCCGTCGGTTGAATGGCAGCTCGACGGGACATTGCTGGAAGTCCAGAGCGATCCGCCGGCCAAGTCGGCCACCCTGTGGCAGGCGACCAACGAAAAGACCCGCGATTTCCGTCTCGAGACGATCGGCACCGCCTGGACGTCTTCGGCGCTAAAGATGCAGGCGCCGGGCAGCTGGCAGGTGCAGCTCGAAGAGCCGGCAGAGGGTTGGCGTGGCTACATGGTCGAGCTGGTTTTTCCCGGAGTCGATGGACCACCGGACCAGACCTACACCACGCCGGTGTTCGTAACGCCCGATGAATTACCTTTTGTGCTGGATGACCCGGTACAGGCACCGCAGGGACCGCGCTACTGGTTGTGCCAGCTCCCCGAAACCGCCGGCTGTCCACGGCCGCCGGTGCAGGACCTCGACGCCCTGCTCGGTTTTCCGCTGTTTGGCGAATACGTTACCGACGTTGCGCAGCTTGCCCCGATCCTGCAGCCGTCGCGATCGGCAGACGGTCAGGCCCGGCGCGAATGCCTCGCGGTGCGCCTCAACATTGCTGCAGGGGAGCTGGGCTGGTACTCGCTGGTGCCGCTCGACAATTCCGGTGACCGGCTGTGGCGGCACTATGAGCGCGCCGAGGCGGCCTTTGCCGACGGCGATGCCGGTAAGGCCGCATACCTGTGCCGCAGCCTGAATGCCGGCCGACCGGTGTTGCCGATTCCCTGACGGCGGAAGTCAGAAGGCCCGGGTAATGCACATGACAGGCGGCTTGCCGGCCTGTGCGCTGCCGCGTGCGGCAGCCCAATGGAATGCAAACTTACAAACTCTGTAAGGTGGGGAATCCCTCTCTGACACCCTGCAGCCAGAAGGAATTACAATAGACGCGAACGGGGATGGGGGGTCGGACCACCCCTGCACCCACCCCTTGGTCATATTTCCGGGCGGGCGGGTGCTCAGCCTGAACCGGTCAGCCGAGGAATCGCAGCAGGTGGTTGTTGACCAGGTCCGGGGCCTCGAGACAGCAGTTGTGCCCGGCGCCCGGTATGACCACGAGCTCCGAGCCGGCAATGCGTTCCTGCATCTGGCGCGAGCGGTACACCGGCATCGTGTGGTCTTCTTCGCCGGCGATGATCAGCGTTGGCAGGTCGATCTCGGCGATCTGGTCCAGCAGGCCGGCACGCTGCCTGACCCCGGCAGCAGCGCGGACGATGCCGGTCCGGTTGTTAGCCAGCACTTCGCGGTGCCAGCGTCGCCGCTGCTCGGCGTCACGCCGGAACGACGGGCCGAACAACAACCGCATCGCCGGAGCCGCTACCGGGCGGGTGCCG
>JAHEKH010000053.1 GCA_024638445.1 Gammaproteobacteria bacterium | reverse complement strand
GATAGCCTACCTCAGTTGGCGGTATCGGAGTGCCCTTGTTTATCGACTCGGAAACCGGCACGCCACCAAGATTGCGATTAAGTTTACGGCTTTGAAGGGCTCCCGCAGTTGCCGCCTCTACTTTGTCAATGGTGGTTCCAAGCCGGCCTAGCCTGGCGATTGTGTCGACCCACCTGACGAAGGTGACAATGACCCAGGTAAAAACGAATAAGGTCAGAACAAAAAGTGAGAAGTGCCCCGCCTGCTCGTAGTAGTGGTTTTTTAGAGCCACGAGCGCAATCAGGCTAAATATGAAGGCGCCCACGAACACCGATAGGGCGTTCTGAGAGACGTCGTCAGCGACGACCAATGGAAAAGAGCGCGGTGTCGCGTTTCCAGCGGCCGATGCGTATGCCGATACCATCGACGCAACCGCGAACGTTGCAATGACCAACATACTCGCAGCGACAACAGTCAGCAACGCCTCTATAGAGTCGGGGGTAATTACCGGAAGGCTCGGCCCTAGGTTGTATTGATCCGGAACCTTTGCCAAAAAAACACCGCCAAGGGAGACGATACAGAAGGCAAGTGGCCGCACCCACAGACGTTCACGAATGCGGTTGATAATAAAACCTATTCGACTGCTCAAGATTTACCCCTTAAGGCGGAATTCACGCCGAACGACTTGTGACGCCAGCGACCTGCGTTCAAAGTAGAACAAGTTTGCTCGGGCAGCGTAACTTTTATTGGCATAGCAGATGGCCTGAAAAACTCGAAAGGGCTGCTCCGAGGTTCTCGGCCGGTGGAGAATCGCGGCTGTTATGAGACGGCGGCGGAGGACTCAGTCGTGCTCTGCACCTCCGCGGAAACGTTAGACTGAGTCTAGCGAGCGCCTCCGCGGAGGCCGCAAGAGGGCGAACGACCGGAGTGGGTCGGGAGCCCTCATTGTGCTGCGTTGCAGCAGGCTGGCGCGATTGCGCGGCAAAGCGGTCAACCGCCCCGTACCTCCTCGACTGGACAACCGAACGGCGGCTTGACGCAGTCTAGCTGTCGCTAAAGCGGCTCGAAAATCACGCCTCCGACAGGCGTGGCACGGCCAACTCCTGCCGTCGGACTTGCGACGTAGGAGCGGCTTCCAGCCGCGATAGCAAGAGCGCAACGTATTCGCAATCGCGCCTGGAAGGCGCTCCTACGAATCAGATCGGTGTCTGAGCGTATGACGGCAACGGGTCGCCAGGCGCCCGATTGCCGCAACGCAGCGAAGTGTCTCCAGCCCGTCTGAAAAGGGGACGGCCGCAGAGGACTAGGTCGAGAACCGACTGCGACCGACCGCTGTCGAAAGCTGCTCAGCCGTCCCCGAGAGCTTGTCACCGCTCCCTCATCCGACTCTGTCCGGCCACAACCGGTCGTCCATCTTAAAATATAAACGTCGGCTTTTCGGGGAGCAGCAGAAGTCTATTTTGCGCATTTTCTACTGTCGGCACCCAGCTTGGCCCCTGACGGCGTATTCAGCGGTCCCGCCAGTTGCTACTCACGACTAATTCCAGACTTTAGTGTCCTGTTTCCAAACTATGCGGCTATTTCCAAACTCTATTGGTTCGACACAACCGCTTTTTTCTTCTCCGGTAGCTACTCGACGGTGACGGACTTGGCGAGGTTGCGGGGCTGGTCGATGTCGGTGCCCTTGAGCACGGCGACATGGTAGGACAACAGCTGCAGCAGCACGGTGTAGACCAGCGGCGCCTGCGAGTCGGCGACGGCTTCGGGCAACGTGATGACGGTAGTCTGCTCGTCTTCGGTGAAGCCGGTGTTGGGGTCGGTGAAGACGATGAGCTGGCCGCCGCGGGCGCGGACTTCCTGCAGGTTGGATTTCAGTTTTTCCAGTAAGGCGTTGTCGGGGGCGACGGCGATGACGGGCATGTCTTCGTCGACCAGCGCGAGAGGACCGTGCTTGAGCTCGCCGGCGGCGTAGGCCTCGGCGTGGATGTAGGAAATCTCCTTGAGCTTCAGCGCGCCTTCCATCGCGATGGGGAACTGGGTGCCGCGGCCGAGGAACAACGCGTGGTGCTTGTCGGCGAAACGCTCGGCCAGTTTCTGCATCGCGCCGTCGAGGTGCAGCGCGGACTCGATCAGGGCCGGTACGTGCTGCAGCAGCCGGGTCAGTTTTGCCTCGCTGTCGCGGCTCAAACCGTTACGGCGCGCCAGCACCAGGGTCAGCAGCCGCAGCGCGGCTAGCTGAGTGGTGAACGCCTTAGTCGAGGCCACCCCGATCTCGGGGCCGGCGCGGGTCATCAGCACCAGGTCGGATTCACGCACCAGCGAGCTTTCGGGCACGTTGCAAATGACCAGCGATGACACATAGCCGAGCTTTTTGGCCATGCGTAGCGCGGCCAGCGTGTCGGCGGTCTCACCCGACTGGGAAATGGTGACGAACAACGTGTCGGCGGGCACGACCGGCTCGCGGTAGCGGTATTCGCTGGCGATTTCGACCACGCACGGAAGGCGACACAACCGCTCGATGTTGTAACGCGCCACCATGCCGGCGTGATAACTGGTTCCACAGGCGACGATGTGTACGGCTTTCACCCGGTCGAAGACTTCAGCTGCGGCAGGACCGAAGGCGGCGTCGAGCACGTGGCCGTTGGCGATGCGTTCTTCCAGCGTTTCGCTGACCGCACGGGGCTGCTCGTAAATTTCCTTGAGCATATAGTGCCGGTAATCGCCGCGCTCGACGGCGTCAGCACTGATGTCGCTCTCGACAATCGGGCGCTCGGCCGTGTCGCCACTCGCATTGAATATCCGGTACGTTTCCCGACGAACTTCGGCAACGTCACCTTCGTCCAGAAAAATGAACTGGCGGGTGACCGGCAGCAGTGCCTGCACGTCGGACGCCACAAAGTTTTCACCAATCCCCAGGCCCAGCACCACCGGGCAGCCGGCGCGCGCGACAACGATGCAGTCGGGATCGTCCTTGGCGATCACCGCCAGCGCGTAAGCGCCTTCGAGTTCGGCGATCGTCTTCCTGACCGCTTCGACCAGCGAACTGGCCGACTTCATGTTGTAGCTGATGCGGTGAGCGACGACTTCGGTATCGGTATCGGAGCTGAAGCGGTAACCGGCATTGCGCAGTTCCTCGCGCAATGATTCGTAGTTCTCGATGATGCCGTTGTGCACGACCGCGATGCGGTCGTCGGAAAAATGCGGATGCGCGTTGGTCTCGTTGGGTTCGCCGTGGGTCGCCCAGCGGGTGTGGGCAATGCCGCGATGCGCCAGGATCGGATCGGCGTCGAGCGCATCCTGGAGTTTCTGCACCTTGCCGACGGCACGCACGCGCATCAGCGCATCGGCGCCGTTTGACGCGGCCAGGCCGGCCGAATCGTAGCCACGGTATTCCAGCCGCCGCAGTCCCTCGATCAGCACGGGGATCACGTTACGTTCGGCGACGGCTCCAACTATTCCGCACATACATTCATTACCTGGATTCGTTCAGCCATCCTGGGGCGCACGCCGGCCGGTGACGATGGCACAGGTCTCATTTTGCCTTTTTTTCCGGCCGTTTCCAGCCGTCGATGGTTGTTTGCCGTGATCGGGAAACGGTCAGCTTGCCGTCCGGTGCATCTTTGGTGATCGTGGAGCCGGCGCCGATGGTGGCACCGTCGCCGACTTCGACCGGTGCAACCAGCTCGACGCCGGAGCCGATAAACGCATCGCTGCCGATCTTCGTGCGGTGCTTGTTTACGCCGTCGTAGTTGCAGGTGATGGTGCCGGCACCGACGTTGGTGTTGGCACCGATGGTGGCATCGCCTATGTAGGTGAGATGACTCACCTTGCTGCCCTTTCCGATCGCGCTTTTTTTCACTTCGACAAAGTTTCCGATACGCGCCTCGCTGCCGAGATAGGTTTCCGGTCGCACCCGGGCAAACGGCCCGATATTGCAGCGTGGTCCGATATGCGCGCTGTCGATGAGCGTATTGGCATGCACGACACTGTCCTGTTCGATCTGCGAATCGCGGATGTAGCAGTTGGGGCCGATGACCACGTTGTCGTCGAGCTTGACCTCGCCTTCGAACACCACGTTGACATCGACAGTGACATCGCGGCCGCAGACCAGCGTGCCACGCACATCGACCCGTGCGGGATCGATCAACGTCACCCCGGCATCGAGCAGCGCCTCGGCGTTACGCCGGCGCAGCACCGCTTCCACTTCGGCGAGCTGGCGGCGGTCGTTGATGCCCAGAGTTTCGTTTTTCGATGTGGCCTGGGTGGCCTGCACGTTCAACCCGTCACGCACGGCCATGCCGATCACGTCGGTCAGGTAATACTCTTTCTGTGCGTTGTTCGCTGACAGCTGCGACACCCACTTACGCAACAGCCGTACCGGGCAGGCAATCAGGCCCGTGTTGATCTCGGAAATTTCGCGCTCTGACTCGCTGGCGTCTTTTTCCTCGACGATGCGAATTACCCGCCGGCGCTTGTCGCGCACGATCCGGCCATAACCCGACGGGTCGTCGAGCTTCGCGGTCAGGACCGCAAGATGATCGGCCCGGGCGGCCGCGACCAGTTGCTTCAGCGTGCCGGGGCGAACCAGCGGCACATCGCCATAGAGCACCACGACAATGTCGTCATCGGTGCAGCCCGGCAGCGCCTGGGCCACCGCGTGCCCGGTGCCCAGCTGCTCGGTCTGATCGACCCAGGTCACCTCGCTGTCGGCAAAGGCCTCCCGGACCTCGTCTGCCCCGTGCCCGATCACCACGTGGACCCCGCCCGCGCCCAGCGCGGCGCAGGTGTCGAGCACGTGGGCCAGCATGGGTCGCCCGGCCAGCGGCTGTAACACCTTGGGCAGACGGGAATTCATCCGGGTACCCTGGCCGGCGGCCAGGACAATCACGCTCAAAGACATGGAGGACCTCTGGGTTACCGATGGCGGATTCTAACGCGATTCGGGCTGGCCGGCGTGATTCTGCCCGGTGCTCCGGCACACCGGTGCTGACAGCGTTTCGAGCCCGGTCTGCCGGTATCTCAACGCGGCCCGACAGGCAGGAATACAATGTTCCAATGCGCGCTATTGTCCTGCTGCTTTGCCTGGTCCTGGTTTCCTGCGAATCGCGGACACCGGCCTTCGCGCCGCTCCCGCTCGAAGCCGGCCCGGGCAGCGCCCAGCCTCACCTCGCCCGAAGTCCCGGCGGCACCGTGGTGCTGAGCTGGCTGCAGCCGGTGGACAACGACGCCGTCGAACTGCGTTACGCGGTGCTGGGCGAATCGGCGTGGCAGCTGCCTCACACGGTGGCCCGCGGCGACAACTGGTTCGTCAACTGGGCGGACTTCCCGTCGGTGGTGCCGATGGACGATTCGCTGTGGGCGGCGCACTGGCTGGCGAAGAGTTCCGGCGGAACCTATTCCTATGACGTCGTCATTGCGCTATCAACCGATGCCGGCAAGACCTGGTCGGAACCGGTTACGCCGCATCTCGACGACACCCGTACCGAGCACGGTTTCGTCAGCCTGTTCCCGTGGCAGAGCGGGGTCGGCGCGCTCTGGCTCGACGGCCGCAACATGGCAGCAGATGGCGTCGACGAACCCGGTGCGCCTGACAGTCACGGAGCAGACAGCGGTCACGATGGTGGTCACGGACACATGACATTGCGGTCCGCTGTCCTGAGTCCGGCCAGTCAGATCCTGCGGTCCGACCTGGTCGACGATGTCGTGTGCGACTGCTGCCAGACGGATGTGGTCAGCGGATCGGGCGGACCGGTGGCGGTGTATCGCGACCGTACGGCCGACGAGATCCGCGACATTTATGTGGCCGGCGTACAGGACGGCCAATGGGGACCGGGTGCCGCGGTTGCCGATGACGGCTGGGAAATCGCCGGCTGCCCGGTCAATGGCCCCGCGCTGGCACGGCAAGGTAACGATGCCGTGGTGGCCTGGTTCACCGGTGCACACGATCAGCCTGCCGTTCGCTTTGCCCGCTCTGCCGATAACGCAAGAAGCTTCGGCCCGGCCGTTGAAATAGACGGTGCGGGCGCGATCGGCCGCGTCGATGTGGTGCTGCTCGACGACGGCGATGCCGCGGTGAGCTGGCTGCGCAAGGACGAAAACGGCGACGGTGAGATCGCCCTGCGCTTCGTCAGCCCGCAGGGCCGACCCGGCCCGGTGCACGTCGTCGCGAAAACCGGCGTCAGCCGCTCCTCGGGCTTTCCCCAGCTCGAAGTCGACGGCGACTCTCTCGTCCTCGCGTGGACTGCCACCACCGCCGACAGCACCCAGGTCCAATCCGCCCGAATTCGGTGACCGTGAATTTCGTGACAGTGACCTGATTTGAAGCACCTGGCTGGACCAACCCGGTTACACCTCCGAAATTTCGTGACAGTGACCCACCAGCCGCCAGGTGCTGTTTTCCGGTCCCGGGCGCTCCGGATACCGCAGATTCAGCGTCACTGTCACCGAATTCGGTGCTGGATCGGCAGTTAGGTCACTGTCACGGAATTGAAGGGCGTTGCGTTATCCTGCAGGTATGAGTTCTCTTGAGATGCTCCTGTTCCTGCGACTGGTCCTGATGGTGACGGTGCTGACGCTTGCTGCGCCGGCATGGGCAGGGGTGCGCATCGACGGGCTGGAGGAACCGCTGCTGGGCAATGCGCTGGCGCACCTCGCGCTGGATGACGAGAACTGCAGCACGCCCGAATGGCGGGTCCGCCGGCTGCTGCGCGAAGGGCGAGGCGAGATCGAAGAGGCGCTGCGTGCCTACGGGCATTACGGGGCAACGATACGCGCACGGCTCGAAGACAGCCGCGACGATTGCTGGCAGGCAGTCTACGAGGTCACACCCGGCGAACCCGTCATCGTGCGTGAGCTGTCGGTTTCCCTGACTGGCGCCGCGACACAGGATCCGCCGTTCCGGCGGATCATTGCCGCGTCGCCGCTGCAACGCGGACAGCCATTGCGGCACGACCACTACGAAAATCTCAAGCAGGCGCTGATGGAAACCGCGTCACGGCGCGGCTATGCCGACGCCCGGCTTTTACGGCACGAGATCCTCGTGCACCCGAAGCAGCTGGCTGCCGATATCGTCCTGGAAATCGACAGCGGCCAACGTTATGCCTTCGGAGACACCCGGTTCGAACAGGACGTACTCGAATCGGACCTGGTCGAGGGCTACCTGCCCTACCGCCGGGGTCAGCCCTTCGACAGCAACCTGCTGGCGGAACTCTATTCGGCGCTGGCCGGCAGCGATTACTTCGAGCGGATCCAGGTCGAGTCGCTGACTGCGCAGCGTGCCGACGGACAAATCCCGGTGCGGGTGCGGCTTTCGCCCGGCAAGCGACGGCTGTACACCGCGGGTATCGGCTACTCGACCAACACCGGCGCGCGGCTGAGGTCAGGCTACAACGACCGGCGGCTCGATCGGCGGGGCCGGCAATTCGGCGTGAACCTGCTGATGTCACCGGTCATTACCGAGCTCAGCGCAAACTATCGCCGGCCGCGGGGCGATCCCAAGACCGACTGGATCAGTCTCGACGGCGGCTTCAAGCATGAAAACACCGACTCCAGCCGCAGCGATGCCTACCAGCTCGGCATTCGCCGCATCAAGGAGCGGCCGGGCAACTGGCGTGAAAACCGTTTCCTGGAACTGCTGGTCGAAGAGTTCACCATCAGCGACCAGCGTGACCGCACCACACTGGTGATACCCGGTATTTCGTGGTCACGCACGAAAAGCGAAAATCGCCTCCGTCCGCGGCGTGGCTCGCGATTGTTCCTGGAGGTGCGCGGGAGCGCCGACGCACTGGGCTCGAGCACCACGTTTTTGCGGCTGGATACCCAGGGCAAATGGATCCGGGGCTTTGGCAAGACCCGGCTGATCGTGCGTGCGGAGGCCGGCCTGAGCGCAACAGCCGATTTTAACGAGTTGCCACCGTCGCTGCGCTTTTTCGCCGGTGGCGACAGCTCGATACGCGGCTACGCCTTCGAAGAACTCGGACCGCGAGACGCCGATAACGAAGTCATTGGCGGCACCGGCAGGCTGGTGGCCAGCGCCGAGATCGAATACGACATCAAGCCGAAATGGTCGATCGCGATGTTCGTCGACAGCGGCAATGCTTTCGACGATTTCGACCTCGAGCCACAGACCGGTGCGGGACTCGGCGCACGCTGGCATTCGCCGGTCGGTCCCGTGCGGTTCGACCTGGCCAGGCCGTTCAACGGCGACGACCGGTCGGTGCGCATTCACATTTCATTCGGGCCGGACCTGTGATCGTTCGCCGTATCCTGATCTGGTCAGTCGCAGCGTTACTGACGCTTCTTTTGGTTATGTTGTTCACCGGCTACTGGCTCACGCAAACGAATGGCGGTGCCAACTGGCTGGCTACGCTCGCGCAAAGCGTCGTGGCCGAACTAGAGCTCGAGGATGTACGCGGCACGCTGGCTTCGGGGCTGGAGGTCAGATCAGTTCGCTATGCGAATGACAATGTCGAGGTTACTGCCACCGATGTTGCCGTAAAAGCCGATCTCAATCCGGCGCGGCTGCTGCGACGCGAACTCTGGCTGGGGCCTGTATCGATCGGAGAAGTCGTTTACACGCCTTTTCCACGGAATAGGCTCACCGCTGAAAATTCCGGGCAAGCGGCGTCACCCGTCAGTCTGCCGGTGGCCCTTCTTGTGCGCGACGCCCGTATCGAGCGCCTGATGGTCGAGGGCGAAACACCCCAGGTTGTAACCGATATTTCGCTGGATGGGCACTGGCGTAACGACACAATCGAAATAGCCTGCGGCAGCGCAACCGTGGGTGATGTCCAAATCGACGCCTGCTCCCGCATCGTGCTGCGAGACCTTATCTCGATTGACGGTAATGCCAGCTGGCGGCTTGCAGGCAGCGATGGCTATCGTGGTGACGCTACGTTTTCAGGGCCGCTCGACCGGATCGAAGTGACCCACGGTCTGCAAGGGCGATACGAGGTTGTCACGGAGGGTACGCTTAACCTGGCGGACAACACGCGCTTCGACCTCGTCAGCCGCAGTGACCGGCTGGAGTTCCAGGCCGGCAACCAAACGATCGCTCTCACCGGGGCGACGGTGACTCTCGCCGGCAGCCCCGATGACTACGACGTGGACTTTGCCGCCGGACTGGCCGCCGATGGCCTGCTGACGGCTGACGTGTCGGGCTCTGGCACGGGCACGATGCAGGGCCTGCAGCTGGCCGATGCACGCCTGGCCAGCAATGAGGGTGCGCTTACCGCAAGCGGCGATATCGCCTGGTCGCCAGCCCTGGCCGGTTCGCTTTCCGTCCGTCTCGACGGGCTGGACCCGGCAGTGCTGTTGCCGGACTTCCCGGGCCACCTCGACGGCAGCGTGCGGTTGACCTTCGAGCAATCCGGAGACGCCCTGCTGGTGGAGGCCCGCGAGCTCGATATCCAGGGCCGCGTGCGGGAATACCCCCTGAAGCTGCGCGGCGAGCTGCGCCGCGAGGGCGACGGCATGGTGCTGGACGGGCTGGAGCTGATGTCGAATGGCAGCCGGCTGACGGCCAGCGGAACCGTCACTCTGGCAGGTTCACCCGCCTGGAACCTGGAGCTGGTGGCGCGGCAGCTCGACCCGTCACTGGTCGTCGAGGACTGGCCCGGGAAACTGGATGGCCGTGCGTTGTTTGCCGGGCAATCCGCCGACGACAAGCTGACGTATCGTTTCGACCAGCTCGTTGTTAACGGCACGCTGCGCGAGCAACCGCTGAGCGTGCGTGGTCGGGTCAGCCACGACGCCGGTTTGTACCGCTTCGACGACCTGCAGGTCACCAGCGGACCGAACCGCCTCGCGCTGTCTGGCAGCGCCGGGCGGCGACTCGACCTTCGCTATGACGCAGACCTCGCCAACCTCGGCACACTCGGCCGCGAGTTCGCCGGGAAGCTGGCTGGCAAGGGTCGCGTGGGCGGCAGCCTGCAGGCGCCGCAGATTGCGCTGGAGCTGAACGGCACCGGGCTGCGGATGCCCGGCTACGCGATTGAGAACATAGCGGCGACCGGCCAGCTGGTACCGCAAACCACCGGGTCACGGCTGGTAATCGAGGCCGGCGGTATCGAGATGGGCCAAACCCGGATTGACGCGGCGGCCGTAACCGCGAGCGGAAACATCGGCGAGCACACCGTCGATATCGAGGTCGCCCTGCCCGGCACGGAGGTCCGCGCGACGCTGGCCGGCGGTTGGGCAAACGAACGCTGGACCGGCCAGCTGCTCGACAGCGTGCTCGTCCATCCCCCCTTCGTCGAGTGGCGTCAGCGCGAGGCATTGTCGGCTTCCATTGATCGCGAATCGATAGCGCTGCAGCGCGGCTGCTGGCAGCAGGAGTCTGCGAGTGTGTGTATCGGCGGCAGCGCAACGCGCAGCGCGCTGGATTTCAACGGCGAGGTCGACGACGCCAGCCTCGCGCCGCTGGCCGTTTTTCTGCCTCCCGGAGTCCGCGTTGCCGGTACCGGCGGGGCACAGTTCAGCCTGACCGGTACGCCGGCTGAACCGCGTCTCGAGGCAGTGGCCATCGTGCCCGCCGTCGATCTCGCCTGGCACTATGCCGACGACGAGGAGACCGGTTCGCGCTCGTTGCGTGACGTGCGGGTCGAAACAGTTGCGACCATGGACCGGGTCGACGTGCAGGCCACACTGGCCGGCACCAACGAGGGCCGGCTCGCGCTCACCGGCAACCTCGCCGCGTGGCGCACGGGTACGCCGGTTATCGATGCCCGTATCGAGGGCGGGACCCGCGATGCCTCATTGCTGGAAGTCTTGTTGCCCGGTGTCGCCAACGTCAGCGGCGCCATCGACGTCGACCTGTCGGTGAACGGGCCGGTCGACCAGCCGGCCGTCCGGGGATACCTGCGCTATCGCGACGGCGTCGCGGAACTGCGCCAGGTCGGAATCCGCCTGACGGAGATAACGCTCGATGTCGAACCGGCCGACCGTACCCGGCTGGCCTTCAGCGGCAGCGCGCGATCCGGTGACGGCCCGGTGCAGGTCCAGGGCGAGATTGACCTCGACCGCCAGGCGGGCTGGCCGGTCCGTGGCACCCTAACCGGTGAGCGGTTCACCGCCATTTCTCAGGCCGGCCTGGAAGTGGTGGTGTCGCCCGACCTCGAGATCAGTGGCGATGCCCGCCACGTGCGTGTTGCCGGAACGGTGCGGGTACCGCGCGCGCAGGTCAGGTTGCGCGAACTGCCGCCACAGGCCGTGTCGGTGTCGCCTGATGCCCGTGTGGTGAGCGATGACGGTGCAGAAACCGCCAGATCGTCGTTGTTCGACATTTACGCGGATATCGAGCTGGTGCTCGGCGACGAAGTCCGGTTCGCCGGCTTCGGCCTGGAGACAGGTCTGTCCGGACAGCTGGAGCTGGTCTCGGAACCGGGCCGCCCGATGGAGGGTCGCGGCACGGTCGAACTGGTGGACGGCAAGTTCCAGGCCTACGGGCGGCGGCTGAATATCGAGTCCGGCTCGCTGTTGTTTACCGGGGCACTCGATGACCCGGTCCTCGATGTGCAGGCGACGCGCCGCATCGAGGATGTCACCGTCGGCGTGCGGCTCGGCGGCACGGCGCAGTCCCCGGTATCCAGCGTTTACTCGGAACCGTCCATGTCGGATTCCGACACGTTGTCGTACCTGATCGTCGGCCGGCCGCTGTCGGCGGCGACGCGTGCGGAAGGCAACCAGGTGCGGGAAAGCGCCCTGCTGTTGGGGCTGAGCCAGGCGTCGATGGTCACCGACCAGATCGGGCGCAGCGTCGGGCTGGACGAGCTGCGGCTGGCGGCCGGCAGCACGGTCGACACCGGCGCAATCATGGCCGGCAAGCAGGTCAGTAACGATTTATATGTGCGCTACAGCTACGGCCTGTTCAACCGTATCGGTTCGCTGATGCTGCGCTACCGGCTGAACAGCCGGATCAGCCTCGAAGCACGCGCTGCCGAAGACCAGTCTATCGACGTCATCTATTCCCGCGAAACCCATTGAGCCCTGCCCCTGGACCAGTGGCCTCAGTCGCGGATTTCGGTGATGGCCGCACGACGACCGGTGCCGCGGCGGTCCCCGGTGGGTTAAATGGGGGCTTTTAACCCCTGGGATGGGTCAGACGAGCAAGGTGGGCTGGCGAACCGGACTTGGTTGCTGTAGCGGCGACGGGTCGCTGCCGGAACAGGCGATAAAAAAGCCGTGGCGGTTGATACCGCCACGGCTCTGTCGGCTGGAGGTCGCAGTTCAGATATCGAAACGGTCGAGCTGCATCACCTTGGTCCAGGCCCTGACGAAGTCCTCGACGAAACGCTGTTGCGCGTTATCGTAGGCGTAGACTTCGGCGACGGCCCGCAGCTCCGAGTTCGAACCGAAGATGAGGTCGACGGGTGTCGCGGAAAATGAAACCTTGCCGGAATCCCTGTCGACACCTTCGTAAATACCTTCGGCATCGGACTTGCGCCACTGGATGCCCATATCCAGCAGGTTGACGAAGAAGTCGTTACTGAGCGTCCCGGGCTCGTCAGTGAACACACCGTGTTGCACGCCGTTGGTGTTGGCGTCGAGCGACCGCAGACCACCGATAAGCACGGTCATTTCCGGCACGGTCAGGTTCAGCTGGTCGGCACGGTCAACGAGCATCTCGGCAGGTGACCGGTAAGCTCCGTCCTTGTCGTAGTAATTCCGGAAGGCATCCGCCGCCGGTTTGAGCAAGGCAAATGACTGGACGTCGGTCTGTTCCTGTGTCGCGTCACCGCGACCGGCCGCGAAGGGTACATCGACTTTGACGCCGGCATCTTCCGCTGCCTCTTCGACGGCCGTTGCACCCGCCAGGACGATCAGGTCGGCCAGCGAGATCCTGTCCGCACCGAAATCGTCACGAATGTCGTTCAGCGTCGCCAGCACCTTGCGCAGTTCCACCGGGTTGTTCACTTCCCAGCTGTTTTGAGGCGCCAGCGCAACGCGTGCGCCGTTGGCGCCGCCGCGCAGGTCGCTGGCGCGGAAGCTGGCGGCCGAGGCCCAGGCCACGCGGACCCGCTCGGACACCGACAACCCGGATTTCTGAATGGCTTTCTCCAGCTTGCGCAGGTCACGGTCGCTGATCGACTCGTAGCCCGGCTCGGGGACCGGGTCCTGCCAGGTCAGCACTTCCCGGGGAATCTCATTGCCGACATAGCGGGCACGCGGGCCCATGTCGCGATGCGTCAGCTTGAACCAGGCCCTGGCGAATGCCAGCCGGTACTCCTCCGGGTTGGCGAGAAAGCGCTCGGCGATCTTGCGGTACTCGGGGTCGAACTTCAGCGCCAGGTCGGCGGTGGTCATGACCGGCGGATTGAATTTTCCGTCGACGTGCGCATCCGGCACGATCGTGTGCAGCGATTCGTCGGTTGGAATCCATTGGATTGCGCCGGCCGGGCTGCGGGTCTGTTTCCATTCGAAGTTGAGCAGGTTGCTCAGGTAGAGCGAGCTCCACTGCGTCGGCGCCTGCGTCCAGGCACCTTCCAGGCCACTGGTCACCGTGTCTTCGGAATGACCGCGGCCGCACTTGTTGGTCCAGCCCAGGCCCTGCTCCTCGAGCGTTGCGCCACCGGGCTCCTTGCCCACGCAGTCGCCGGGTTTGTGCGCCCCGTGCATCTTGCCAAAGGTGTGGCCACCGGCCACCAGGGCGACGGTCTCTTCGTCGTTCATCGCCATCCGGCCGAAAGAGACGCGGATGTTCTTCGCGGACCCGACCGGGTCGGGTTTGCCCATCGGGCCTTCCGGGTTCACATAGATCAGGCCCATGTGCATGGCACCGAGCGGTCGCTGCAGGTTGCCGTCGCGGTCCTTACGATCACTGGCGAGCATCTCGACTTCGGGGCCCCAGTACACCAGGTCGGGCTCCCAGTCGTCGGCGCGGCCAAACGCGAAGCCATAGGTTTCAAAACCCATGTTCTCCATGCCGACGGTCCCGGCGAGCACCATCAGGTCTGCCCATGACAGACCCTCGCCGTATTTCTGCTTCACCGGCCACAGCAGCCGGCGGGCCTTGTCGAGATTGCCATTGTCCGGCCAGCTGTTCAGCGGATCGAAACGCATCTGGCCGCCATCGGCACCGCCGCGGCCGTCGAGGGTGCGATACGTGCCCGCGCTGTGCCACGACAGGCGAATAAAGAAAGGACCGTAGTTGCCAAAATCCGCCGGCCACCAGTCCTGCGAATCGGTCAGCACGGCTTCGACGTCTTTCTTGACCTCGTCGAAGTCGAGTTGCGCTACGGCTGCCGTGTAATCGAAATCGGCACCGAGCGGGTTGGAACGCTCGTCGTGGTCACGCAGCGATGACAGGTCGAGTTGATCGGGCCACCAGAACTGGTTGGTGCGTACGTCGCCTTTGGCGGCCGGGTCCATTGACCCGCTGCCATGGTTATCGGCAATCGCAGCCAGCGATATCAGTCCGGCTGCTGTTGCGACGACCGCAAATCTTGAATGGGATTTCATAGTCGACTCCTGGGAATTGAATTTTTGAGGCGCCTGCCGCGAACCAGCGTCGCGTCATATAGCTCAAGTCTAAATGGAATTTAGTGATTGGTAAATTAGATAAAAGCGATCATAACGTTCTAAAAAATCTATCAATTACGATCACCGGACAGCCTTGACCGGGACGGGAAGCGATACCCACCCCGCCCGGTGCTTCAGGCGTTGGTGTCGTCGCCTTCCGGCGCGGCCGGCGGCTGACGCAGTTCCACCGGGAACGGTGCGGTTTCGCTGCCGGTGTAGACCGAGATATGCGGGAACGGAATCTCGATCCCGTTGGCATCGAACGATTCCTTGATGAGTTCGGGCAGGCGATTCCTGACGTCGAGGAAGTTTTCGCGCTTCATCCATACCGAGAACTGCAGGTCGAGCGAGGAATTGCCGAAACCCTGGAAGATCACCAGCGGCCGGGGCTCGTCAAGACACAGCGGGTAAGCGTCGGCACAGGTCATCAGCAGCTTGCGCACCTCCGGGATATGTTCCCTGTAAGCCACGCCGACCTGCAGGTCCAGCCGGCGGATCGGGAAACGCGTCATGTTGATGATCTCGCTCTTGATCAGCGTCTCGTTCGGGATCCGCACGAAAAGGTTGTCGAAGGTCCGCATCTTGACGGACAGCAGGTCGATCGACAGCACCTCGCCGGTGTGGTTGCCGACACGGATGATGTCACCGATGGCAAATGGCGCCTCGGTCACCAGGAACAGGCCGCTGATCAGGTTCGACGCCGAAGTTTGCGACGCAAAACCCAGCGCTACGGAAAGCACACCCGCTGCGCCGAGTACGACGCCGAGACTGAAGCCCAGCTCGCGCAGCGCGGTCATCGCGACAAGCACGAGCAGGGCATAGAAAACCAGCCGGCGTAACAGCGTTGCCCGGTGTTCGCCCATCGGCACGTGGGTCGCCCTGTAGACAATGCGTGCCGCCAGCCGCGCCAGCACGAGACCGACCACGACGATCAGCGCCACGCGGAGCCATTGCATCACGCGATCATCGGCGAGCAGCGCGGTGATTTGATCCATCATCAGAACAGCCCGCTAAACACTTCGATAACTGACTTTTGCGTGAACGGTTCCTGCGCCGCCGCAAGCGCGGTGCGATCGTCGGGCAGGTGGGTCGCCGCACTGTCGATCTCGAACTCGGCGGTCGTTACCCCGTCTTCACGGGTAAAGCGGATGCCGTCAGTCCACAAGCGTTGATCGGCCTCGAACAGACCCAGCGCCGGAACCGGGATTCGCAGCTGCAGGATGTGCAGGGTGTCCGCACCATTGTTGGTCAGCTCCACCGGTGTCACCGCCCGGTGCGGAACCCGGCCGAGCAGATCGATGCGTGTGCGCGCCTTGGTACGGCTGGCGTAACACAACTCGCCGATGCGGGTGTTGCTGCCAAACCACGTATCGGAGGGGCGAAAAACGGGTATGTCGGTCAGCCGCGGTTCGCCCTGGCCGAGGGACTCCAGGCGCACCCAGACACTGGTGCCGACATACAGCACGGTGTTCTGACCGGGCGGGATTGCCAGCGGCGTTTCCGGACGCACGACGACCGGCAGGTCGGCCAGCCGCGGCGTCAGGCGCAACCCCGGCGCCGTGCCGCTGACGGCATAACGCGTGGTGTCGAAGTCCTCGCCGGGTTCGCCCTCTGCTGGCGTGGCAATCGCCAGCCGGTCGAGCAGGCGATCGGGCTCCGAAAACCAGGCGACGCGCCACTCGCCGTCGGACGGTCGCGCCCACAGCGACAACGGGCCAATCTGCCAGTTGCACCACTGGTCTGCCGGGGTGTCGAATTCACCCCACCAGCGAGATTGTTCGTCGGGTTTGGCCACGCGGCTAGCTTAGCCGGAAAAGGTTCCGGCGTCCCGCCGCGTGGGCAGCCGGTCATCCGGGTCAGTCGTCGTAGCTGTCCCAGTCCGCCAGCTCGTCGCCGAGGAGCTTCTCCTCGAGACGCAGCTCGCGATAGCTGCTGGCCGAACGGCGGCGGCGGCGGCGATCCTTTCGACTGGCTGATTCGATGAACGCCTCGATGTCGAAATCGTCTTCAAACAGGGCGCTTTCGTCAAAATCGTCGTAAGTCCGAAATTCTTTCATGTCACATACCTCATGCAACACAGTGGCTGACAACGCGACCCGGCGGTGCCCGCCGGACCGGTGCCCGCAGCGAATATAGGGCCGCCGCTGGCGAAGTCAATACTTTTTTCGCGCCCGGATTCTCCGCCTCAGTCATTCCCGCCGCCACCGGCCGGAAAGCCGCTGCGCAGGTGCAGGTCGCGCTGCGGGAAGGGAATCTCGATGCCGTTTTCGGTCAGCGCCGACTCGATCTCCCAGAGATAGCCGGCAGTCACCCGGCCGGGATTTCGCACCGAGGATTGCTTGACCCAGACGACCAGCTCGAAGTCCAGGCTGCTGTCGCCGAAACCGGTCAACCACACATCCGGCGTCCGGAGAGGGTTGTCGTTGACCGTATGCTGAATCGTGCAGATTCTCTCGAGCACGACCTCTTTGACCTTGTCTTTGTCGGAACCGTAGGCAACACCGAAAGGAATATGCAGCCGCCGGCTGGATTCTTTCAGCGTCCAGTTGGTCAGGCGGCCGCTGACAAATTCGGAGTTGGGCACCAGAATATCGAGATTCTGGTTGGTGTTGATCAGCGTGCTGCGAACGTTGATTTCCTTGACGATGCCGCCGACACCGGACTCCAGTTCGACATAGTCGCCAACCTTGAGGCTGCGTTCGAACAACAGGATCAGGCCGGAAACAAAATTATTGACGATGGACTGCAGGCCAAAGCCGATACCGACGCCGAGCGCACCGGCGACGATCGCGAGGTTGGAAAAATTCAGGCCAATGGTGGCCAGGCCGATCAGGATACCCGCGGCAATGATCACGTAGTGGGCCAGGCGGCCGACCGTGTAAAACGCCGATGCCGTGCCTTCCTTGCGCGAACCCACGCGATCGAGTGCGTGACGAAGCAGGCGGGACAGCCAGATCGCAACGAACAGGATCAGTGCAACCCGGAACAGCCCGAAGATCGTCACCGGTGTTTCGCTGATCCGGAACAGGCTCGCATCGCCCCAGCGCTTCAGGCTATTGGACGCACTGTCGAACCAAAGCCGGAAAGCGGCAAATCCCCCGCCGACCACGCCCTTGCTGTCGACCAGCCGCGCGCGTAACACGTCTTCCACAAATTCGAGGTCCGCGGCAGCGCTGCGTGCCTGGCCGATACTCGTCAACAGCTGGTTGGCCGTCGCCAGCCGCCGCCGATCGGCGCGGGCGGTTGCGGCGTCCGGCTGGGTGTCACGCAGCTGTGCCAGCTCCTGCTCGGCCTGTTGCTCCCAGTCATCGAGCCGTACCCGGGCCAGCTTCAGCTGCTCGTCGGCATCGGCCAGTGCGGTCTCTGCATCATCCTGGTCGGACTCGGGATCACCGCCGGGCAACGCAAGCCCGAGGAAGTTGAGTTCCAGCTGCCGGCGCAGGATCTCCAGCGTCAGGCTGGTCTCAGTGGCCTCGGTCTCGAGCACCCGCAGCACCCGCCAGGCATGATCGGCCTGCTCGGCGGGCGTCTCGCCACGCGCGCCCAGCGCCCGGGCCTGGCGTTCACGGAGCTCGTTCTGCAGATCCGTGAGGCGTTTTTCCAGTGCGGCGAGTTCAGCTGCCGTCTTTTCGACTTCGTCAGGTGTCGCGACGATAACGCCGTTGGCGTAATCGACCAGCGACTCGAGTCGCGTCAGGCGATCCTCGAGCTGCGCCCGGGATTCCTTGCGGACCCGCAGCTGCTCCTGACTGCTGGCCAGTTCGGCGCGCGACGCCATGATCTGCAGCCCGCGCGGCAGACGAAGTGGATCGATTTCCGGCAGCGCGAGATAAGCCGCCGTCAGGGTGTCGATGCGTCGTTGCGCAGCCGCCATCGAGGATTCGCCGCGCCCGATAGCCTGCTGCAGGCGCCGGTGCTCCAGCTGCGCCTTGCGCAACTCGCGATGGAGTTCGAGGACTTCGCCCAGCCGATAGGACTCGGCGGCTGCCGGCACGTCGGTCGCGGGTGTGCCCTGTTGCCCACGTAAACCCGGCAGGGCCCGCAGGTTGAGACGCAGTCGCTCCAGAAACGGTTGGGCCTCTGCCTGGCGCTCGCCGGACTCGGTTACCGCGCTGACCGATTCGAGCAGGGTATCGATCCTGGCGCCCAGCTCGTCTTCGGCCTCGCCGAGGTAGTTCCACCAGTTTGCGGCCAGGCTGCGCGGGTCGGGTGTCGCATTCGCGGCTTCCTCGGCATACCCCGGCAAGACGAGGCAGGCACACAGCAGAAGTAGCGCGAGTCTCACAGCCAGTGTTTTCGCTTCAGAACGACAAACAGCGTGACTACCACCGTCAGCATGACGCCCAGCACCACGAAATAGCCATAG
>JAHEKH010000155.1 GCA_024638445.1 Gammaproteobacteria bacterium | reverse complement strand
GTTTACGAGCGTGACGAAGACGGCACCTGGCAAAACAGTCGCAGGTGGACCTGGACGCTCCAGGATTAGCGCGTCACCGCGATCAGCTGTGTAGCAGGAACACCGAGCGCTTGCTTTTCAGCAGCATGTGTTCGGTCATTCCGCCAAACAGCCGCTCACGCAGCCGGCCCTTCGTATAGGCGCCCATGACGAGGAGGTCGGCGCCGGCCTTGTCGCAGGCAGACTCGATAGCCTGCGGTGTGCAGGGCCGCTCCTTGTGATCGATCGCCGCATCGATATTCCAGTGCGTCAGGTATCGTGCGAGGTGACGCGACTTCGGACCTGCGGCGTCTTCGCTGCCCCGGCTGATGATCGTGACCTTCTCCGCCTTTTCCAGCAGCGGCATGGCGGCTGCGACCGCCTGGACTGCCTCCGAGCCCTGGTCCCAGCCTATGGCGATGTGCCGTCCCGGTGTCTTGAGCTTGCGCGACGGCAGCACCAGCACCGGTCGTGAACTGTGGAGTACTGCCGCCAGCAGGAAGGCGTGCGCCTTGTTGCTTTTTGCAGTGCGGGGCCGGGTAACGACCAGCAGGTCCGAAACGGGGCCCACGATGGCCATGGCCTTGCCCGGGCTGCCGACGAATTCCTCCCAGATGGCGACCCCCGACGATTTGACCGTCGGCCGCCGCCGCAGCGGAAATCCGTGTGACTCGGCATGCTGGTCAAACAGTCGGTGTGCCGCCTTGCGGGCAGACTCGACCTTTTTCCTGGTTGCGCCTTCGGTGAGTACGGCCTCGTAGTGCAGCATCGGTCCGGCAACGTCGGTTGGCTTGCTCATGTGGCGGTGCGGCCGGACGTGGCAGCCCACGACGTCCGCTCCGAGACCGAGCGCCAGATCGAAAGCGCAATCCAGCGCAACTGAGGACTCTGGCCGCCCCGCAACCGGAACCAGTATCGCCCGCATCTCCAACCCCCTGTTCCTGGTAAGTCATCGAATCTTATACGCTGCCCCGTCCGATAAAAAGGCAGCCTATTCGGCCTGGCGGGCCCGGGATGTAGTAGTCAGTTCTTCCCTGTCGCCATAAAGCCGGTAGAAAAGCTTGATCCAGAACGGCGAAAACAGGGTCGTGTAGGCAATGACCAGCACGATGCCGGTATACGTGGCATCGTCGAATACCTCGGCGGCCCGGCCCAGCTCGGCAAAAACCAGGCCCACCTCTCCACGCGGGACCATGGCCATGCCGATGGCGCTCCGGACCAGCCAGTGATCCCGAACCAGCAGGAATGCGCCCGCCACTTTGCCGGCAATCGCGACGAACGCGAGGACGAGCGAGAAAAGCCAGATATAGCTGCTCGACCAGTCTACGGCGCCAAGATCGAGCGACAGGCCGACCGTGACGAAAAAAATCGGCGTAAACAGCTGCACGATCGGCTGCATGTCGGTTTCCACTTCGTCACGAAATTTCTTGTTGGAGTGGATAACCAGGCCAAACGGCAGGAAAAACCGGCGCGACAGCGCAAGACCAGCCGCAAAGCCGCCGAGCAATTCGGGTGCGCCTATCAGGTGCGCGAGCCAGGCGAAAACCATCACCAGCGACACAATTGCAGTCGCCACCAGTCCCGGCATGCGTGACCGGTGGTAATTGCCGCCGATCAGGCTGGACAGGAGCTTGGCGGCAACCGGGGCCGCCAGTATGAACATCGCAATGAACAGTGTGACCGTTCCAAGATGAATAAGACTGATGTCGCCGGTACGGGAAAAATTATAAAGAACAGCCAACAGCAGGACGCCGAGTATGTCGTCGACTACCGCGGCACCCAAAACGACCTGGCCCTCCATGCTGTGCTGACGACCGGCGTCCTTGAGGATTCGAACGGTGACGCCGATGCTGGTGGCGGTCAGCGTTCCACCGACGAACAATGCGACAAGCAGCTCGTGCCCAAAAAGCAGGTAGCTGGTGCCGAAGCCGAGCAGGAAGGGCAGGACGAAGCCGCCGATGGCCACGACCGTTGCGCGTGGGCCCGCATCGAACAACCGGCGGGCGTCCGTTTCGATGCCAGTCTGGAACAGCAGCAGGATAATGCCGATCTCGGCCATCATCTGGATGATCTCGGTCGGCTGCAGAAAGCCGAGCAGGCTCGGCCCCAGGACGACGCCCGCCATCAGTTCGCCAATTACTGCGGGCGCGCCAAAGCGCATCGCCACCTCGGCAAACAGCCGGGCGCTTACGAGAATTACGGCAAGCTGCAGGAAAAAGTTCGCGGCTTCCATTGAGTAGCTCTCTGATTGTGCTGGCGAAAAGGGTGAGTCTGATACACCGTCGACAATAACAAATGATAGGACGGGTCGATTATGCTGGCCAGCCGGCATCCGGTCCTCGACTGCATGCCTGGCTCGCAGGAGCACCTTCCGGGCGCGATTGAAACCGGCTGTGATAATAACGATGACGTCCGCCGGGACGGTGGAACCCGAAATTCTGCTACGGAAAAAGGATCGCGCCTGGAAGGCGCTCCTACATTGCCTGGACAGCTTCGGATCGGTGCCGAAAGACGCGTTGACGTACACTCTCCGGGTTCGCCACGCAGCAGGGAGACAAAAATGCCGTCCAGACTCGCCACTGGATCGAGGATCGGGTTACTCGAAAAAGTCGGCTATGGGGCCGGCGATCTCGCCTCGAACATCTTCTATCACGCGCTCAATATCGTCCTGTTTTATTTCTACACGGACGTCTGGGGCATTTCACCGGGCGTGGCGGGCACCTTGTTCCTGGTCGCGCGGTTTTGGGATGCCATCAACGATCCGGCGATGGGGCTCATCGCGGACCGGACCCAGACCCGCTGGGGCCGCTACCGTCCCTACCTGCTCTGGATGGCGATCCCCTTCGGTACGATCGGCTTCCTGACCTTTGCAGGCCCCGGGTTCGAGGGCGGCGTGAAAATTATTTACGCCGCGGTGACCTACACCGTGCTGGGCATGGTCTACACCGCAATCAACGTTCCCTATTCCGCACTGATGGGCGTGATGACCCCGGATACCGAGGAACGGACTATCCTGGCCAGCTACCGCTTCGTCGGCGCATTCAGCGCGATGCTGATTATCGGCCTGGCGGTGCGGCCACTGGTACGCGTGCTTGGCGAGGGTGACGAAGCGCTGGGCTACCGGCTGACCTTCGCGCTCCTGGCCACCCTGGCGACGCTGCTGTTCCTGTTCACCTTTGCCACGACCCGTGAACGTCTCGAGCCCGAGAAGCGCGAGAGCCCGGCCGGAGTGCGTGAGGACCTGCGCCTGCTGGTGAGGAACCGCCCCTGGTTGGTTATGGTCGCAGCCGCCGTGCTGACCCTGTCGAGTGTCGCGGTCAGGAATGCGGTGATGTTTCACTACTTCAAGTATTACGTAGGTGACAACGGCGATCCGTATTTCTGGTTCCTCGACCTCACCTCCCTGATGATCACTACGGGGTCGCTGGCATTTATCGCGGGTATCGTGTTTACCAATACCTTGCGAAAGCGCTTCGGCAAGCGAAATTCGTTGATTGCCATGACGTTGCTCAATGCCGTTACGGTGGTCCTGTTTTTCTACATCCCGCCTGATGCGGTTGGCACGATGCTGGTGGTCAACATGGTTGCCAGCCTGTTTGCCGGCCCGACACCGGCGCTGGTGTGGGCAATGTATACCGACGTAGCCGACTATGGCGAGCTGCAGTTTGGCCGTCGTATGACAGCGCTGGTGTTTTCGGCGGCAATGTTTGCGCAAAAGATGGGGCTGATGATGGGCGGCACGATGTCGGGCTGGCTGCTCGGTTCGGTCGGTTTCGTGGCCAACGCCGAACAGACGCCGGCCGCCATGATGGGGATCCGGGTCATGTTCTGCATCATTCCCGGCGTCCTGGCCGTGGCGAACGGCCTGGTGCTGTTCCTGTACCCGATCACCGAGGCACAGGTGCTCGAGATGGAGGAAACGCTCGCGAAAAGGCGTGCGGCCCCGGCGTAAGCGGGAAAATGAGGCTTCGCGTTATACTCAGACATCGTCGATGCCCGGGAAGCAGGCAAGGAAGAACGATGAAGAGGGAGAGTGGCGACAGGGCGGTACATCTTGCCGCCGGGTTGTTTGCTGCTATGTGGCTGGCGGGCTGTGGCCCGGACACGCCGCCGGCCCAGACTGTTGCGCCTACACGCCTGGTTGTCGGGATTCTGCCCGACCAGTCCGCGGATCTACTGGTCGCGCGCTACGAACCGCTGCTGACCTACCTGGCGGAGGAAACCGGGCTCGACCTGGCCATGACGTTGCACGGCAGCTACGCCGAACTGCTCGGCAGCTTCGAGCGTGGCGAAGTCGACCTGGCCTGGTTCGGCGGGTTCACTTTCGTCGAAGCATCCCGTAAGGCTGGCGCCATTCCTCTGGTGATGCGCGACAGCGATTTGCGATTTACCAGCCACTATATCGTTTCGGCAGATGCACCGGGAGACTCGGTCGAGGACTTCCGGGGCACACGGTTTACTTTCGGTTCAGAGCTTTCGACTTCTGGTCACCTGATGCCGCGATATTTCCTGAGCCAGCAGGGAATCGTTCCCGAAGACTTTTTTGCCAGTATTGAGTACAGCGCAACGCATGACCTGAGCGCAGAGAAAGTCAGGGCGGGAAACGTCGATATCGCGGTGGCAAACAGCATTATCGTGGACAGCATG
>JAHEKH010000154.1 GCA_024638445.1 Gammaproteobacteria bacterium | reverse complement strand
GCCCGATAATGATCGCCGAGGCCACGGCAATGACGCCGCCGAACAGGCCCTGGTGAGCGTAGAGAATCAGCACCAGCGCCACGGCAACGATCAGCTTGTCGGCCACCGGGTCGAGAAATGCGCCGAAATTCGACATCTGGTTCAGCCGCCGCGCGAGATAACCGTCGAGCCAGTCGGTCAGACCGGCCAGCAGGAACAGGATCGCGGCAATTGGCCGGGCCGGCTCTCCTATCAGAAAGACCGCAACGAACAGCGGGATCAGCGCCATGCGCCCCAGCGTCAGGATGGTCGGGATGTTCAGTACGGGCCGCACGTCATTCGCTTCCGTGAAATGTCTGGTAAATCGAGGTCGCTAGTGTACGGCTGATTCCCGATACCTGCGACAGGTCATCGATTCCGGCCCGGGTGACGCCCTGCAGTCCGCCGAAATGCCTGAGCAATGCGCGCCGGCGTTTGGGCCCAAGCCCGGGTATCGATTCGAGTACCGAGCTGGTGCGGGCCCTGGCACGCCGGGCACGATGCCCGCTGATGGCAAAACGGTGGGCCTCGTCCCGCACCTGCTGCACCAGGTGCAGCGCCGGTGAATCCGGTGGCAGCCGGATCGGCCGCGGCTGACCCGGCCGAAACAGCTGCTCGTCGCCGGGACGGCGGTCCGCGCCCTTGGCCACACCGACGACCTCAAGCCCGTCGAGCTGCAGTTCTTCCAGCACCCGTACGGCCTCGGCCAGCTGACCCTTGCCGCCGTCGACAAACAGGATGTCGGGCAGCGGTGCCTCACCGCGGCGCACGCGGGTATAGCGGCGTTCCAGCGCCTGTTTCATCGCCGCGTAGTCATCGCCACCGGTGACGCCCTTGATGTTGAACCGGCGATACTCGCTCTTGTGCGGGCCTTCAGGCCCGAATACCACGCAGCTGGCAACCGTGGACTCGCCGCCGGTATGGCTGATGTCGAAACACTCGAGCCGCGACGGCACTTCCGGCAGATCGAGTGCCTCCCTGAGCGCCTCCAGCTGGGCCGCAATGCTCGCGGCAGAGGCGACCCGCAGCTGCAGGCCATGGCGGGCGTTGGTCAGCGCCATATCCACCCAGCGGGCCCGGTCGCCCCGAACCCGGTGCCTGATGGCGACCTTGCGGCCGGCTTTTTCGCTGAACGCCGCCTCCAGCAGCTCACGGTCGTCAACGTCGTGGCTGACGATAATCTCGGCCGGCGCCTCGCGCGCGAGGTAGTACTGCGACAGGAATGAGGCCAGCACCTCCCCTGCCCCGGCCTGCGCCGCGCTGCGCGGATAGAAATTACGGCTGCCGAGGTTGCGACCGCCGCGGATGAACATGACGGTCACACCGTAATGACGACCCTCTCCGGTCGCCGCCGCCACGACGTCGACATCGCCGCCACGCGCGGTGACAAACTGTTTCTCCTGGACTCGCTTGATCCGGGCAACCTGGTCGCGCAGATGCGCGGCGCGCTCGTAATCGAGCGCCTCGGCGGCAGCCTCCATTCGGCGGACCAGGTCCTCGCTCACCTCCGCTTCCCGGCCCTGTAAAAAAAGCAACGCGTGCTCCAGGTCGGACGCGTAGTCGGCCTTGCCTACCAGGCCGACGCACGGTGCGGAACATCGCTTGATCTGGTGCTGCAGGCACGGACGGGTGCGGTTGTCGAAAAAACTGTCCTCGCACTGGCGCACCTGGAACAGCCGCTGCAGGTGTCCGAGCGCTTCGCGAACTGCCCTGGCGCTGGGATAGGGACCGAAATACTTGTGGCCTTTCTTTTTCGCACCCCGGTAAAAGGAAAGCCGCGGAAAATCGTGCTCCATCGACACCCGGATGTAGGGAAAACTCTTGTCGTCACGCAGCAGGATGTTATAGCGGGGCTGGTGTTTCTTTACCAGTGCATCTTCCAGCAGCAGCGCCTCGGTCTCGGTATTGGTCACCGTGACCTGGACGTCTGCCACCTGGCGCAACATTGCAGCGGTCTTTACAGCCGTCGCGCCGCCACGAAAATAGCTGCTGACGCGGTTACGCAGGTTGCGGGCCTTGCCGACATAGATCACCTTGCCGTCGCGATCCAGCATCCGGTAGACACCCGGCCGGCTGGTCAGCGATTTAAGCAACCGCGACGGGTCATAGCTCACCGGGCCAGGTCGATTAGCGGTCGGTGCTGTGCGGCCTTTCATTGCGCCGGCACGAGTTCCCGCAGCCGCGCAAAAATCGCGTCGAACATGGCGCCGGTCAGGCGCCGGGTCTGGGTGTTGTAGCGGCTGCAGTGATAGCTGTCGACCAGCACGATACCCTCCGCCGGCTCGTGCTCGGCTCCGTGGCCAAACGGGAACTCGACCTGCCGCCCGCCCAGCGTGCGGATCACCGCCCGGTGGGCGATGCCGCCCAGCGCCAGGATCGTGAGCGGACGCTGCAGTTCGCCGATTTCCGCTTCGAGGAACTGGCGGCAGGTGTTGATCTCGGCGCCGACCGGCTTGTTGGCGGGCGGCACGCATTTCACGGCGTTGGTGATGCGGGCCCCGATCAGCGTCAGGCCGTCGTCGGCCGCCAGCGATTCCGGCGCGCTCGCAAACCCGTAACGGTGCATCGTGTCGTAGAGGATCCTGCCGGCATGGTCGCCGGTGAACGGCCGGCCGGTGCGGTTGGCGCCATGCATGCCGGGCGCCAGCCCCACGATCAGCAGGCGTGGCTGGTCGTCGCCAAACGGCGCTACGGGCGCGCTGTGGTAGTCCGGATGCCGTTCACGGCTCTCGTCGAGGTATTCCGCCAGGCGCGGACAACGGCGGCAGGCCGGATCGAAAATGGGGGTGGCAGGCATGCAGGTACTGTAGCGGCCGAACCCGGCCGATTCAAAGCATGAAGTTAATTTAAGTAGTCCGGGTAAGAGACTATTTTCAGTCAACTTTCGATAAGGGTGGTGGCTCGGGGTCGAGCAGACCGTAGCGCATGGCCAGACGCACGAGGTCGACGTTGTTGTCGGCATCGAGTTTCTGGAAAATCCGCGACCGGTAGGTGCTGACCGTCTTGGGGCTGAGACACAGCTTGTCGGAAATCGCCTGCGTGCTGTCGCCCTGGGTGATCAGCAAGAGGACCTGGAGCTCTCGTTCGGACAGCGAATTCATCGGCGATTCGTGGTCGCCGCGCAACAGGGTCTCGTCCGCCAGCCGCCGGGCAATGACCGGTGCCAGGTAGCGCTCGCCGCGGTCGACCATACGGACGGCCTCGATGATCTCCTCGGGAGTACAGTCCTTGGTGAGATAGGCCTGGGCGCCCAGCTCGAGGATCTTTCGCGGCAGGGGCATGTCGCTGTATACGGTCAGGCAGATAATCTTGGCGCTGCCGCGCGCCAGAATTCGCCGGGAGGCCTCGAAGCCGCCCATGCCGGGCATGAACTTGTCCATGACGCAGATATCGGGTTTCAGCGTCTCGACCAGCTCCAGCGCCTCTTCGCCGGATGCGGCCTCACCCACCACTTCGATGTCACCCGAGCTTTCCAGTATTTTTCTTATGCCGGTACGAACCAGCTTGTGGTCGTCCGCCAGCAGGACTCTAATCACGATTCCCTTCCCTCATGCTTCGGTGACAATTTACCATCTGCGGGCCCGGTTGCCCCGGGTTTTTACATAAATAACTGATCCCGGGTGCTTTTATCGAGCCGGCGAGTCACCCATATGGCGAATAACGGCTTCACCGAAACCGGCGGTACCGACCAGCGTTGCGCCCGGCACCAGCTTCTGCATTTTCTCGGGCACGGTACGCTGAGCCGCGAGATCGCGCTTGGTCGCCCGGATGGCCTCGCGCAGCAAGGCGAGATCAAAAGTCAGCTCCTTGTTGGCAATCGCGTTACGGACCCCCTTGAGGATCAGGTCCGCTGCTTCGGTCCAGCCAATGTAGCGGAGCATCATCTCGGCCGAGAGGATCAGTGACCCGGGATTGACCCGGTCCTTGCCCGCATAGCCCGGCGCCGTTCCATGGGTGGCTTCGAAAACGGCCACGGCGTCGCCAATGTTGGCGCCCGGCGCGATGCCGATCCCGCCCACCTGGGCTGCCAGCGCGTCTGAAATATAGTCGCCGTTGAGATTCAGCGTCGCGATTACGTCATATTCCCACGGACGCAGCAGGATCTGCTGCAGGAAATTGTCCGCGATGATGTCTTTGACCACGATGTCATGTCCGGTACGCGGATTTTTGAACCGGCACCACGGTCCGTCGTCGATCGGTTCGGCGCCGAATTCCTCACGGGCCACTTCATAGCCCCAGTTGCGGAAGGCGCCTTCTGTGAACTTCATGATGTTGCCCTTGTGCACGAGGGTCACCGAAGTCCGGTCGAACTCGATCGCATAACGGATCGCCTTGCGGACGAGTCGTTCCGACCCTTCCCGTGAAACCGGCTTGATGCCGATACCGGAGCTGTTCGGGAAACGAATCTGGTGTACGTCCATCTCGTCCTGCAGGAAGGCGATTACTTTCTGCACTTCCGCCGAACCTGCCGGCCACTCGATGCCGGCGTAAATGTCTTCGGTGTTCTCGCGGAACACGACCATATCGACCAGTTCGGATTCTTTCATCGGTGTGGCAATGCCGCTGAAGTTGCGGATCGGCCGAACGCAGGCATACAAATCCATTGCCTGGCGAATCGCGACGTTGAGCGACCGCATGCCACCCCCGATCGGCGTTGCCAGGGGTCCTTTGATCGAAACGATATATTCG
>JAHEKH010000153.1 GCA_024638445.1 Gammaproteobacteria bacterium | reverse complement strand
CGGCTGCGCGCTGGCCGACCAGCCGGGTCCCCGCAGCTACCTGCAGTGCCTCGGCCCCGAAGAGTTCATCCAGGACGTGTTCATGGACAGCGACACCGACATGATGGTGCTGTCTTTCGTACCATCACATCGCGAGTCGGAACCGCTGACCATCGAGGAAGCCGACGCCACGCGGAAGGTAATCGATGAAATGGACGGCACCCACCGGCTGCTGATTCACGGCCGGGTCAATCCCAACCAGCCGGGCGATATCGAGTCCATGGACGAGCTGGCACAGCGCTGGAAAGTCGCCGCCTGGAAGACCTACACCCAGTGGGGTCCCGACGGCAACGGCTTTTTCCTCAGCGACGAGGACACCGGCATTCCGTTTATCGAGAAGGCCCGCGAGCTCGGCGTGAAGAACATTGCCGTCCACAAGGGCATTCCCTTTGGCCGCCGCTCCTACGAGCACAGCCTGTGCGACGACATCGGCGTCGTGGCACGCCGCTACCCGGACGTGTCTTTCCTGATTTATCACTCGGGCTTCGTGCCGGGGCAGGACGAGCTGCCCTTCGACGCCGATGCGAAGCGTGACGGCATCGACTCGCTGGTTCGCACCCTGCTCGACAACGACATCGCGCCCAACAGCAACGTTTACGCGGAACTCGGCAGCACCTGGCGCTTCCTGATGCGCGACCCCGACAATGCCGCGCACGCGCTCGGCAAGCTGTTTCGCTACGTGGGCGAGAACAACGTCGTGTGGGGCACGGACTCGATCTGGTACGGCTCACCACAGGACCAGATCCAGGCGTTTCGCACTTTCCAGATCACACCGGCGCTGCGCGAGCGCCACGGCTACGCGGAAATCACCGATGACCTGCGGGCGAAAGTTTTTGGACTCAACGCGCTGAAGCCCTATGGCATCAGCCGTGACGAGATGCTCAAACGAGCCGGCGGCGATCGCATCGACCGCCTGCGTCATGCCTACCGCGAGCAGCCCGACCCGTCCTTCCTGACCTACGGCCCGAAGGACCGCCGCCAGTTCCTCAACCTGCTGCGCTGGAGCGGCGGACCGGGCTAGGCAGCCCTGCCCGATAACGGTCAGTTACGGCTGTCGTCGACTTCGACCTCGCGGATCCAGGTTTCCGTTTCCGGATCCCAGTACACGTCGGCTTCGCGGGTGACCGTGTTGCCGTCGGCGTCGGTAAAGGTCGTCGTGCGGGCGCGGCCGTCCTCGGTACGCCGGCCCTCGTCCGCAACGGTGCGGCGCACGCCGTCTTCGTCGGTGACCGTTACGTCGCGCTGGATAACGCCGGCTTCCCGGTCGATAGCAACCTGGGCATCACGACTGACGCTCTGGCCTTCGTCGTTGGTCCAGGTGCTGTTGCGGTCGAAGCCCTTGTCGGTACGCGACACTTCGTGATTGCCTGTGAGCGTGCGGCCGTCGGGACCGGTCAGCGTCATGTCGCGGGCCAGTGTGCCGGTTTCGGCGTCGCGCCGGATGACGTTGTCGCGGGTGACTGTTTCGCCGTCCGCGTTGGTCCAGGTACTCGACTGGGTGAAGCCGTCGTCGGTCCTGTTGAGGGTGTGCGAACCGGTGTGCTGACGGCCGTCCGGGCCGGTAACCGTCACGTCACGGTTGACCGTGCCGGCTTCGGCATCACGGGTGAACGAGGCGTCGCGCGACACAGTCTGACCGTCGGCACCGGTCCAGGTGCTGGAGCGGTCGAAACCTTTGTCCGTGCGTGTGGTGTTATGGCTCGCCGAACCCTCGCGACCGTCACGGCCGGTGAACTGGACCTCGCGGTCGACGGTGCCGGCCTCGCTGTCGCGGGTAACGACGGCTTCGCGGGTGGCGCTTTGGCCATCCGCGTCGGTCCAGGTGCTGGAACGGGTGTGGCCATCCTCGGTACGCTGGGTTTCATGACGCGCCTTGCGTTCGCGGCCGTCCGGGCCGGTCCAGGTCGTTTCACGGTCACGCGTTCCGGCCTCGGGATCGTTCTCGACTTCCGTACGGCGGGAGCGCTTGCGCTCGCCGTCGCTCTGCTGCTGGCCGCGGGCACGCCGGTCGCCATTGCGGTTCTTGGCGCCACGCTGCTGCCGGGGCTGCCCGGCGCGGCGTTTCTGTTTCTGCTTCTGGCGTGCGCCGCGATCGTCGGGCGCGGACAGGAAAACTTCGGCCGGGGCCGCCGAAACGGGGGCGGCGAGGCCAGCCGCGGCGACGGTCGCCACGGCGGTAATCACCAGGCTAAGGGTCTGGATGCGCATCGGGTTCCTCCACGGCTCTATGCCGGTCTATCCATCGAATAACGCGCGAACGCCCGGCACGTTGACACCACGCGGGCCGGTGCACTGTGACCGGGGTCTCATTCCGCCGCCACTGCGGCGTTATGTAGGGTTTTCAGCGGCTTATGGTATCACCGGCCGGGGCTGGCCACACGCATTTGCACCGCCTCCGGCATCTGTGCGGGCAACAGCGTGTAATGCTTGCCCTCCACCAGGCCACCGCTCTCGCCCGGCCGGATCGAGATCGTGCTGCTGGCGCGACTCTGACCCACTACCACGAAGCGAATTCTCGCCACCTGGTAGGTATCGGGTGTGGCTAACGGCGCGGCCCGCAGCGCGGTGGACGGCGTCACGCCGGACGCATAGGTCGACTCGTCCGACAGTGGGGCCTGCGAAAACACCGCGTCCTTGCCGCCGCTGAACTGGGCGACCTGCAGCACCTTGGGATCGTAGTGCACTTCGAGCGCGTAGGACACGACGTTCTCGCCACCGTCGGTAACATAGAGCGAGACCTCGAAACTTTCGCCGGGCAGCGGCAGGTCCTGCGGTGATTCGAAAAACAGCACGGCATCCGCCAGCGCCATACCGGGCATGAGAGTAAGAATCAGGGCTGTCATTCTGGTGAGGGTCATGGCTTTAACTCCGCTCATTGTCCGACCAGGCCGATCTGTACGCCCTGGATCACCAGGACATCGCCGGAATCGATTACACCATCGAGGTTGACGTCGCCGTTGCGGGCCCACGTCGGTACATAGTTAGATTTCGGGCTGATGGCGCCGCGCATCACGGCATCGATCAGCGTGGCATCCTGGATATTGACGATGCCGTCGCCGTTGACGTCACCGCGTTGCTCGCGCGCACCGAGGTGCAATTCGACCGGCAACGCCCTCAGCGGCAGAACGCCTTCGCCCATAAACGTTGCCAGCGGGCTGTTGACGTCGCGCGCCGTGACCGCGATCTCCACTTCGCCCGGCGTGACCCCCAACTGCACCGTGGCCTGGGCCTCGCCGTTGACGGCGGTCAGCAGTGGCTGAGCTTCGACAATCGTGGCATCGCCGGAGGCGACCGAGAAAATCACCTCGATATCCTGCAACGGCGTCGCGAGCAGGCTCTCGACACGCACGACCAACGGGCTCGCCAGGGTCTCGCCAACGTTGCCGACCTGGCCACTACCGCTGACGTTGATGATGACGCCCTCCTGCGACGGACCGAGGATGATCCAGGGGTCGTAGAGCACGTTGTCGCTCACGCCCTGCCCCTGCCCCGTCGGATTGAACAGGCCACCGACACCGGTGTCGTCGCTACCGTCAAACGGGCCGGTGTCGGCGCCCCAGTAGTTGGGCGTGGCCTCGATGTTGAACGTATCGCTAAGGTTGTTGATGCCCTGACCGCTGTTGCCGAAGATCGACAGGTTGGTCACCGAGACCGGCCCCGGCACCGGCAGACCGGCGAGGTTCACCTTGAGCCCATCACCGAGGTTGCCGGTCATGGAACCGCCGCTGAACGTCGGCGAGCTGTCGCCCAGCAGTTCGGCGCCGTCGCCGAGGTTGTCGCTGATGCGGCAGCTGGTTACGTCGATCGAGGCACCGTCCAGCTGCAGGCCATCCACGCGACTGAACTCGATCACGCAGTTGCTCAGTAGCGAATCGTCGCTGCGAATCACCAGCCCGCTCCAGCCCGAGCCGTCATCCACGTTGAAGTCCGTAAAAACGACCGGGAAAAGCTCGCTGCCGCTGGCAATGAGACGGCTGTCGGAATTGACGATAATCTGGGCAAAGTTGCCCACGGCGAAGACGGTGCCACCAAAGATCGTGACCTGGGCGCCACCGGAAATCGTCATGCCGGTGGTGTAATACGGCGCCGGCGCGATCGGGAAGATGCCAGAATCATTGAACGTACCCGGCACGCGCAGCAGGTTCAGCTCCGGCCCGCCGACAAAGCTGCTGGTCTCGAAGCCGGCAGGATAAGCGCTGTAGAGCGCGTCATCGGTATCGAAATCCAGCGCATAGGCGTTGTCGACAAATATGTTGTTGCTGGCCGTTGAAGTGGTCAGCCCGCTGTCGATATCGATCCCGTTGGTATTGGAATCAAAGGTATTGCCGTCCATCACGATGTTGCCGGGCCCTGTGGTGGCATCGAGCCTGATCGCCGTGGCCCAGCCGCTCAGCGTCGTCCCGCTGATCGTCACGTCGGCATTAGCGATGAATATACCGGTACCGGAGGTGCCGGTTATGGTGCTATTGGTAATCGTACCGCTGCTGCCGTCATCGTAGTTGATCCAGTCGTTGGTGTTGATCTTGTCCATGCCGTCGGCGCTGAAATCAGCACCGCTGTTGACCTGGACAAAGATGTTGTCGAGCAACCCTGAAATGCTGGCGTTGCCGTTGACGGTCATGGTATTCGAGCCGCCGAACAGGCTGACGCCGTCGGGTACCGTCAGGGTGATGCCGGCACTGATCGTCAATGTTGTATTGAGCTGATACTGCGACAGGCCGTCGAACAGGTCCAGGGTGGTGTCATCGGACA
>JAHEKH010000152.1 GCA_024638445.1 Gammaproteobacteria bacterium | reverse complement strand
AGCCAGACGCTGACGCTGATCATACGCGGCCTGGCGCTCGGCCAGATCGAGCGCTCGAACGCGCGGCGGCTGATGATCAAGGAAACCGCGGTGGGCCTGCTGCAGGGAACGATCTGGGCGGCCGTCGTCGCCGCTGTGGCGCTGTGGTGGTTCGATTCGTGGCGTCTCGGCGCCGTCATTGCTGCGGCCATCCTGATCAACCTGATCGTCGCGGCGATTTCCGGCGTGGTGATACCGCTGGTGCTCAAACGCCTCAGGATCGACCCGGCGCTGGCCGGCTCGGTGGTATTGACCACCGTAACCGACGTGGTCGGGTTCATGTCATTTCTCGGTCTGGGTGCGCTCTTTCTGACCCGATAAGGCCGACAACAGGTGCTGTGGTGCCTCGAGGGCGTGCACCGGGTCGCCGGTGAGAAACGGCTCCAGCTTGCGTCGCCGCTCCATGCAGTCGTGATAACCGAGCTGAATCAGCTCGCGGCAGAAGCCCTGCTGGAACAACAGATAACTCATCAGCTGGCGGCCACCGGTGTTCAGGGCACCGACACCACGCAACAACACGCGCACCGAGCGCGGAAATTCCTGCACGTGTTTTTCTGCCACCTGGCGTATGTCGACGCTCGGCACGATGATATGCGTGTCGATGCGTTTCAGCGGCGCCCAGGGCGTCTTGCGAAGCGTGCCCGCCGGAACCTGGCCGACGACCTGGTTGATGCGGGTCAGCCGCTCGAGATCGGCGTAAAGGCCGTCGAGAAAAATCGTATCGAGCATGTAGCCGGCAACCTGGCCCAGCGTTGGCGGCGGCAGCGCTTCGTCGGGTGCCGGCCGCGAGCGCGTGTGCTCATCGCGCGCACCGATCACCAGCAGGCGGTCCGCACCCAGATGCACGGCCGAACTGAGCGGCGCCGCCTCGCGGATCGCGCCGTCGCCGTAAAACTGGTCGTGAATCCGCTCCGGTGGAAAGATAAACGGCATGGCGGTCGAGGCCATCAGGTGTTGTACGGTCAGCGCCTCGCGCCGTCCCTCGCGCCGCGGCCGCAGCCAGGGCCGCATGGACTGGATGCCCTGGAAAAAAGTCACCGCGCGCGCCGAGCTGTAGCCCGAAGCGGTGATACCGACTGCATCCAATGCACCGGCAGCGATTGCCTCCGAGATACGATCGAAGCGGATGCTGGCCTCGAGCAGCTCACGCAGTGGTTCGTTGTCGAGCAATGACACCGGGTTGGTCTTGCGCAGCCCGCCAAATGCAAAAGCCGACAACCAGTTGAGGCTGGTACGCAGCACCGTGCCCCAGTCGCTGCGAAACACCTGCTCGGTGGCGAAATTGCCCCACACCTGGTTCAGCCGGCGTACGCCGAGCTGGAAATGGGTGGCATGGCTGGCCAGCACGGTGGCATTGATCGCACCGGCCGACGTGCCGGTAATGACGCGGAAAGGACTGGGTGCGCCGTGCGGCAGGATTTCCCCGATCGCCTTGAGCACGCCGACCTGGTAGGCGGCACGGGCGCCGCCGCCGGGCAGGACCAGCCCGATACGCGGCTTTGTGGGTTCAGCTTCCATCGGTAAATTCAATTCCTATCAACGATTTAGCACGCCGATCCCGGCTGGTGCAAGGAACTGTGGCGGATAATTGCCGGTCGGGCCCGGCTCGGGGACAATACGCTCTTTGCGTCCCCCGGAACCGAGGAAAACAAGATGTTCAAGGCCATCACCCCACTCCTGCTCGCCCTGTGCGTGGCATTGCCGGCCTATGCCGCGCAGCCGGCCGCCGGCGAAACCGCACCGGACTTCGCCCTGCAGGACCAGAACGGCAAGATGCATTCGCTGACTGACTACACGGGCAAGTGGGTGGTGCTGTACTTCTACCCGAAAGACGACACCCCGGGCTGCACTACCGAGGCCTGCGCGTTTCGTGATGACATCTTCAAGTTCCGCAAGATGGGCGTCAGCATCCTGGGCGTGAGTCTCGACGACGTCGAATCGCACGCCGCTTTCGCGGAAAAGTACTCCCTGCCCTTCCCGCTGCTGGCCGACGTCGAAAAAGAGGCCGCGACCGCCTACGGCGTGCTGAAAAACTACGGCCTGATGAAGGTAGCCAGCCGCCAGACCTTCGTGATCGCGCCGGACGGTACCGTCGCCCGTCACTATGCGAAAGTCGATCCGGATAGCCACTCTGAACAGCTGCAGGCCGATGTCGCGCGGCTCATGCAGGCCAAAGACGAGGGCGTCGAGGACAACGAAGAAGTCTGATGGGCCGCTGGCGGCCGCCGCCACCGAAGTCCACGCCGTACATCACCCGGCCCGGCTACGAGCGCCTGCAGGCCGAGCTGCAGGAACGCTGGGTCATCCGCCGTGAGGTGGTTGCCGCGCTGTCCGCAGCTGCGGCGGAGGGCGACCGCTCGGAAAACGCCGAGTATATCTACCGCAAGAAACAGCTCGCCGGCATCGACCGGCGCATTCGCTACCTGCAGAAGCGTCTGCCGTCGCTGAAGATCGTCGACGCCTTTGCAGGTAACGAGCAGGTTCGTTTCGGCGCCTGGATCGATATCGAGCGTGACGATGGCAGCGAGGCCCGCTACCGCATCGTTGGCCCCGACGAAATCGATCACGACCCGGCCTATATCAGCATTGATGCCCCGGTGGCCCGCGCCCTGCTCGGCAAGGGCGTCGATGACGAGGCCAGCGTGACGATCGGCGGGACCGAGCAACGCCTGACCGTGCTCGCCATCGACTACCCCTCGTGACCGCCCCTTTCTCGCAGGAGCGGCGGGGCGCGCTCGCGGCGGGCCCCGGAGGCAGAATCGCCAGGCGCCTCAGGCACCGCTCGAAAACTGTTTTATCCGGCCCGTGAGGCCCTGGCGGCGTTAGAATACCGGCATGAAAAAGCTCAAGAACGAAAATGCGCTGGTCAAGGAAGCCCTGCGGGTCGTGATGGAGGACGCCGTGCGCCGCAAGATCGTCGAGTTCGAGCCCACTGACTCGGCCAGCGACAAGCTCCAGTACGCCTACCGCCTGCTGGTCCACGACGAGAAGATTATCCCGCTGCCCAACGACCAGGTCTCTTTGCCCGCCATCAGGCACCGCCTGGCCACCTGGATCCTGCGCGAACTCCCGGACGACCACCCGCTGAAGAAGTAGGCTGCCCGCTTAATAGAGGCCAGGCGAAAACTGGACGAAAGCAAACAGGCTGAGCGGCACGTTCAGCAGCGTCGCGATTCCCTGCACGCGACGGCTTGCTGACGTGAATACCACCAGCGGCGGCACCATCAGGACAATCGTTAACAGGTTCAGCGGCGCAGCCGGGGACATGCCAAACAACAACCAGTTTGCACTGACCGCAACGAAGAAATAGACCGCCAGCACCACGAGTGCCCAGCGACCGTTGCGGCGAAAGTCTTCGTAGAGTCCCTCGCTCCCTGGCCGTACGGGCAGCACCAGAGCCGACGCGGCAAACAGCAGCAACGCCAGCACCAGCAGGAAAATAAATCGCCACATCGCCCAATCATCAATAATCAGGTTGAGCTCGAAGATGGCCCACCAGTACTGGATCAGCCAGAGAAACATCAGGGTCGCCCAGGCGAACGGCAGCCAATCGAGCCGGCAACGATTCCGTGCCCGAAAGGCCGCCACGGCGGCGGTTAACAGCCTTGCGAATCCCAGCCCGATCACGAAGGACAACGCAACCGAGATAAATTCAAAGGCAGTCATGTACGTCTAGTTGAGCTGCAGCGCTGGCGGGGCGGTGCGCTTGAGCTCTTTGACGCCGGCGTCCAGTCCTTCCAGCGTGAGCGGGTACATCCGCCCCTGCATCAGCTCGCGGGTGATCCCCACCGACGGAATATGACGCCAGGCGCCCTCGGGTTCGGGGTTGAGCCAGATGGCATGCGGAAAATGCTCCAGCACCCGCTGCATCCAGACCACGCCTGATTCCTCGTTCCAGTGTTCGATGCTGCCGCCGGGCACCGTGATCTCGTAGGGACTCATCATCGCGTCACCGACGAATACCACGCGGTATTCCCGGTTGAAGGTGCGCATCATCTCCACCGTCGGCGTGCGCTCCGCGTGACGGCGATAGTTGTCTTTCCACAGGTTCTCGTAAATGAAATTGTGGAAGTAAAAATACTCGAGGTGCTTGAACTCGCTGCGGGCCGCCGAGAACAGCTCCTCGCACACCCGCACGTGCGGATCCATCGAGCCACCCACGTCGAGGAACAACAGCAGCTTCATGGCGTTGTGCCGCTCCGGCACCATCCTGATATCCAGCCAGCCGGCGTTGCGTGCGGTTGCCCGGATAGTGTCGTCCAGGTCCAGTTCCTCCGCGGCGCCTTCGCGGGCAAAGCGCCGCAATCGCCGCAGCGCCAGCTTGATGTTGCGGGTACCCAGCTCGATGCTGTCGTCCAGATTGCGGTACATCCGCTTCTCCCAGACCTTGACCGCGCTGCGCTGGCCGCCGTCGCCACCGATCCGCACGCCCTCGGGGTTGTAGCCATGGGCGCCGAAGGGTGAAGTCCCGCCGGTGCCGATCCACTTGTTACCGCCCTGGTGACGCTCTTTCTGTTCCTCCAGCCGCTGCTGCAGGGTTTTCATCAGCTCGTCCCAGCCACCGAGTGCCTCGACCTGGGCTTTTTCTTCCTCGCTGAGATTGAGCTCGGCCTGCTTGCGCAGCCACTCCAGCGGGATGTCGCCAGCGAGGCCGGCAAAAACGGCCTCGGCCCCTTCGGCATAAGCGCCAAAAACTTTGTCGAAGCGGTCGTAGTGGCGCTCGTCCTTGACCAGCGCAGCACGGGACAGGAAATAGAAATCATCAAGGCTGGCCTCCGCGACCCCATTGTCGAGCGCGGCCAGCAGCGACAGGTACTCGGTGATCGAAACCG
>JAHEKH010000151.1 GCA_024638445.1 Gammaproteobacteria bacterium | reverse complement strand
ACAGCCCCATGCCGTAGACGTTCGGGCCCATCACCCATTCGGACGAATCGACGTACATCTCCATGAACCAGCGATGCGCTGCCGCAGGCCGGATCTCGCACAGCGTCATCAGGTTGCCCAACACCATGAGGCGCGGGATGTGATGCGTCCACCCCATGGCCAGTGCCGTGCGAATCGTGTCGTCCAGCGGCGGTATGCCGGTGCTGCCCGCGTACCAGGCATCGGTAAGTTCACGTTCGTGCGACCAGAAATTGCTGCGGTCCTGCTGCTCACTGAACTCCCTGTAGATGCCGCGAACGAATTCGCGCCAGCCGATCACCTGGCGCACGAAACCCTCGAGGCTCGACAAGGGAAGCTCACCGGCACGCGCCATGACCGCGTCGATCACCTGCGCCGGTGTCAGCAGACCGACATTCAGGTATGGGCTCAACAGGCTGTGGAAGACCGTCGCCGATCGCGTCGTCATCGCGTCCTCGTAAGGACCGAAATCACACAGGCGATTGTCGATGAAATCGTCGAGCCAGGCTTCGGCTTCGTTGCGGTTCGTCGGCCAGCGAAACTCGGACGCCTTGCCCGGATGGTCGGGAAACTCACGCTCGACAACGGCGATGACGTCCTCTACGTGTTGCGTCCTTGCCGGCCACGGGACGTCGGGCGGCGCGACGCCGCGCGGCAGCTTCTTGCGGTTCTCTGCATCGAAGCTCCAGCGGTCACCCGCCGGTTGACCGTCCTCGTCGAGCAACAGGTCGAGGCGCCGCCGTTGCTGCTTGTAGAAGTCGCCCATCAGCAGGCGAGACTTTCCGTTGGCAAAATCCGCAAAATCCGATCGCGAGCACGTGAACATCGGCGACGTGAGTTCCTCCCGGTCCAGATCTTCCGACACTGCGAATTCGGTGAGTCGGCGCTCGAAAGGCTTGTCCTCGATTTCGAAATGCAACAGCCGCCGCTCCGCTGTCGCGGCGAGCGCGGCCGAAAGTTTCCCTTCGTAATCGCGCGAGTCGTCGGCGTCGAGCGTCTCGTAGTGCACGGTGTAGCCGGCCGCGCGCAGTTCGTCGGCGTAAGACCGCATCGCTGCCAGGAACAGCACGATTTTTTGCTGGTGGTGCTTCTCGTACGTGCACAAGCCGACGTCCTCGGCCATGAAGACCGGGGTCGTCGCTGGCGACGGCAAATGCCGCGGCGCAAACAGCTGGTTGCCGAGTATGACGAGCATCTGCGATCAGGTAGCCAGTTCTTCCTGAAACACACCCGCCAGCTCGAAGGCGCTGGTGAACGCGGCCTCGACGCGACCGCGAATATACCAGTCGCCGCAGGCAGCAAGCCTGGAGTCGCGCTCCAGAAAGAACTCGGGCCCACGTGTTCGATCGAGATTCGCATAACGCCAGCGATGCAGATCGCAATACGTTGCGGTGGAGACGTCCCGGCCGAGGACACGGCCAAGCTCGTCGACGAGATGTTGCTGCAACCGCTCGGTGTCCTCCTCGAGGTGTGCGTCCGCCCACGCGTTGGTCGAGTGCACGACCAGGGCGGTCAGCCCCGTTCGGCCCGGCTTGCTGCTGTTGACGGATATCCAGCTGATGTCGGCGTCGCGAACCAGTGCGGCCTGCCAGCCGAGGTCAAGCGGTTTGTCGAAACCCAGCAGGAGCGCAAAACAGGCGCGCATCGACGACTGGCCACAGGCAGCAGCGGCGAATCCAGGCACATCTGCAGCAAGATGAGCCGCCTGAGGCGCAGGAGTCGCTAATACTAACCAGTCGAAGCAACCCAGATCGTCTCCCGCAGTTCCCAGCAGCTGCCAGCCACCGGCAGATTTCTCGATGCGGCTAACCGCGGTCTTCAATCGTATCTCGAGCCCCCGCGCGAGGAACTTGCCGACCTCGTTCATTCTCGGCACGCCGACATAGTGCGGATGGGATGCACCCCACTGACGCGACGCCGTGACGGTGCTCCCACTTAATTCCACGAATCTCGCCGGCCAGTCGGCGACGACGCCTGCATTGATCAGCGGCTCGAGGAATGCGCGGAACTCGGGCGTGCGGGCGGTGAAGAACTGAGCGCCATGGTCGAACTCGAAATCGTCGGCGTAGCGCGTCGCCATGCGGCCACCAACACCACGCGACTTTTCAAAGACCGTGACTTCTCCGCTGTCGCCCAGTCTCCGCGCTACGACGAGTCCGGCCAGGCCGGCACCGATAACCGCGATTCGCATCATCCCGAAACGAGGATGAATAACAGCGAGAAGCACGCCAGGGCCGTCGCGATGAAGCGAATGCCCAGGTAGTGGTGGGAAATCAGGGCAGCCTGTTGCAGCCGGAAGTCAACCGCGAGCAGCAAGGGAAAGGCGACGAGCTGGGCGACCAGCGCCAGGGTCAGGTTGGTGGCGACATATGCGATCCAGACGGCAAGAAAGACGACGTTGCTGCCGACGAACAGGTTGAACGGCACTTTGTCACTCGCATACAGCTGCGTGGCCCAGTGGACACCGGTCAGGAAACACAGAATGGCCAGACCGTAACTGCCGGCGAGCCGGTCCAGCCTGCCCAGTGGCTCGATGGCGTCGATGCCTGCAATCGGCAGCAACGCGCAGGCGAGAAACGGAGTGACGCCGGCAAGCGTCAGCGCGGAGTAGATCGGTTTGTCGTCCATAGGCTGAAAGACTAAGTTAGCTGCCGCCGGCGCTCAAATCCTGTTACCACTTGTTACACTAACCCTATGGCGGTGAGTCGGGTTCCCCGGCAACATCACGGTTCTGGAAATTCATGCTGGAAAGTGCGTTTGCGCGTTCCAATAACCGGAGATTTCAATGCGCTTATTGTTAGGAGCTCTATTAGTTATGGCGGTTACCTCGACGACAGCTTCCGAAGGCACCCTGCTCGACCAGGACTTCCGCCGACTGGCTTCTGACGAGGTCGTCAACATCAGCGAGGAGTACGGCGGCAAAGTGCTGTTGATCGTCAATACCGCATCCAAGTGCGGCAACACGCCCCAGTACGATGGGCTGGAGAAGCTGTACCAGGAATACGGCGACCAGGGTCTCGTCGTGCTCGGCTTTCCATCGAACGATTTTCTCGGCCAGGAGCCAGGTACGGAAGAGGAGATCCAGGAATTCTGTCGCCTGACGTACAAGGTCAAGTTCCCGATGTTCGAGAAAGTCACCGTCAAGGAAGGTAAGGCCCATCCGTTTTACGACGAGCTTGCGGCGGCCGCCGGCACCTACCCGACCTGGAATTTCCACAAGTACCTGATCGGGCGTGACGGCACTCTGATCCGCGAGTTCAGCCCGCGCACGCAGCCGTACGATAAAGACCTCGTCGCACAGATCGAGGCCGCTCTCGGCAGCTGACGGCCGGGCATCGCATGCCCGAGGGTCCTGAAATACGCCTCGCGGCCGACGCGGTTGCAAAAGTTCTCGTCGGCCGGGAGATCGTCGCTGCGTCGCTGCATTTACCGGCACTCAGGCGCTTCGAAAAACGCTTGCCGGGCACGACGGTTACCGCCGTCGACACTCGCGGCAAGGCGATGCTGACCCGCTTCGACAACGGGCTTTCTCTCTACAGCCACAACCAGTTGTATGGTCGCTGGTACACGACGAGGCGCCCAAAGCTGCCGCGGACCAACCGACAGCAGCGTGTCGCCCTGCACACCGAGACGCACAGCGCTCTTCTGTACAGCGCCACGGATATCGAGATCCTCACGGCGGAGGAAGAATCACGACATCCGTTCCTGCGGCGAATCGGCCCGGACATTCTCGACCGGTCGCTGTCGAAGCAGAGGATACTCGACAGGCTGCAGTCGCAACCTTTCCGTAATCGGGCCCTCGGCGGCCTGTACCTCGACCAGGCCTTTCTCGCAGGCAACGGCAACTACCTGCGATCCGAAATACTGTGGGCGTCGGGGCTGCACCCGGTGTCCCGGCCGGCCGACCTGGAGCCAGAAGAACTCGAGCGACTGGCGAAACACACCCTGGCGATCGCACGGCGCTCCTACCGCACGCGTGGCGTGACCGCGCCGGCAGGCGCGGTAAGGGACAGGAAGGCCCGGGGTATGAATTATTCGCAATACCGCTTCCAGGTCTACGGCCGCGACGGCCTGCCCTGCTACAGCTGTGAAACAGCGATCGAGCGGCTCGTCAGCGGCAGCCGCGGCGTCTTCATCTGTCCCGACTGTCAGGCCTGCTGACGCCTCTCGTTTATCAGCAGCAACAGCTCAGCCGCCGCCTCGGCGTCGCAGAGCGCCCGGTGATGCTGTTGCAGCGGAATGTCGAAAGCGCGGCATAAGGATGCGAGGCTGTAAGAGCGCCGGCCCGGGTACAGCTTTCGCATCGACGCGCAGGTGCAGAGCTTGGGATAGCGAAAACGCCGACCGATGCGGGCGAACTCCGCGGCAATGAAACCGTAATCGAACTCGACGTTGTGCGCGACGAAGATCGCGTCCTGCATGAACGCCTCGAATTCGTCGGCGACATCGATGAAATACGGCGCACCCTCGACCATCGCCGGGGAGATCCCGGTCAGCCGGATAATGTTCGGCGGAATACTGCGCTGCGGGTTCAGCAGCGTCTGGAAGCGGTCGATAATCTTGCCGTCCCGAAGCTTGACCGCCCCGATCTCGGTGACGCGGTGGTTTTCGCCGCGGCCACCGGTCGTCTCGACGTCGATGACGACATAGGCCTGCTGCGGATCGAGCACCCACCGGACGCGCACGACCTCGGCCCGAAACCCCGCCTCACGCAGCTGCTGCAATCGCAGCAGCTGGTTACGGCGCAGCTGATCACCCTCGGTCTTGACCTCGATGAAGCGCGCGCCCTGACCGTCCACGACCATCAAATCCGGATAGCCGTAACGCGAATGGGTGTAATCACGGCAGAACCGACGCAGTACCGACGCCACGGACTCGCTATC
>JAHEKH010000150.1 GCA_024638445.1 Gammaproteobacteria bacterium | reverse complement strand
ATTGCGCCATCGGGTGCAGTTACGGATGTGTCGATCGTTTCGAGCGAACTGGGCGCGCCGGAGCTCGAGGCCCGGCTGGTGCGGCGAATCCGGCTATTCGATTTCGGGGCGCGTGACGTCTCTGTCACTACCACCACGAAGCCTATCGACTTCTTTCCTGCCTGACCCCTCAGGCCTTCGCAATTACGGTCCGGGTAGGAGCGGCCTCCTTCCGCGAACCTTGAATTGGGGTCAGGGGGTTTTATTTGAGTTGTTCCGGGATTGCGCGAGAGAGCTGCCGGCATCCATTTTTGGTTCCGGGGGAACTTAGTCACCAAAAACGGATACCGGCAGCTCTCTCGCTCAGGATGTCGCGAGCTCCGGAGATTCCGGTTGACACGCAATCGCGAGATTGGTGCGTGGGAGTGACTTTCGGTCGCGAGTTTTCTGGCGATACGTCATTTTGGGGGTGGGTTGTAAATGTTAAGGAGTGACGAACTGACGTTCGTCACGTATTTGGTAATTAAGGTATCGTTGCGCAATGGAGTCGTTGCCGGTATTGACGACGGAAATGGCGATCGTTTTGTCGATCGTGGTTTTTGCGGTGTTCCTGTTCGTGACGGAGCTGGTGCGGGTCGATGTCGCGGCGATCCTTGTGATGACGCTGCTGGGCCTGCTGATCTACGTGCCGTCGCTGGAGGGGCTGCTCAGCCCGGACATCCTGTTTTCGGGCTTGTCGAGCAACGCGGTGGTGTCGATCATCGCGGTGATGATTCTCGGCGGCGGGCTGGACAAGACGGGGGTCATGGAGCGGGTCGCGTGGGTAATCCTGCGGTTTGGCGGCCAGACTGAGCGGAAAGTGGTCTCGCTGGTGTCGGGGACGGTGGCGGCGGTTTCCTCGTTCATGCAGAACATCGGTGCGACCGCTCTGTTTTTACCGGTGGTATCGCGGATTTCTTACCGGACCGGGTTGCCGATGTCGCGGCTGGTCATGCCGATGGGCTTTTGCGCCATCCTCGGCGGCACGATGACGATGGTCGGCTCCAGCCCGCTGATCATGCTCAACGACCTGATTGACCACGCCAACGAAAAGCTGCCGGCGGACCAGGTCATGGACGAGTTCGGGCTGTTCGCGGTGGCGCCGGTCGGCATCGCGCTGGTCGCGAGTGGCCTGGCGTATTTCCTGTTATTCGGGCGACGGATACTGCCGGCCGGTGAAACCCGGACGGTGCGTCGCGGCGCCGGCACGGTGCGCTACCTGCGGCGGATCTATGGCATGGACGCGGCGGTGCGCGAGGTCGAGGTGCCGCTGGGCAGTCCGCTCGTGGGCAAAGACATCAAGACAGTGCAGCGTGAGTACGAAGTGAAGATCGTGGCGTCGCGCTACGCCGGGAAGGTGCTGGTGTCGCCGCCCATCGAGGCGCCAATAGCCGCACCGGCGACGCTCGCGGTTATCGCGCCGCCCGCCGAGCTAAAGCACTTCATTGCCGACGGCGGGCTCGCGCTGCGACCGAAGCTCAAGGAGTTCCGGCACCTGCTTGCGCGTTCGATTGCCGGTGTGGCGGAAATCGTCGTCCCGCCCGATTCGCACCTGATCGGTAAGTCCGTTCGCGACCTGCGGCTGCGTATGACCTACGGGCTGACGCTGATCTCGATTCTCCGCGCCGGGGAAACGATTCGCAACCGGCTGCAAAACGTGCCCTTCGAGGCAGGCGATACGCTGGTCTGCCATACGCGCTGGGACAACCTGGCGCGATTGGAGAGGGACCGCGATTTCGTCATTGTTACGACCGACTACCCGCGCGAGGAGCAGCATCCTTACAAAGTGGCGCTGGCGCTGGCATTTTTTGCGCTGTCGCTGGGACTCGTGCTGTTCTCGAACATCATGTTGCCGATAGCCCTGATGACCGGTGCCGTCGGCATGATCGTTTTCGGCGTGCTGACCATGGATGAGGCCTATCGCGCCGTGAGCTGGAAAACGGTTTTCCTGCTGGCAGGGCTGCTGCCGCTGGGGCACGCGGTCGAGACATCCGGAACGGCCGCCTACGTGGCACAACACCTGCTGGCCTGGCTGGGCGACGTGCCCGCCTGGGTGTTGCAGGCGCTGGTCGCCGTGCTGGCGGCATTCTTCACGCTGGTCATGTCCAACGTCGGCGCGACGGTGTTGCTCGTTCCCTTCGCGATCAACCTGGCGCTGGCGGCCGGCGCCGATCCGGCAATGTTTGCATTGACCGTGGCTATTTCAACGTCAAACTCCTTCATTCTTCCGACTCACCAGGTCAACGCCCTGATCATGGGGCCCGGCAATTACCGCGTGGCGCACTTCCTGCGGGCCGGCAGCGTCATGACGCTGTTGTTTCTGGTCGTTTCACTGGTTGTGCTGAACCTGGTTTTCTGACACGTGTTTCTTTGGCCTGTCCCGGGACGGACAGCGCTGTCAGTGTGTGAGTTGCTCGCTCCCACTGACGCGCGGCTGGCCAAAACACTTCTGGAATAAACCAAGCGTTATTTAGAACAGTTCGATTTTGCAAACGCAAAATGTGAAGTGCATTGTTTTCTTGACTTGCAACCGCCGCGAACTACGCTTTCTTTAAAGCCAACCAAAACGGAATCGCGCGATATGCATCTGCGCCGAATCTCGCTTGCGTTGCTGGTATTGAGCCTTGTCGCTCTGTCCAGCTGTTTTGAAACTCTCACCGATGGGTTAAGTGTCACCGCAGACGCCGGACCCGATGCCAGGCATGGCGTCGGCGATACGGTGCAACTCGACGGCACCGCCTCCGCCGGTGACGGCAGGCTGAGTTATCGATGGATGCTGGAGCGGCAGCCGACCGGGAGTACGGCAGTACTGTCGGATCCGGCCAATGCAATGCCACAGCTGCAGATCGATTACGCAGGGCAATATGATTTCAGCCTGGTGGTCGATGACGGCCGCAACATCGATACCGATTCCGTTGTTATATCGACCGGAAATACGACCCCGGTAGCGCGTGCAGGTAATGCCGTTTTCGCTGTTCCCGGCACCGCGGTGCAGCTCGACGGAGCGGGTTCTTTCGATGCCGATGGCGACAGGCTGAAGTTTCACTGGTCGCTCGTTTCCATACCGTCGGGTAGCGCAGCCCGGTTGGACGACCCATCAGCCATACGCCCGGTTCTCACAATAGATGTGGCCGGTGAATACGTCGCTCTGCTGACGGTAGACGATGGCAGAAGCCTCAGCGATTTCGCGCTCGTTACGGTTACGTCAGCCAACGTTGCGCCCATCGCGAACGCCGGTCCCGATCGTCGCGTCGACGTCGGTCAGACGATCGAGCTTGGCGGCGCGGCCAGCGATCTCAATGGCGATCCGGTCACGCGCAACTGGACGCTGCTATCGGCACCTGCGGGCAGCGTTGCCGAACTGGAAGGCGATGCGAGTGCACCGTCGTTGACGATCGACCAGCCGGGTCGCTATGTCGTGCAGCTGACCGCCAGCGACGGCCTGGCGCGTAGCCGTGCCGATATGCTGATTCTCTCGACAATGAATATTCGTCCGATGGCCCATGCCGGCTTCGAGTCCATCGCTGCGGCCGGGGAGCGGATTACCCTGAGCGGTCGCAACTCGGCCGATGCCGATGGCGATCCGCTCGACTACCGCTGGGCCTTGACGGCGGTGCCGGCCGGCAGCGCTGCGGAACTCGACGATCCGGCGAGCGCCACGCCGTCTTTCCTTGCCGATCTCGCCGGTCTTTACCTGGCACAACTGGTTGTGCACGACGGGTCACTGGCAAGTGCGCCGGCGACGGTCCTGGTGCATGCATTGCCGGACGGTCCGCCGCTGCTGATGCCGCTCGAAGATGCTGCGACCGGTCAGCCCGTGTTCCTGCCGGTGCAGCCCGCCGGTCCGGGCAGCCGCATCGAGCTGGCGCGGCTGGGTCTGGATCTCGACGGTGACGGTGTACCCGATGGCGCGGACAACTGTCTCGACGTGGCTAACCCGGCGCAGCGGGATACCGACGGCGATGGTTTCGGTAACTACTGCGATCCCGACCTGAACAACGACGGTATCGTCAACTTCCTGGACCTGCAGATCCTCGACGCCAGCTTCTTCCTGCCGGGAATCAACGAAGACCTCAACGGTGACGGTTTCGTCAATTTTGCCGACCTGCAGATCATGGACGAGTTTTTCTTTTCGCCGCCCGGACCAACGGGGCTGGATGCCGACGGCGACGGCGTGCTGGCGGAGGAAGACAACTGCTACCTGGTCAACAACCCCGGGCAGCGCGACACGGACGGCGACGGATTCGGAAATTACTGCGATGCCGACCTGAATAACGACGGCTTCGTGAACTTCCTCGATCTCACGATTTTCGAGGCCAGTTTTTTCACCGACGATCCGGATTCGGATCTCAACGGTGACGGTTTCGTCAATTTTATCGACCTGAAACTCTTTTCCGACCTGGTCTTCGACGTGCCGGGGCCCTCCGGGCTGTTTCCGCCGGTCATCGAGCCGGTCAACAACATCAATGTCTCGCCGGGCAATTCAGTCATCATCCAGCTGCAGGTTTCCAACCCGAACCAGACTACGCTGACCTACTCGGTCGACCCGCTGCCCGACAACGCGACCTTCGACACCGCCACCGGCCTGTTCAGCTTCACGCCTTCAGCGGCACAGCTCGACCAGGTTTTCGATATCACCTTTGGTGTAACCGACGGCGTCCTGTCCGACAGCGAGGCCGTGACGATCGAGGTCACCGGGATTCCGCTGAGCTGCATACCGCCGTCACCCAACCGCGGGCCGGTCGGCAGCGTCGTGTCGCTGCTGGGTACCGGTTTTACGCCGGGCAACAATGCGGTCGATTTCAACGGTGCAGCGGCCACAATCCTGTTCGAAACCAGCACCCGCATCGACGTTTTCGTGCCAGCGGGCGCGAGCGACGGACCGGTCTCGGTCAATGCGGCC
>JAHEKH010000052.1 GCA_024638445.1 Gammaproteobacteria bacterium | reverse complement strand
TGAGCTTCAGGCGTCTGTAACTGGATAGCCTTCGGCAGCCGTGAGCTGTGAATACAGGTCGGCGAGACGCCGGGTCACTGGCCCGGCTTCGTCGCCAAACCGGTTGTCGTCGATTCGCGTGACCGCCACGATTTCTCCCATGGTGCCGGTGCAAAAGACTTCGTCTGCGCCGGCAATCTCGTCCGGCCTGATGTCGCGAACTTCGGCCTCGATGCCGTGTCGCCCGCACAGCTCCAGCACCGCCGACCGGGTCACGCCGGCCGGACAGGAATCAGTCGTGGACGTCAGGACCTTCCCGCCGGAAACCACAAAGACATTGGTCGCGTTGGTCTCGGCCAGGTAGCCACGCACGTCGAGCATCAGCGCATCGTCGGCGCCCGCCCGGTTGGCCTCGATTTTTGCGAGTATCGAGTTCAGCTGGTTGCAGGAGTGAATGGTCTGGTCCAGGCATTGCGGCGGGATGCGCCGGGTCGCTGCGGTTACAAACCAAAGGCCTCCCGTGTCGTAGACCGGTGGTTTGTGCTCGGCCAGGATGATCAGCGTACAACCGGCCGTGTTCAGCCGCGGATCGAGGCCGCTGGTGTATTTCACACCGCGCGTGACCGTCAGCCGGATATGGACCCCGTCGGTCATTGCGTTGGCCGCAAGGGTTTTCTTAAGCTCGCCGATGATGCGCTCGCGCGACGGAAATTCACGATAGCTCAGCGCCTGCGCCGACGCCTCGAGCCGGTCGAGGTGCTGCCCGAGCCGGAAAATCCGGCCGCCGTAGAGCCGTAGCCCCTCCCAGACGCCGTCGCCATTCTGGACTGAGGAGTCGAATGGACTGATGCCGGCCTCATCGCGCGGCACCAGCCGCCCGTCGATATTGACCAGCAGCTCTTTATTTCTCGGATCGTATTTCTGCAGCACCAGGCCTGCCTCCCGTCATTCCTGCAACCGGCTCGCCGCCATGCCGGCATACAGTTCTTCGCATTGCTCGAGCACCGGCCACTTGTCCCGCGGGATCTCCGGCTCTGCCGGCCGGTAGGGTGCAAAACCGGTGGATCGCTCGACAGCGTCGTACCAGTAAGGCGCCCATATGCCATCGCTGTCGCGTGGTCCGGCCGGCCAGCTCAGCATCCGGTCACTGAACGGCACGCCCAGTTTGCGGCACAGCGCCAGCATCAGGCCCGCCGGATCACGCAAAACGTCAGCTGAATGGATGACCGGCGGCGCGGGATCGAGGGCCTGCCGGACGTAGTCGAAAAGCCTGCGTTGCTGCGGCAGACCGGTATCGTCGACATCCGCGTCCGGCAATACTTTCAGCAGTGATGCCAGCATGTTGCGTGGCTGACGGACCAGGAAGCAGCTACGCACGCCGGCGAGCCAGCCGAGATCGATCGTGTCGTTGATGTGATGGGTCATGTGCTTCTGGTAATGAATCTCGCAGCCGGCGGGCAACGGCCGCTGCAGATTGGCCACAACGTCGCGCCAGTCCTGTGGCTGGGCCGCCAGGACTTGCTCACGCCCGGGATGTTCACGCCCGGTGCGCGCCAGGTAGGAGGCATAAAAAGGCTCGTCGCTGACTATCGTATCCGGACGATTTTCCCACGCACGCATGAGAGCCGTAGAGATATTGCGCGGCCCCGACCACATTGCGATCCGCAGCGGTTTCTTCACCTTCGTAGTCACGACAGGCATGATGCAGCCAATCATGACGCTTGCAAAGTTCCCTGTCCTGCTCCTCGGCGCGACGGTCGCCGTCAACGCCGCCGGCCAGACGCTTGAAACCGTGGTAGTCACGGGCCAGCGCTACCCGGTTGCCGCCGGCGACGCAGCGCTGTCGATCGACCAGCTCGATGCACAAACCATCGCTGAGGGCGGGCACGTCCATATCAATGAGCTGACTGCGCGGACTCCAGGAGCCTGGGTCAGCCGCGGCAGCGGCCAGGAACACCTCACGGCCATCCGTTCGCCGGTGCTGACCGGTGCCGGCTCCTGTGGCGCGTTCCTGGTGCTGGAAGATGGCGTGCCGATCCGGCCCGCGGGTCTGTGCAACGTCAACCAGCTGTTTGAAATCAATACCGGCCAGGCAACCGCGATTGAGATCGCCCGTGGCCCGGTCAGCGCGGCCTGGGGTGCCAACGCACTGCACGGCGCGATGAACGTGCTGATGGACGGTCCACGTGATCACCAGGTATCGATTGGCGCTGGCCCGGATGACTACTACCGCGCGCGTCTCGCCACCCCTGTCGCAGGCAACGGCGCGCTGCTGATCAATATCGATCACGACGGCGGCTTTCGCGCCGATTCGGGCTATGACCAGGCCAAGGTCAATCTCATGACCGGTGGCGAGCGCGGGCCACGGGTCCGTTTTGCGGCGACGCGTTTGCAGCAGGAAACCGCCGGCTTTGTAATCGGTGACGACGCCTGGCGGGATGATGCGCTTCGCAAGACCAACCCGAACCCGGAGGCCTATCGCGATGCCGACGCCCAACGGCTCAGCCTCAGCTGGGAAGGCGACTGGAAGCTGACCGCCTACGCGCGGCATTCGCGCATGGCTTTCCTGCAGCATTTCCTGCCGGGGCAGCCGCTGGAACGCAACGGTCAACACAGCCTGGGCGCCGGCGTAACCCGCAGCCGCGACCTCACCGGCTGGAACCTGCACTACGGTTTCGACGCGGAACTGGTCCGGGGGAGCCTCCGCCAGACTCAAACAGGGCCGACCAGCGGATCAGCGTTTCTGCAGGAGACGCGTCCGGCTGGAAATCATTACGACTACACGGTCAATTCGTCGCTCGCCGGGGGCTGGATCACCGGTTCCCGACCGCTCGACGAGCGCTGGACCCTGCAGATCGCGGGCCGCCTGGAGACGCTCGGGTACGACTACGATAACCGCCTTGCCGACGGCAATCTGCGCGATGATGGTAGCGCCTGCGGGTTTGGGGGCTGCCTCTACAACCGGCCTGCCGACCGCGACGATCGTTTTACCGAATTTGCGCCGCGAATCGCCGTCAACGGGCGGCTTCTTCCCGGGCTGGTCAGCTACTTTCAGCTGGCTCGTGGTTTTCGGCCGCCGCAGGCCACTGAACTCTACCGGCTGCAGCGCAACCAGGATGTGGCCGATCTTGACAGCGAGCGGCTGGACAGTTTTGAAACCGGTCTGCGCTACGACAGCGGCCCGGTTGCCGTCGAGCTCAGCGGTTTTGTCATGCGCAAGGACAATTTCATCTTTCGTGATGCCGACGGCATCAACGTCAGTGACGGCCGTACCCGGCATCACGGCATCGAGACAGCGTTGTCCTGGCAACCGGCCGACAGTCTCAGCATCGACGCCAACCTTGCCGTTGCCACCCACCGCTACGATTTCGACCGGGCAGCAGGTGGCGGAGAAACGATCGTCAAGGGCGCGGAGATCGATACCGCGCCGCGGCACCTGGGCGGGCTGCGGCTGCGCTACGCAGGGCGCCGCGGCAATACGGTCGAGCTCGACTGGCAGCACATGGGCAGCTACAGCATGGATGCCGCCAATTCCGTCCGTTACCCGGGCCACGACCTGCTGAACCTGCGCGCCAGCGTGGCATTGCATCCTGAATGGACGCTGCGTGCCCGGGTGATGAACGTGACCGACCGCCGCTACGCCGAGCGTGCCGACTTTGCCTTTGGCAATTCGCGGTTCTTTCCCGGGCTGGACCGGCGTCTTTACCTCGATATCGAGTGGCGCCCCAGCCGGCAAAAAAAAATGAGGCCGGACTAAGTCCGGCCCCGAGGCGACAGCGGGGAACACTGCCAGAGAGATCAGTCGTGGCTGGCCACTTTCGTGCTGCCGGTGCCGCCGATGAGACGTACCCGGACTTTCCGCTCGAACGCATAGGCATCGAGATCGCCCTCGGTCGACACCGACCCGGCTTCGCCGTGCGCCTGCAGCGTGATCCGTTCCGCCGACACCCCCGCGGCGATCAGCGCGTCACGCACCGATTCCGCTCGCGAGCGCGAAAGGCCCTCGTTATAAACCGCATCGCCGCGCGGATCGGCATAGCCGTCCAGCCGCACTGTCAGATCGGGGAGCCTGGTCAGCAGCTCGGCAAGACGTGCGATACGTGCACTGGCATCGGCGCTCAGCTCGCTGTCGCCGGTCGGGTACATGACTTCCATCTGCAGACCCTCGAAGGCCGCGCGTTCGAGCAACAGGCCCGACATTTCCTCGCCGAGCTTCTGCATCTCGCTGCGCGTCTCGAACAGGCTGCGATTCAGTCGCGCCGCCCGCGCTTCCGATTCACTGAGCTCGCCGCGCGCGCCGCGCAGCTCGCCCTCGAGCCCCGGGACCTTGCCCGAGCGATGAACGTTATCCGCATAATGGCCGCCGATAGCAGCACCAACGATCAGCCCGACCGGGCCACCGGCAATCGCGCCAATCACGGCACCGCTGCCGACACCGATATTCTGGGCGTTGCGCCCCTCCTCGGCTGCCGACGCTGACGTAACAGCCAATCCGAGAAAAAACGTTGCAATAAATTTGTACATGAGAGCACCTCTGGCAATTCAATTTGTCTACGGTGCCCATTACAACGACCAAAAGCGGCGCCACATCGCCCCAAACCTGACCAGCCTCCGACCAATTCTGACCAAAAATGGCATCAGTTAATTCGTGGCGAGCCCCGCTCGCCACACCTTCCCAACCACACCTCACCCGCGACGCCCTTCCGGACGGGAACCCCCCGCGCTTGAGAAAGCCCCAGCGAGAGAGCTGTCGGTGCCTCGCGCAACCTCGGAACAAGGCCCCACGGATCACAGCTAAAGCGGTTCCCACGCCCGGTCGTTGTCACGACGACCCCAGCGAGAGAACTGCCGGTGCCTTTCTTTGATGACGTCAGATCCTCGGCAGCAAAGAAAGGTGCCGGCAGATCTCTCGCGCAACCTCGGCACAAGGCCCCACGGATCACAGCTAAAGCGGTTCCCACGCCGGGTCGTTGTCACGACGGCCCCAGCGAGAGAACTGCCGGTGCCTTTCTTTGATGACGTCAGATCCTCGGCAGCAAAGAAAGGTGCCGGCAGATCTCTCGCGCAACCTCGGCACAAGCTAAAGGGATCGCGGCTGGAGCCCGCTCCTACGGTTTGGAATTACCGTTGTTTTTGGATTGGCGTCGCATCTCTGCCAACGACCAGACCCGGATCAGCCCCTCCTGCGCCGTACAGGCCACCAGTCGCCCATCCCGGCTGTAAATCTCACCCCGCGCCAGTCCCCGCGCCCCCGACGCACTCGGGCTGTCGCAATCGTAAAGCAACCAGTCGTCGATACGCGCATCCCGGTGAAACCACATTGCGTGATCCAGGCTTGCCACCTGCACGTTGGCCTTCGTGAAGTCGATTCCGTGCGGCATCGTCGCCGTGCCAATCAGCCCATAGTCCGAGACGTACGACAACAGCGTCTTGTGCAGCCCGGGCTCGTCCGGCACCGGGCCTACCGTTCGAAACCAGATTTGCTGACGCGGCGGCAGCTTGCGATCGGTCAGGAAGGCCGGCGTCTGCACCGGTCGAAACTCGAACGGCCGCTGCCGCGAGACGAAACGGCTGAGCTTCTCCGGCACCTCGCCGGCCGGGAGATAACCGGCCGCGTCCGGCAGGTCCTCCGGCGGCGGTACATCGGGCATTTCATCCTGGTGCTCGACACCCTGCTCCGGCCGCTGGAAAGACACTGCCAGGTGAAAGATCTGCTGACCGTGCTGGATCGCTACAACCCTGCGACTGGTAAACGTCCGGCCATCGCGGCTGCGATCGACGTCGTACACGATCGGGGCGTTGACATCGCCGGCACGCAGGAAATAGGCGTGCAGCGAGTGCGCGTTGCGGTCATCGACCGTCTGCTGGGCTGCCGACAGCGCCTGCCCGAGCACCTGCCCGCCGAACACACGCGGACTGCCAATGTCGCGGCTTTCGCCTCGAAAAAGATTCTTCTCCAGCCGCTCGAGCTGAAGCAGCGCTATGAGATCTTCCAGGGGGCCGGTCATCAGGAACTCCGTTTATCGACAATCCGGATTCTAGAACTCATCGGCCGCCAGTGCCGAGTCCATCGCTTGCCGCCACCGGCGGTAGCGCCCTTGCAGGGTGACGCACTCCCGTGGCGTAAAACTGTCGCCGGCACCCCGGTTCCAGTCCGCCGGTTCTCCGGCGGCCAGAAACGCCAGGCCACGGGCCGTGGCTTCCCGTTCCGCCGGCCGGCTGGCTGCAAGACCCGACAGATCGGCCAGCCCCTGGCAAAGTCCATCGTGATTGGCCAGGCCGCCGCTTACCGTGATTCGTTTGAGCGCCACTCGTTCGCCAATCAGGTCCAGGTTGACCTGTAGAAGGAAAAGCACGCTTTCGACAATTGCGGTGATTCTCTCGCTGCGCGAACCATCGCCGATGAAACGGCTCTCGAATCTGTCCCGCCAGAACGGTGAGCCCAACCCGGATACACCGTTGAGAAACAGCGGCACGCCCGGCCCGCCCAGCGCGGTCATCGCTGCAGTAACCTCTTCCGGGCTGGCCGAGTGCGCTGCCAGAGCGCTGGCCGCACCGTTGACCGTGCCTTCGAGCACTTCGATTGAGCCATCGGCATCGCGCCAGGCAACGCTGCGCAACAGCGGTGTATCTCCTGGCAACGATTCGGCCGGTGCCAGCACAAAAGCACCGGTGCCAATGTTTATCATTGCCGTTCCGGGCTGCAGCGGACCGTCGGCAAAAGCCGCCGCGTTCTGGTCGCCCGTGCACACAGTCAGCGGAGCCGCGGCATCCGTCAATCGACCAAACTGTGCACGACTGGCCGTACATGCCGGAAGCAGTTCGCGTGCAATACCGAACGCCTCCAGCAGTTCGGTCGACCAGTCACCGGTCCGCAAGTCCCACAACAACGTTCGTGAGGCGTTAGCGGGGTCGGCAACGAACGGCTGGCCATCGAGCAGGCTGAACAACAGGTAGGACGCCAGCGGACCCATTGCAAGCGTACCGGCCCGGCCTGCTTCGGCCACCGCAGGCAGGTTATCGAGACACCAGCGCAGCTTGCTCGCGCCATAGTGCGGCGAGCACACCAGCCCGGTGATCTGCCGTACCCGGTGCAGCGGTGGCGCGAGACTCTCCAGTAAATCGGCGGCCCGACGGTCCTGCCAGGAGATGACGGGCGACAGCGGCTCACCACTCTCGCGATCCCAGCAGACGATTGACGAGCGTTGGGTGGCCAGGGCAGCAGCAGCTGCACCGTCGTGTGCCGCCAATGCACGCCGGACCGATGCAACAACCGTCCGCGGATCGTGCTCGACACGAACACCCTGGCTAAACGTATCGATCGGCTCCCGCGCCTCGGCGATCACCTCGCCGGTAGCGGACACCCGCAGCACCCGGCTGGACTGACCCCCCTGGTCGATGGCGAGGACGTCAACCATCGTCCGCCGGTTCCAGCGGCAAACGGCTCGTGTCGGCCATTCGCGTTCTGGCGGGCAGATGGGGCGCAAGACGCCCGACGATCTTCTCGGCTGTGGCCCGGTAAGCCGTCAGCTTGCCGCCGTAAATGCTCAGGAGGCGCGGCGATGCCTTGCGGTCCGTGCGCAACACGGTTTCCCGCGGCTTGTGAAAGGCGTGACCTTTCCCCTCCGGCAGCACCCGGAGCCCGGCCATCGCCTCACGAATCTTGCCGGCTACCGCACCACGCAGCGCGGGGAAATAGTGTTCAACCACTGACGCGAGATAGGCGCGTTCGCGCGGATACGGCGTCACGGTATCGGGATGCCCCCGAAACCGAATCTCGGTCGTGCCGACCAGCGTGTCGTTTTCACGCGGCATGACAAAAACCGCCCGGCCGTCCCGCGGGCTCTCCAGGTAGTAAATACCCTGCTCGAAACGGTGGTCGATGACGATATGAGAGCCCTGCACCAGCGAGACCGGAAATTCCTCCTGCCGCGGAAGCACACGCCCGAGTATGTCGTTGGCCCAGGGACCGCCGGCATTGACCAGGACCCGGGCGCGGCAGGTTTTTTCACGGTCGTCCTGCCGGTAATGGACCTCACAACCGTCGTCACAAAGCTGCGCTGCAAGCAACTCGGCCGGCATCGCGAGCTGTGCGCCAAGCGACTGGGCAGAAGCCATGACTGCCCGGGTCAGGCGCCGGTCATCGGTCTGTGCATCCGAATACCGGAAGACCGCGCGCAGACCGTCGGTCCGCAGCCCGTCGAGCGAATCCCACTCCCGACGTGCGAGCGTGGAAAAGGCGGCACCGGGACCGAAACGCCCCAGCAAGGCGTAAAGACTCAGGCCGGTGCGCACGAGCATCGGGCCCCGCCGCGTGCGCTCGAAGACCGGGATAGTAAACGGCAGCAGTCGCACCAGCTGCGGTGCAACTCGCAGCAGGATGGCGCGCTCACGCAGACACTCGGCAACCAGCCCGAACTGGAAAGTCTCGAGATAGCGCAAACCGCCGTGGATTAGCTTGCTCGATTTGCTCGAGGTGCCTGCGGCAAGATCACTTTTCTCGAGCAGCAACACCGAGTAGCCGGCCGCAGCAGCCGCCTGGGCGACCCCGGTACCATGAATGCCACCGCCTGCAACGACGACATCGTAGCGTTCGCCGCTCAACCCTGCTCCCCCGCCAGCCGGCAGGCGGCCATGCTTTCCACCATGTCCGCGCCGCGCCGGTGCAGCCGCGCTGCCTGCATGGAATCGGTCACCTCATAAACGACCCATTGCCACGACCCGGGCCACAGCGGCAACCCGCCGCCCGGCAAGCGAAGGTGATTGCAGAAAAGATACTGTGGCGACAACGCAACGGCATCGCGGCGCGTATAGATATTGTAGGCAAGCAGCACCCAGCCCACCGGGTAATCGTCAACGAGCTCGAGGACACGGTAGTCGAACGAAATAATCGTCACCCTGCAGCTGGCGGTGGCCAGCACGGGCAATACCGCTTCCAGCATGCGCCGGCGGCCGAAGGCTCTCAGGCTGTGGCGCTTCAGCTCGACAAACAGGTGAGTATCCGGCGTGGCGACCGCCAGCGCTTCGGCCAGTGACGGCAGACAGGCGTTGCCGGCGTCACTGCTGACCGGCAGGCCAATCACCTCCGAAGCAATCGACGCGCTGACCAGGCGATCGACTCCGGCCGTTCGTTGCAGGGAGGAATCATGCAGCAGCACGGGAACGCGGTCGGCAGTCAGCTGAACGTCAATCTCGATGAACCGCAATCCGCAGTTGATGGCACCACGAATCGCGTCGACGGTGTTTTCGGGAAAATGTTCAGCATCGCCACGATGGGCGACCAGCGCTGGCGAGTCACCGGGGTTGGGACGCGTTTCCATGCCACGGCAAGCTACCATAACGCATGCCCGATCACCCGGAAACGTGGCACTGAAATCTGCAGCGCCGGCCTCACCGGGTTACCGTTTTTGAACAGAGAAACAGGGTGAACCGGGACGGCCGGGCCGCTCGCGGCCACATTCCGGGAAATATTATTGCCAAACAGTGAATTACCAAGAAAACGGGTTTTTTGTGTATTCCACTCCCGTAGACCCATTCCTGTACTACGCTTGCAGTATGTATGGGTAGCCGATGATGGAGGTTGCAATGGTCTTTCGCAATCTCGTATCGCCTTCCGTTCTTGCCGCAAATTGTGAAAACCCCGACTGGATCGTACTCGATTGCCGGTTCGATCTTCAGGACACCAGTGCCGGACGCGAAGCCTGGCACAGCGGCCATATTCCCGGGGCCCGGTTTGCCGATCTGAACGAAGATCTCTCGGGACCTGCGGACCCCCGCAAGGGACGTCACCCGCTACCCGATCCCGTTGACCTGTCGGACCGGTTGTCCGACTGGGGCATTGGCATTAATACCCAGGTCGTCGCCTATGACGATGCATCCGGCGCGTTTGCCTCTCGTGCCTGGTGGCTGTGCCGGTGGCTGGGTCATGACAATGTGGCCGTACTCGACGGCGGTATCAGCGCGTGGCGCCGCATGGGACTGCCCAGCGTCCGGACGGAATACCGGCCGGCGCAGGAACACTTTGAAATCCGGCTTCGCGATGACATGACCGCGACTGCCGACGATGTAGTCTCAGCCCTCGAAAAAGGCAGCGTAATTCTCGATGCCCGCGCCGCGGCGCGTTTTCTCGGTGATGAAGAACCGCTGGACGCACGCGCCGGCCACATACCGGGTGCGCATAATTACCCCTACACCGCGAACCTCGACCGTGACGGGGCGTTCCTGCCGGCGAAAGAGCTGCGGATGTGCTTCGAGTCGGCCCTCCAGGACATACCGCCGAACGACGTAATCTGCATGTGCGGCTCGGGCGTTACCGCCTGCCACAACCTGCTGGCAATGGATATTGCCGGCTTGCCCGGTGCCCGGCTGTACCCCGGTTCATGGAGCGAATGGTCGGCCGATCCCGCCCGGGGAATCGCCACCGGGCCCGATCCCGGCTGACGGATGATGCCGGCGGTGAAAAAACCGCCGCCCGCCGATAGAATCTTCCGATGAAACTGCTGTGCATTACCTCGATGAACGGCAGCCTCACCAACGTACGCCCGGAGGCCGAGTGGTTTATTGGCCTTCACCGGAATGGCGCACAGGTGACGCTGATGACGGAATCCGATGCGCCGTATGCGGAGATTGCACGCGACGCCGGACTCGGCATCATCGACTTTCGCAGCGACGGCAAACTGCACCGCGGCTCCATCTCCGCTGTGCGGCATGCCGCCGCCGGCATGGATGTCGTGTTTGCGATGAACAACAAGGCAATCGCCAATGCGGTTGCAGCGCTCCGAGGACTCGCGCCCCGGCTGGTCACCTACCGTGGCCAGACCGGCAACATCAGCCGCTGGAACCCCGGTTGTTACCTGACCCACCTGAACCGGCGTGTCGATGCCATCGTCTGTGTCGCCGACGCGGTTCGAAGATCGATCGCCGGCCAGCTGCGCCGCCCGGACAAGGCCATCACGATCTACAAGGGGCATGACCTGGCCTGGTACGAGGACGTGCAACCGGCAGACCGGGGCGCCCTGGGTATAACGGACTCGTTACCCGTGATTATTTGTGTCAGCAACTACCGGCCGCGCAAGGGAATCGAGACGCTGATCGACTCGTTTGCCACCCTCGAACGCGACGTCCACCTTGTGCTGGTGGGCTCCGGCATGGACGATCCGTCGCTGCGACGGCGCGCCCTGGCCCACATCCCGGAATCGCGCCTGCACACGCCCGGGTTTTGTGCCGATGCTCTTCCGCTGACGGCAGCAGCCGACATCGCAGTATTGCCGGCGCTGCGGCGTGAAGGACTGCCAAAGACAGTCATCGAGGCGATGTCGCTCGGTGTCGTGCCGGTCGTCACCGACACCGGCGGCAACGCTGAACTGGTGGCAGACGGGGAAACCGGTTTGGTTGTGCCACCGGGCGAGCCAGCCGTAATGGCAGACGCGTTGCGCCGGTTGTGCGACGAGCCATCGCTGCGGCAGCGCTATGGCAGGGCCGCGCGCGAACGCATAGACCGGGAATTTAATATCGAGACGACGGTCCGCGAAACGCTGGATGCGTTTCACAGCCTGGTTACGACCGGGAGCCCGCGAGCGGCTGCCGGTCAGTCGTCGCGCTGAGTCACCTCGATCAGGTGATAACCGAACTGGGTCTTGACCGGCCCCTGCACGGCACCCACATCGGCGCTGAACACGACCTGGTCAAACTCGGGCACCATCTGGCCACGACCGAAGGCGCCGAGATCGCCGCCACGCTGACCGGAGGGACACTGTGAATGTTTCTGCGCCAGTTCCCCGAAATCGGCGCCCTTTTCGATCTGTGATTTCAGATCTTTACAGGTGTCTTCGTCGGCTACGAGAATATGGCGTGCGCTGGCTGTGGTCATGATCGGCCCCGTCTGGCAGTAATGAGGGCGCCCATCCTAAGCGTTTTTGATTCACCCCGCACGCTCAGAACAGGGAACCCTGCTCGGGGCCGGACGGTTCTGGCGGCGGTTTGGCCACCGGCGCGACCCGCAGCCGGTCCGCCAGGCCGGACACACCGGTGTGGCGCCGCCGGATCGCTGCCGCCAGGATGTCGCGGCTGCCAAAAATCCGGACGCGCTGGCGGGCACGGGTGATCGCCGTATACAGCAGCGCCCGGCCCAGCAGTTCGCTGTCGTCGAACGGCAGCACCAGCGACACGTCGTCAAACTCCGATCCCTGTGACTTGTGCACCGTCATGGCGAACACGGTCTCGCAATCGGGCAACCGCGGCGCATGGAAATACCGCAGCTCGTCCGGACCGGGAAACGCCACCTGCAGACCCAGCTCATCGCCCATTGGCACAGCGATCCCGATATCGCCGTTGAACAGCTGCTGGCCATAATCGTTAACGGTCACAATGACCGGGCGCCCGGGGAACCAGGTGTCGCCGTCATCGATCAGCCCGGCCTCGCCAAGCATCCGGCCCGCGAGTGCATTCAAGCCCCTGACACCGGCAGGTCCTTTACGAAAAGCGCACAGCAGCCGGAACTGGTCGAAAGCCTGCAGCGCGCCGTCCACGTCGCCGGTGGCCACTTTTTCGAGATACGGCTGGAAGGCAGCGACCATGTCGGACGCCACCGCGTCCTGCAGCGAGCCCTCGTCGACCTCGGTCAGGGTCACTTCCGGCGTCTGGTCATCGTGCAGGATGGCCAGTGCGGCATCGGTCTCGCCGTTTCGTACCGCAGCTGCCAGCCTGCCAATCCCGCTGCCGGCATCGAACCGGAAACTATGGGTGAGACGGATCACGTTGTCCTGCAGCCGGTGTTGCGAATCCGCGATTACCGGCGTGTCGACACCCAGCCGCCCGAGGTCCTTTGCCAGCTGCGACGAGCGTCCGTGACCGGCACTGCAGATATCACCGAGCACCGAACCGGGTTCGACCGACGCGAGCTGGTCCTGGTCGCCGAGCAGGATCAGCCGGGCTTCGGGACGCAGCGCGTCGAGCAGGCGGGCCATCAGCGAAACGCCAATCATCGATGCCTCGTCGACGACGACCACGTCGTGCGGCAAAGGGTTGTCCCGGTGATACCGGCAATAGCCCGGACGCAAGCCCAACAGGCGATGCACCGTCGCCGCAGTCTCCGGAATACGGCTGCGGGCCGCATCGCTCATTTCGATCGCGGCACTGGCGCGACTGACGGCTTCGCTGACCCGTGCGGCCGCCTTGCCAGTCGGCGCGGCGAGCCCGATTCGCAAATCCGGATCAAGTTCCAGCAGCAGCGCCAGGATTCGGACCACGGCCGTGGTCTTGCCGGTACCCGGACCACCCGACACCACCGCCAGGCGCCGCAGTGCCGCTACTGCCGCCGCGGTTTTTTGCCGGGCTTCGTTCTCGCCGGTAAACAAGGGCCCCAGCAGCTCAGCGACCCGGTCCAGCTCCGGCTGCGGATCCACCGGCCCGGCGTACCCAATGAGCTGCTGCGCAACGTCACACTCGTGTTGCCAGTACCGGCGGAAATACACCCGGTTGCTGGTATCCAGCATGAGCGGCACGTACTCGCCGTCGTTTCCCGCGAGACCGCTGGCGTCCAGGGCGTTGCGTAGATCGTCCGTAGTCGTTTTCAACTCTGCCGCGGCGTCGGCCAACTCGAGGGCGACGTGGCCATCGATAGTCTGTCGCGCCAGCAGCTTCAGCAGCTGCTCGAGCAACGGCGTGCTGACGCTTGCGCGGCTGGCGAAAAAGTCAACCAGGTGCCGCGCGAGCAGGTCCGACCGATCCGCAACGCTCATACGCGCTCACCCTGGAACAGCCGGTCAATCCTCTCGACCAGTGCCTTTCCCGGCCGGTCACTGAAGACACCGTGATCGCTGCCCGGCCGCATACCCCGCAGAAAGAGATAGCGGACGCCACCAAAATGCGGGTCATAGTCATAGCCCGGCAACTGCCGGCCCAGGTGGCGATGCAGTGCAACGGTATACAGCAGGTACTGGAGGTAATAGTCGTGACGCGCGATCTGCCCGGGAAGGCGCTCCTGCCGGTAATCGCCAGGCGATGCGCCGAGCCAGTTGGACTTGTAGTCAACAACATAGAAACGGCCGTCACTTTCGAATACCAGGTCGATGAAGCCGTGCAGGAAGCCGTCGCGGACCTTGAAATCGAGCGCCCGGAGACGCTGACCGATTGCGGTCCCGGAACCAAACTCACCCAGCGCCGCGCGCAGCGATTCTGCATCCAGCGCCGCAACCGGAAAATAGAATTCCATCTCGGCAATGCGTTGACGCGGCCCGCTGTCACGCAGCATGACGCCCTCACCCAGGTCGGTCGCCAGTACGTCGACCGCCATCGTTGCCAGGGTGCCGGCATACTCGTCGTCATAGCCGTGCGCCTGCAGCACCGCTTCGGCAACCGGGACAATGTCGTCAGCCGTCGCGTCGAACCCAATATTCTCGAACAGCGCATGCAGGCAGCGACCGGCACGGGCGCCGCGGGGAAACGCAAAAATACCGCTGGGTTCTACCGTGTTATCGGGTTCGACGCTCTTGCCGGCATCGAAGTCGTGGGGCGCCTCGCGCGCGTGGCGGGTCATGGCGCTGAAACTGGACACCTCCCAGCCCCGCGGCACCGGCCGGGTCATGACGCGCGGCCGCACCGTCCGCTGCGGCTCGCGGTCGGGCTGAAGGACCGTATCGGGATCGACCGGCAACGGTTCCACGGTGGCATGAGGGCCCGCAATCCGTGCCAGTGCGGTGGCAATCCGGTCGTTGTCAGGCATGGACAACCGAACGCGGTCGAACGGCGGGGGTTGCGCCGCATTCAGTAACCAGTTCAGGCCACTACTTTCGGTATCCCTGATGGCACCCCACACGGCCGTACAGCTGAGTTCTGCCCGGGTGATCGCGACGTAAGCGCGACGCACACTCTCCGCCACCCGTTCCTCGAACGCGCGTTCCCACGCCTCGTCCTGTTCTTCACCTCCGAGGTCCAAACAGGCTCTCCTTTCGTCGTCGTGAAACTCGATTGCATCCCGTTTCGGCTTACGAATGCCCTGCCAGAGAAACGGACAGTAAACCACCGGGAACTGCAGCCCCTTGCTGAGATGCACGGTCATGACGTTGACCAGGTTCTCGTCACTGTCGAGGCGCAGGAGTAAATTCTCGTCCTTTGGTTTTTCGACCCGTTTCTGTTGTTCGAACCAGTGCAGGACTTCATCCAGTCGTCCGTGGCGGTTCGCCGACTCGCGCTGCAGCAGGTCCGCCAGCTGGGCGAGATTGGTGAGCGCACGCTGTCCTTCGGGCCGAGCCAGGACTCGCCGGTCGATATTGAAATCGCGCGCCAGCTTCCGGTACATCGGCGCAAACCCCTGCCGCTGCCAGTCGTCGTGGTAGGCGACAAACCGGTCCAGCATCTGCTGCCAGCGACGGTCGTCACGACCGAGTGCATCGATCGCCGCGGCGTTGAATCCCAGCAGGTCAGTCGCCAAAGCCGCCCGCACAAACACGTGTCGCCCGGGGTCGCAAACAGCGCGAAGAATAATTTCTAAATTATTGGATTCGCTAGTTAAAAATACGCTAATCTGGCCGCGCTGCATGCAGCCGATGCCGCGCCTGGCCAGGGCATCGCGAACCCGGTCACCCTGGCTGTTCTCGTTGACCAGCACCGCGATATCGCCGGGCCGAAGCGAATCTGCGCCCCTGAGCACCCGGCCGTCGGCCGCTGCGTTGAGCAGGCTGGCAATATCGGCCGCCACCGCCCCGGCAATCTCGCCCGTGGCTTCGCCCAGGTTCCGGGGCTTGCCGTCTTCCGATTCGAAGTGCCACCAGCGCAGCGCCGGCTGCTCCTCACCGTCGATCGTCAGCCCTTTGACTTCCCGACCCGGCTTCGACGGCGTGTAGCCGATGTCCTCGATCACGAAGGGGTTGGTGCCGCCAAACACGTCGTTGACGTTGTCGATGAGCGGCCCGGTCGAGCGAAAATTGTTGTCAATCCGGAAGCGCCGCTCGGCGCTCTCGCGGGCGTCGAGGTAGGCAAATACATCCGCCCCGCGAAACGAGTAAATGGCCTGCTTGGGGTCGCCGACGAAATAGACCGGCAGGGTGCCATCGCCAAACAACCGGCTGAAAATTTCGAATTGCAGGGGATCGGTGTCCTGGAATTCGTCGATCAGCGCCGCCGCGTACTGGCGCCGGGCTGCGCCACGCAGGACGGCGGCCTGCGGGCCAGTCAATGCTTCGTAGACCTCGCCCAGGAGATCGTCGAAGTGGCGCACCCGCCTGTCCTTTTTGGCTGCGGACAGCGCCTCACCCATGTGCTCAATCAGTCTTCTGCGAAACTGCGTCAGCCGTGCATCGAGACTCTGCCTGATCGAAGCCGCCGCATCGAGCAACGCCTGCACGTGGTCGAAAAAGGGATGTGATGGTGGGGATTGACCCTTTTTGGTTTTCGCCACAACGGTCGAGGCACCCAGCTTGGTCAGCTTTTCGAGCGCCTTCAGGTCGATGCTGGCTACCGACCAGTTGTCCGTATCGTCGATGAGCCGAGGGATCGAAGTCAGCCTGTAACTATTGCGGTTCAGACCGGTTGTTTCGGCGAGCAGGATTTCGGAAACCGCCACTCGTGCCGCAGGCCACGCCGCCTGGCAGTCCCGGTAGGCCTGCTCAAATGCGGCATCGTCGGTGTCGAACGTTGCGGCCGGCGGCTGCAGGTGCAGTAACGGCCGGTTAAAATAACTACCCAGCGACGTCAGCAGGTCTTCCGGTTTGGCATTTTTCAGCAGGTGGCTGAGCCAGACCGGCGAGGCGTCGACGGTCTCCCGGTGCCAGAAGTCTTCGACCAGCCGCAACCGTAGCGCGGCATCGTCAGTGATCAACTCGGTCTGCATCGACAGGCCGGCCTCGAAAGAGGCATCGGCCAACAGCCGCTGGCAAAAACCATGAATGGTGTAGATGGCCGCCTCGTCGAAAGACTGCAGCGCCCGCCACACCCGGCGCAGCGCTGTCTCGCGATCCTCACAGCGTTGCGCGAGCGCGATTTCGAAATGGTCGTCTCCGGCGCCGGTTTCGAGCACCCGCCGCAGGCTTTCGAGCCTGCTGCGCAGGCGTTCACGCAGCTCTGCTGTTGCCGCCTCGGTGAAACTGACGACCAGTATCCGGTCGACGCTGAGGCCGGACTCGAGCAACAGCCGGAGCCAGACGTTGACGATGTTATAGGTCTTACCGGTGCCGGCGTTGGCCTCGATCAGGTTAACGCCTTCCAGGGGCGCACCCAGGGCATCGAGTTCCGCAAATGCCTTGGGTTCGTTCATGCCTGCAGGTGCTCGAGGCAGGGGCCAAAAACGGCTGTGGCGATATGGGCGAACTGATCCCAGTCGACGTGATCTCCGAACAAGCGTTCCACGTAAGGATTGTCGCTGTCAGTCCAGCTGTAGAACCTGGTCTTGCCGGACTGGTCGGACGGACCGGCCTGCTTTTTTCGGGCTTCATCCAGCGCCTTGTCGTAGCCCTTTTTCTCCAGTTCCGACGCAAAAATCCAGGTTGATTCAGGAAACAACGGCAGCGCCTCGGACTGCCCGGTCAGGTAGAGCCCAACGAGCGCGTCGAGATGCGTCGCGGCATCGCTGACCGGCCGCAGGGACCAGGCGCCGTCTCGCGCCACCCAGTACGTCGTCAGCCCCACCCCGTCCGGCTTGCGGGTATTGAGCACCAGGTGCCTGATCCACACTTTCAGGCGGTCCTTTCCGCGGGTCCTGCCCGTTCGCCACAAGTATTGCCCCTGCGAATACAGGTCGGTCAGCCTGCCGCTGAGCATCACGCCACCGACCGCCAGGTCGACATTCGCTATCGACGACGAAGTGTCGGGAAGAAACTCCTGCAGCGTTGAATAGAACCGGTCGACGGTGTTCGCTTGCGCTGTGACGGCAAGCCGCCCAACCGAACCGCCAGGCGCATAACGACTGGCCAGGGCGATGTCGCGGGCCGAATCGAAATCGTGACCCGCGTGACGCAGGCGCAACATCAGGTCATCCAGGCACCAGGCCCCGAGGGAGTTAACCGATATCGGGTCGTGCGTTGGCATCGGTTCATCGCTCGGGTAATAGATGCCGAGCCGGTTTTTCATAAATGTCTCGGCTGGCTTCATGAAGTACCGCTCCAGCTCTTCGAGTCCGATCTCCCGTTCACCCGTGTCTTCCGCCTCGAGAGGATCGTCAATGAAAGGCGGTGCTTCCAGGGACAACGGTTCCAGCGGCGCGATAATATCGCTGTAGCTGAACAAGCGCGGGATGCTGCCGTCAAAATAGCGCCGGCTGAATGGCTGGACCCGGTGCACGGTGGGCAGTAACTCTTTCAGGCTGTCGCCGGATTCACTGACGAAGGCGCGATCGCAATACTCCAGCAACTCGCTGATCACCACCGATGGCGGTTTTTCCGAATCGTCCCGCACGTCGCGACCAACGTATGACAGGTAAAACACATCGCGGGCATTGAGCAGGCTGTCCAGGAACGCGAGCCTATCGTCATCGCGGCGCGACCGGTCGCCACGTCGTGGATCGGCAGCGATCAGGTCGAAACCGGGTGGCCGCTCGATGCGCGGAAACTGGTTGTCGTCCATCCCGAGCAGGCACACCAGGCGTGCCGGAACATTTCGCATGGGCACAATGCCGCAGAAGGTCACGCCACGACCGAGAAAACCCATGGCCGAGCGGCTGTCGGCCAGGCTGTTGTTGAGCCAGTCCAGCGCGACCTCGAGCCCAAACCGGCCGTCATAGCCGGCGCGTTCCGCCGTCTCCGCAAGCGATGCAATGGCGTTACGCAACAGCTGGGCCTCGTATTCATCATCCTCGCGGATATCAAAAAACCGGTCCAGCTGCAGCAGCAGCCAGCCTGCCCACCCGGAGGCATCGCGTTTTACGTCGCGTGCCTGCGCGATCTCACCCAGTCGCGCGATGTACTCGGCGAGGCTGCCCAGTTTTTCCGCGGATGAACCCTCCACGTCGTCAAACGGCAGCACGCCGGCGAAACGACCGGTCATCTCGCCCGGCATGGCGAAACCCAGCAGCAACCGGTCCAGACCGGCACGCCAGCTGTGCAGACCGCTGGCGTCGCGACCATCGGCAATGCGGTCGGCCGCATCCAGTCCCCATCGAATCCCGAGTTCTTCGACCCAGTCACGCAGCTGGGTCAGCTCATTTTCGGCCAGTCCGAAACGCCGCCGGACCGGCGGCATGTCGAGTACCGACAACACGTAGTTGGCATCGTGGCGTTCCTCGACGAGATCGAATAGCCCCAGGAAGGTATCGATAAGCGCGTGGCCTTGCCGCGGGTCGGTATCGGCAATGTTGAACGGAATTCTCCCGGCCGTTGCGAAAACTGCCTCGACTACCGGGGCGTAGGCGTCGATATCCGGCATCATGACGACGACGTCAGAAGCGTTCAGCGTTTCATCGGCGGAAAACAGCGATAGCAGGTGGTCGTGCAGTACCTCGAGTTCACGGGTGGGACTGTGGCAGACGTTGATGACCACCGACCGGTCATCAGGATCGTAAGGCTCGGCCGGCTGATCGCCGGTTCCCGGTTCCCGCAGTTCGAGAATTTGCGACTGCAGCCGTTGCAACAGACCAGCCTCGCCGGGCGAAACAAAGTCATCGGTTTCGGCAACCGACGCCATGGCCTGCACCTGGTCGAGCAGGTCTCTGCCCTGCCCGCCCCATGAAGCCAGCAGCGCGTTGCCGGTTTCGAGATACAGCGCTTTTTCGTCTTTCACGCCGGCGCGTTTTGCCAGTTCCCGGGTCGACACGATATGACCCCAGTATTCCCGGCAAGGATTAGGCAGGTACAGGGTGACGTCGATATGACCGCTCAGCCATTCGAGCACCTGCAGGTAGCCGGGTGACAGCAACGGTATCCCGAAGACCTGAATCTGTGTGGGCAAACTGGCCAACACGGATGCATTGTCCAGGCCTTCGAGCTGGCGGCGCCAGTGTACCCAGTCGGGTTCGGCAGTGCCCTGCTGCAGGCGACGCCAGAGTTCCGGCTGCCAGCCCTCACCGCCACCGTCGCGCCAGGCTTCGATCCAGTCGGGGCGATAGACGATGTACTGATCGAA
>JAHEKH010000149.1 GCA_024638445.1 Gammaproteobacteria bacterium | reverse complement strand
ACAACCGCTGGCTGTTCTCGGCGCGTCGCGGCAACCTGGACCTGGTCATCAACCCGGACCTGGGCGAACCCAGCTACTACGATGTATTTGCCGAATGGGAGCACGACTTCTCGGCCAACACCACGATCTCGATCAACGGCCTGTTCGCCGACGACAGCGTGCGTGTGATAACCGAAACCGAAATCGAGGAGTTCGAACAGGTCGTCAGCGACACGCGCAATGCGCAGGTCTGGATCCAGCTTGAGAACCGCTGGTCGGACGAGCTGACCAGCAAGCTGGTCCTAGCGGCTACGACTTTCAACAATACTCGCAGCGGTTCCCTTGGCGACGAGGAGAAAATTGTCGGCTCGGTGCTCGACGACCGTGAAGTAGAACAGTTCACGTTCCGCCAGGACTGGACCTGGACGCGATCCGACAAGCACCTGATCCAGTGGGGCATCGAGGCAGGATACTCGGAAGCGGAATACGACTATCGCAACGACGCCGAATACTTCGGCTTGCAGGCGCTCTATGAAGACCAGCCCGAGTCGATCAGTAATGTACTCATGGCCGAGCCCAACGGCGGCAGCTACGCCGTTTATTTTGCCGATCGCTGGCGCATGGCGCCGCGAACCGTGCTCGAGTGGGGCCTGCGCTGGGACGACCAGACTTATACCGACCTGGAGTCGGACTCACAGTTGAGCCCGCGGCTGAGCCTGATGCATGCCATCGGGCCGAAGACCGAACTGCGGCTCAGTTGGGGTCGGTACCAGCAGTCCCAGGCGATCAACGAGCTGCAGATCGAAGACGGCATTACCAACTTCTGGCCGGCGCAGCGCGCCGACCATTACATCGCCGGCATCCGCCATTTGTTCAAGGACAAGTACTCGGTACGTCTCGAGCTGTTCTACAAGGACATGACGGATGTACGGCCACGGTTCGAGAACCTTTATGATCCCCTGGGCCTGATTCCCGAGGTGCAACCCGATCGCATTCGCCTGGACCCGACGAGCGCGCGATCCCGCGGCGCCGAGTTGTCGATCGACTACTCGAGCGGCCCGCTGACCTGGTGGGCGTCGTACACCTGGTCCAAGGCAACCGATGAGATCAACGGCCGCGATCAATTGCGCAGCTGGGACCAGCCGCATGCATTCCAGGGTGGCGTCAGCTGGAGCAACGAGAAGTGGGACGTCGCGTTTGCAACGAGTGTGCACACCGGCTGGCCGGCCACGAACCTCGTCGTGATCGAAGACGGTGTCGATGAGGACGGCGAGCCCGAATTCGTGGCGATTCCGGGATCGCGCAATGTGCTGCGCCAGGCATCGTTTGCCAGCTTCGATTTTCGCGTCAGCCGCAAATGGAAGCTCAACCGAAGCTCGCTAACGGCGTTCGTCGAGGTCGCGAACCTGACCAACCGCCGCAACGAGTGCTGTTTCGACTGGGACCTCGAGGAAGACGAGGAAACCGGCGAAGAGTTTCTCGAAAATAGCCTCGATTACTGGCTGCCGATCATGCCGGCAATCGGCATCCTGTGGGAATTCTGACCGGCTAGAGCAGCAGCGCATTGCGCACCCAGGCACCCAGGGTGTCGCGGTAAATGCACAGGTACTCGGCAGCGATCTGGCGCGAGGGTTCAGCGGGGGTCGCGGGGACCAGCTGTGCCGCGCGATGCAATACCGACCGGGTCAACGGGTTTTTGCTGCCGAGTTCTTCGCTTGCCGCTGTGATCACAAACGGGATCGAGCGCGTCAGCGTCAATAGCAGGCCCGCCTGACCGCTCCTGACCTCGTGAACATGGACGAGATCGACATCGGGCATCAGGCAATAGGCCATGACCGGCGTCTTGACGACAGGCCCCACGCTGACCTGCGGCAGCTCGGCGAGCTCACGCGCCAGCGTAACGCTGGATACCAGCACGTGCTGGTCGATGTTTTCTCCGGCCAACGCCTCGATCATTGCCGCGAAGCGATCGCGATCTGCGTCCGGGAGATTGGCAAGGCATATGTGACCGATTTTCATAAGCGCGCCCACGCGAATCAGGGTCAATCCACCTATTTAGACGGCTGCGGGCGGAAAATCGGTCGAAGCTCAACGTGTCCTAGTCGTTGTCCGGGCTTGCCCAGGAGCTGTGCTGGGGCAAGCCGTCGGCGATGCTGACCCACGGCAGCTTGTCCGCCACCCAGATGTGGCAGGTCGGGGCGAACTGGCCGGGCACGTCGAAGGCCACGAGGCTAATGTCCACTTCGTCCGGGCGCTTTGCATGCGCGTAGGTCAATGAGGTCCCGCATTGCCGACAATGGCCGCGGGTAGCCCCAGGTGAGGATTCGCGCTCATCCAGCGAGCCCTCGGTGACCTTGAACAGGGCCCTGTCGAACGTGGCCCAGGGCACGTGGGTGCCGCCTGACGCCCGGCGGCAGCTCTCGCAGTGGCAAAAACAGCAGGACCTGACGTCGCCCGACACCGAAAACCGAATGGCGCCACAGAAACAGCCGCCAGTGAAATTTGAATCGGCCACGGCATCGCTCCCAATACTCCTGCTGTGCTGAAAGTATCGGGCGTGGCTATTGCGAACGCAAGGCGACTACAAGACACTGGCGGCATGAGATGCCTTTTCGCATTTGTGCTGTTCACTGCGACGCTGGGCGCCGATGCGAACGCCGGTGAGCAAATGCTGCGCCGCACCCTGCAACACGACAGCATCGAGCGCGAGTACTTCGTGCACATCCCCGCGGGGGCCATTCTCGGTGAGAATGAACTGCCGGCCGTGGTGGCGCTGCACGGCTATACGAGTACGGCCACCGGGTTTCAATATGCGCACGGTCTGAATCGGCATGCAGACCAGCACGGTTATATCGTCGTCTATCCGCAGGGCAGCCATTTCCCTGTTGCAGCCGGCGAAGCAGGACATTACCTGGTCACATCGTGGAACGATCTCGCGGCTAATCTGCCGCCAACGCCGGATGGCCCTCATTGCACTGCCGCAAGCGCCGAGTACCCGTGCCCGCCCGAGTGCGGTACCTGCAGTCGCTGTGCGTGGACCACCTGCTATGACGACGTGGGTTTTCTCGATGATGTACTGAGCGCGGTGCAGTCCGAGTTTCCGATCGATGCCGACAGAATCTATCTGCTGGGCGTCAGCAACGGTGGCATGATGACACTGCGCATGGGCTGCAATATGCCGGACCGGTTTGCGGCGGTCGCACCGATCATTGCGCAACTCGCGCCAGGTTACGACTGCGGCCCATCAGGCGACCTGCCGTTGCTGCAACTCTTTGGTGGCAAGGACGAGACTGTTCGTTACGACGGGAAACCGGGCAGGGACGATGGCTTCCGCTACGCGTCCTCGGCAGCGACCGCCGCGACCTGGGCGGAGGCGCTGGACTGCAAGACGGGCCCTGAAACCTGGACGAACGAGGTTTCGCAGCAGGCCGGGCTTGCCTGCACGGCTTACTCCGACTGCCGCGTGAATGGCCAGCAAGTTGTCAGCTGCATGGACCCCGAGGCGGGGCACTGGTGGCCATCGCAGGGATACGCGGAATCGTCCGCGACCTGCGTCACCGCAGAGCAGTACGGGTCACTACCGGATCAGCACCATTGTCCACCCGAGTCCGGCACGTACGAGCACCTCGGCATGGACCTGGTTTGGCAATTCTTCAACCGGTATCGTCGCGCCGCCCGTAATCAATGACCTCGAAATCGCGAACGCGGTAAACCTCCACGCTGGCACGGGTGCCCTCGAGATCGTCGATCGTGATGCGCGTGGGATAGCCGAAGCGGGCGTCGAACTGCACATCCACCTGGCTCGATGTGGATGCGGCATTGCTCGCAATTACGAACAGGTCGTCGATTCGAATGGCGTTCAGCGCGGTCGCATCTGTTGCCAGCTCGCCCGCAACCGTGACCGTATAAGGCGCCGTAACCTCGTCAGGGCAATAGCACTCGCGCTGCACGACATATCGATAAGCAACGGGTTTGGACATGTTCCAACGCTCGCGCTGCTGCACAATGTCCGCCTGTAGTTGTTCGACCTGCCCTGCACGCTCGACGTCGGGCAGCACGAAGTAGTAGCCAACCAGCGAAAACAGGATCAGCAGCAGGACTACGACAGCAATAAGCGTTGTCGATTGAAACTTCGTTTTCTTCCAGGGACGATGCTGCATGATTGTCAATCAGATTCAGGCCGGCGTAAGGGACGCGGCCGCACCCAGAACCAGCTTACAACGACGAGGGCGCCAAAAACTGTGTAGCAGACCGCAAAAACCCACGCGGGGGCCTGGTAATAGAGAATGGATTCGAGCCAGTGCCCGATAAACGTGCCGGAATAAACTGCATCGCCGGCGCGCTGGCGTAGCGCCATTTCCCAAATCGTCAACGGGCAAATAATGCCAAACCATGATTGCAGTACCACGATGCCGATGGCGGCCAGGTGCGCGATACGAAACCAGGCGTTGCGTACCCAGGACCAGTCGCGGATCTTGCCCGCCAGGATGAGTACGAGGCCGAAGACCACGAACGCGACGAATAGTACATGCAGCAACAGCAGCGTATCCGCAGCAACAATATAAATGGTGCTCGATTCAGGGGCGGCTGGATCCGGCATACGGTTGAGCCTTATTGTATCGGGTATACGGCAGGTGGCTGTAGTACTTCGGCCGTGTATCGATGCGTACATGCAGCCATGCCACGCCGAGTCCCGCGGTACTCAACCAGCGGGGCACGGATGTTATGTCCTGGATCGCGGCTTCCGCGGTATGTTGCCATAGCGACCGGACTTGTGCTGTCGGCGCGTGCCGCAGGAAGGCAGCAAGGTGCGGGTATGCGTCGATCGCAGCTAGGGGTCGCGGGACGATCAGCGTTGCGTCGCCGCCGAGGTTGGGAAACACCAGCACGTCTTCGTCAGGCATATCATCAAATCTGTTTCGAAAAGGCATGGGATCGGGCTTTATTGCGGCCAGCGACGGGGCATCGATCATTACAAATTCGGCGTCG
>JAHEKH010000148.1:3571-4975 GCA_024638445.1 Gammaproteobacteria bacterium | reverse complement strand
ACCATCTCGCTGGTCGAGACGATGTTCTTGTTGGGCCGGTGGCCGCAGCGCTTCTGACCTACCTGGTCTTCAATATGGATCGCGGCGACACCGGCACGAGTCATCTCGCGAACGGTGCGCGCGATGTTGAAGGCGCCACCCCAGCCGGTATCGACGTCGACCAGCAGCGGCAGCCCGCTGGCCGCAGTTATGCGCGACGCATCCTCGATCACGTTGTCCAGCGAGGTCATGCCCAGGTCGGGCAGGCCGTATGACGCATTGGCCACGCCCGCGCCGGACAGGTAAATCGCCCTGTATCCCACCTGTTCGGCCATCAGGGCCGTGTAGGCGTTGATCGTGCCGGCGATCTGCAGCGGCTTTTCCTGCTCCAGCGCCTGCCGGAACCGCTTGCCTGGGCTCATGGAACCACCTCGGAGAATTCGGGGGCGCAAAGTATACGCTGTCCCTGCCCCGGGCTGAACGAGGTGCGCTACCGGGCCCGGATCGTTATGCTGCCGGAACCCTCGACGGGTCCGTGGCGTCGAAACCGCTCGGAGCAACGAAAAAGCAGCTATGCATCCGATACTTAAAGTCCTGACAATACTGGCGATATTTGGCCCCGCCGCAGCGGCGGCCGAGGAACGGCTGGTCGAGTTTACCGGTTCCGGAAACCAGCTTACCGACGAATTCGAGGTGGAAGGTCCCTGGCTGCTCGACTGGTTCGTCACCAGCGAGTACCCCAACGCCATGGGCATCGAGATCACCCTGGTCGATTCGATCTTTCTCGACCACAAGGGCATCGTGGCCAAGACTCGCTGGCCGGATTCGGGCACCAGGCTGTTCTACGATACCGGCCGGCTTCGGCTGCGTGTGGTCGCCACTTTTTCTGACTGGCGACTGCGCATTTCCACCCTGACCGATGAGGAGGCCGAGGCCATGATCCCGGTGAGGCCGGGCCAACGGCTCGAAAAGTCACCCGACTAGACCCGGCGGGGTGACCGGTATCGAAAAGGCGGCAGGCCGCCTAAAATCGAAACCTGGCTTGCCCCGCACAAACAGGGGCCGGCTTTCTGGCCACCCCGAGCATGAGGAGAAAACGATGATCAGGATTCTGGGCTTGGTAGCGCTGCTGACTGCCGGCGTGGCAGGCGCGCAGGATATTTCCTTTAAATCCACTGAGGTGGCGCCCGGTATCGTCATGCTCGAAGGCGTCGGCGGGTTTGCCGGCGGCAACCTCGGGCTACTGACCGGACCGGACGGCACGGTGCTGATTGACGACGGCATGCTGCCACTGCTGAAGACTACGATGGATGCCTTGCGCCGCCAGGGTGGCAAAGACATCGATTTTGTCGTGAACACCCATGCCCACGGCGACCACATCGGCGCCAACGAAGCCCTGAGCAAGGCCGGCGCGACCATCGTGGC
>JAHEKH010000148.1:0-3471 GCA_024638445.1 Gammaproteobacteria bacterium | reverse complement strand
ATCAACACCGAAAGAATGACCCGGACGCTGGCCCGCGACGCGCGCTAAACACGATTCGAAAAACGGGGCCCAGCGCACAAGCCCAGTGACAGCCGAGCAGATCGTTTAACCCGCTCCACCGCGGAGCGATGCGACGACCAACGCGATCCATCCGGCAATGAAACACACGCCCCCGATCGGCGTAATTGCACCGAGCCAGCGGGCTCCGGTAAACGTCATTGCGTAGAGACTGCCGGAGAAAACTACGATTCCGGCGACAAACAACCACCCCGCGGCGGTCGGCCAGGCACCGGGCCAGCGGCTCGCCGCCCAGGCGACGGCCAGCAGCGCCAACGCATGATAAAAGTGATAGCGCACGCCGGTTTCAAAAACGGCCAGCAGCTCCGGCGTGACCCGGTTTTTCAGGCCATGAGCGCCGAACGCACCGAGGATCACGCCGGCAGCACCCATCGCTGCACCCGTAGCAAACCAGTTCATCGACTCCTCCCCGACCGCGCTTCGACGGTGCATTGCACAAAGCTTCGGACACCGGCGGTGAGCTAAGATCGACCCATGTCCAGAGCGCAAATTACCGGCTGGGGCAAGTGCCTGCCACCCGCCGTGCTGACCAACGACGATCTTGCCGCGGTAACCGATACCAGCGACGAGTGGATCGTCGAACGCACCGGTATCCGCGAGCGGCGGATTTCCCATGTCCACACCAGCGAACTCGGCCTGGTGGCGGCAAAGCGCGCGCTCGCGGCCGCCGGCGTGCCGGCCGACGATATCGGCATGATCGTATTCGCCAGCGCCAGCCCCGACGTGCTCATTCCGAATACCGCTTCCGCATTGCAAAAGCAGCTGGGCAACAAGGACGCGGCGGCCTTCGATCTCAATTCCGGCTGCACCGGTTTTGTCTACGGGCTGAAGGTGGCAAGCGACCACCTCAGCAACAACCCCGACAGCCCGGTGCTGCTGGTCGGCGCCGAGCGCCTGACCTGGTACCTCGACTGGACGCAGCGCGACTCGGCCGTGCTCTTCGGCGACGGCGCCGGCGCTGCGGTCCTGCAGGCCACCGGCGGCGACGACGGCATCCTCGACAACTTTTTGGGCTGCGAGGCCGAGGCCCGCGAGGCGCTGATGATCCCCGACTTCGGCACGGCGATGAACCGCTTCGAACCCGATCCGACACGGTTCGAGCTGAGATTCGATGGCCGCGAGATATTCCGGCACGCGGTCAAAGGCATGGCGAGGGCCTGCCAGCAGGTGATGGAACGATGCAATACGACGGCCGATGACATCGATATCGTCATTCCCCACCAGGCCAATGAACGCATCATCGATGCGCTGGCCGACCGCATGGGCGTCGACCGTGGCAAGGTTTACCGCAACATCGCGAAATACGGCAACACCTCTGCCGCGACTATTCCGGTCGCACTGACCGAAGCGCTGGAGGAAGGCAGGATCGCGCCGGGCGCGACAATCCTGTTTGCCGCTTTCGGCGCCGGTCTGACCTGGGCGGCCGGACTGATGCGCTGGGGCAACCGGATCGAACCGCTGGGAACATCGGATGCCGAACTGGCGCCCTGCACCAGCACCGGTCCCGAGCTGATTGCCGATGCGGTCGAGTTCTTCCGCCGCGGCCAGTCACAACCGGCTTAGAGCGCCAACCTTCCAGCAGTAATGCGGTAATCCGGGCTGCAGCAGCTACGGACCACGGCTACACTGCGCGCATTCATCCCGGAGATTTTTATGGCCGACCTGCCCGCGCTGGAACGCGCCTACCGCCATGCCCTGCAGTTTTTCGACACGCTCGATGAGCGGCCGGTCGCGGTAACCGCGTCGCTCGAGTCACTGCGTGCCGCACTGGACAAACCCCTGCGCGATGCCGGCCTGCCTGCGGAACAGGTCATCGACGACCTGGCCCGGGATGCCGAGGCCGGCCTGCTCGGCAGCACCACCGGGCGCTTTTTCGGCTGGGTGATCGGCGGTACCTTGCCCGCGTCGCTCGCCGCCGACTGGCTGGCCTCCGCGTGGGACCAGAACGGGGCAACCTATGCGGTCTCCCCGGCCGCCAGCGTGGTCGAAGAGGTTGCCGGACGCTGGCTGAAAGACATCCTGCACCTGCCGCCGGAGGCCTCTTTTGCTTTTGTCACCGGCTGCCAGATGGCCCATGTCACCGGGCTGGCAGCCGCGCGCCACCAGCTGCTGGCCGATCGTAACTGGGACGTGACCCGGGAAGGACTGGCCGGCGCACCGCGTATCCGGGTGTTGACCAGCGCGCTGCGTCACGAATCGCTCAACCGGGCCGTCAGCCTGCTCGGTATCGGCCTCGACAATATTCTCCATTTGCCGCTGGATGATGCCGGCGGATTGTCGGTCGACGCGCTGGAGCGGGCGCTGGCTTCCGATCCCGATGCCGCGACCATCGTGTGTCTGCAGGCCGGCGACCTCAATACCGGCCGCTTTGACGCTTTCGCCCGGATCTGTCCGCTGGCCCGGGGTTACGGCGCCTGGACCCACGTCGACGGCGCCTTCGGCCTGTGGGCCGCGGCCAGCGACCGCTACCGCGACCTGCTGCGCGGCGTGGAGCAAGCCGATTCCTGGGCGACCGATGCACACAAGTGGCTCAACGTCCCGTTCGACAGCGGCGTTGCCGTTGTCGCACGGCCGGAAGCACACCGCGCTTCGCTCACGACCCGTGCCGGATATTTCGTCGACGCGCCGGAATCGGCCCGCGACCAGATCGACTGGAATCCCGAATGGTCGCGGCGCTCGCGCGGCTTTGCAGTTTACGCCGCGTTGCGTGAACTGGGCCGCGACGGCGTCGCTGCGATGGTCGAGAACTGCTGCGACTACACTCGCCAGCTGGTCGACGGCATAGACGCCATGGACGGCGCGGAAAAAGTTGCCGAACCGGTGATCAACCAGGGCCTGGTTCGTTTTCTCGCCACTGATGGCGATCACGACACCTGGACGGAAACAGTCATCGAGCGCATCCGCGAAGAAGGCACCGCCTGGTTCGGCGGCACCGACTGGAACGGCATGCGGGTCATGCGCATCTCGGTGTGTAACCATCGCACGACGCAGAGCGACGTCGACCGCACCCTGGCCGTAATCCGTACGATAATGGGGTGAGTGACCGGAAAAAACGGCAATCCTGCCGACTGGATGCCTTCTCCGTTGGCGCAGTCGATTGCCGCTCGATGATCCAACATCCCTGGGCCGTCAGTCATTGGGGTCAAAGCTCGTGGCCGCTGCCCGCAGCAGACCGACATTGATCGATTACACCGTCTATACTTTAGATTCAGTTTAACCCCGTATTCGGGGCAAAGATAAAATCAACAACATATTCACGCGGCCGCGCGGAGTGCGCCGGGTGAGATAAGCACGCAGGACGCGGCACTTGAGAGTAAGCCAACCCGAATTGGGTTTGGAGACTGGGCGGGCGCCCGCGGGTTTCAGGAGAAATCGTGCCCCAGGCCGCAACGG
>JAHEKH010000051.1 GCA_024638445.1 Gammaproteobacteria bacterium | reverse complement strand
GGCATAAGGGGTCGGACCAAATTTTTAGCCTTATTAACTGCAGCAGAATGCTTAGAATCACAATTATTGCCGCTTAGGTTTCGATTTTGTGCAGGCATAAGGGGTCGGACCAAATTTTTAGCCTTATTAACTGCAGCAGAATGCTTAGAATCACAATTATTGCCGCTTAGGTTTCGATTTTGTCATCAAAAACCCAAGCTAAGACTTTTCTGCCAGCTTCCGGAGTGGTCCAGCGATCGCTGCGAGACAGATCGCCGTTTCCCAGTTTGTCATTAACCCATTCCCGATGCATTTCCTGAAATGCAGCCAGCGACGGCGCCCCGGCGAGCCCGACAAGCCGGGTGTAGTCAATAATGACGTAGCGCTGCCGCGGTTTCTGAATTTCATTGTAGCCTGAGTCCGCCCACTCGCCCGGGTGCTGCACGACCCCGGCTCGCACCATATTGAGATCGACATACACCAGGCATTCATTGAAATGTTCCTGCGACGTGATTGGCACTGCGTGATAACGATCTTCCCAGAACGCGCCGCGTCGGCCCTTGCGACGGTTATAACTTTGGGCGGTACGGCCCGCCACCAGGCCCATTGCGAGCGGCACAATGTCCTTGTCGTCACAGGCAATCATCAGGTGAATGTGGTTCGAAGTGACGATGTAATTGAGCACACTCAAGCTGTAACGCCGCCTGGCTTCGAACAGCCAGTGGCACCACAGTCGCCGGTCGCGGGCAAACTTGAGCAGGAATTCCCGGTTATGACAGCGGTGTGTGAGGTGCCAGATCGGATGATGATTGAACAGTCGGTTGGCGCGTGGCATGAGCGAACTTTCGGTCCGTCCGCGTGATCAGGCAACGACTAAAAGCAGGGTTTTTTTCGTGTTTTAAGGGCGCAAGCCTTCAGCTCTCAATTTAGTGGCCAAAAATCGTGTTTAAGTGCCAGAAAACCTGCTTTTAACAAAAGTCAGGCTGCGATTATCGAGCGGTTGATGGTCCGACCCCATGGGAATGCCACAAAAGTCAGGCTGCGATTATCGAGCGGTTGATGGTCCGACCCCATGGGAATAGACCCCATGGGAATATTGAGGTTCAGTGAGCCAGGGCCCGGTGTCGGAAGCCTGTACTTTCGAATCATGCCGACGGCGATTGGGGCTTCGACCGCCGTCGGCAATAACCAGGCCGTCTGCCCGGAAAGTCAGTCAACGTACATGGGGCGGCGGTCCCGCAACCGCAGCCAGCCGCGCACAATGCGGTAAACCAGCCAGAGCGTAACCGCAATCAGAATGGCGACCGCCACGGGTATGCCGATGATTGTCACGAATAGCAGGATCGCGATGACAACCCACAGCAGGGCGAACCAGAACGTGCGGATTTGCCAGCGATAGTGGCTTTCGAGCCACGTGCCGCGGGCGTCGCCGCGTTTAACGTAGTTGAGTATGACCGCAATGATCGAGGGCACGCTGCCGACAAAACTGCCAACTACCGAGGCCGAACCCGCCAGTCCGATAAGGATTGCCATGCTGTGCAGCGCGTAGACGATGTTGGCGACGTTCGACGCCGACTCGGGCGGTTCGGGTCCGACAGTGCTCATCATGCTCGCTTCCTCGATCATCCGATCTTCATCCAGGCTGCACAGGATACCTCAGAGAATCCTGCCGACACGCTTCACGCGCTGGCCTCGGGATCGACAAACTGAATCGCAACATGCGACATCGGCCGCAGCTGGGGCGACATTAAAATCGAATACGACGATGCCACAGGAATCGGCGCTTGGTTCGACTGCCGGTCACGCGAGATATCCGCGTCGAGACTGCATCTCTATCCGGACGTCTGGTTTCAGCTGAGCTTGATTTTACTGACCAGTGTTGACGGAATACTCGACGAGGGAAAAAGAACAATCAAAGCCGGAGACTCTGTCGGTCGACGACTCTGCCGGGGGAGACGAGCTTCAGAGGCTGCGGCCGCCGTCGACGGCGATGACCTGGCCGGTAATGTAGCCGGCGTCGCGCAGCAGGAACAACACGGTGCGGGCAATGTCACCGGGTTCACCGTGACGCTTCAGCGCCGTCGCCGCGACGATTTTTTCCTGCTGCTGGTCATCCAGCCCCTGCTCCGGCCACAGGATCGGCCCGGGGGCGACACCGTTGACGCGAATTTCCGGTCCGAGCTCGCGCGCCAGCGAGCGGGTCAGCATGTCGAGCCCTGCCTTGGCCGAGCAGTAAACCGGGTGGGCTTTCAGCGGCCGCCACGCATGCACGTCGACCAGGTTGACGATTGCGCCACGGGATTGGCGCAGCGACGGTGCCGCGGCCTGTGACAAGAACAGCGGCGCGCCGAGGTTGGTGCCCACCAGGTCGTTGAAGTCATCGACACCGATCGAGCCGACCTCGGTCGGGTAAAAGGTCGATGCATTATTGACGAGGGCGTCGAGCCCGCCGAAGTGCCCGGTGACCTGGCGGACCAGCCCGGGCAGCGTGTCGTAGTCGCGCAGGTCGGCCTGCAGCGCAATTGCCGAGCCGCCGCGGCTGTCGTTGAAGCCGGCGACCAGCGTTTCGGCCTCGTCGGCAGAACGGTGGTAGTGCACGGCGACCCGCGCACCGGCGGTATGCAGGGTGGTGGCGATCGCGGCGCCGATACGCCGCGCTGCCCCGGTGATGAGTACCGTCTTGTCCCGCATGTTCGCGCCGTCTCCCGCTCCGTGCAATGATCCCGATTCATTTTGCCCCACGCGAAACGGATGCGTCGAATTGGACTGGCCCGTACCCGACAAGCCGGCACAGGCACACAGCGAAAGACTGGTCGCTCACCTGCGATCGCGGATCGATGCGGCCGGCGGCCGGCTGGGCTTTGCCGACTGGCTCAACGAGACGCTGTATGCGCCCGGACTCGGTTATTACAGCGCCGGTGCGGCCAAGCTCGGCGCCGCGGGCGATTTTGTCACCGCGCCCGAGGTGTCACCCCTGTTCGGCCGTTGCCTCGCCTCGCAGGTCGCCGAGCTGTTGCACCGCTCGGGCGGTGACACGGTCATCGAGGCCGGTGGCGGCACCGGCGCGCTTGCAGCCGAGGTGATCCCCGGCTGCGGCCCGGCCCGTTACCGGCTCGTGGAAGTGTCCGCCGACCTGCGACAACGCCAGCGCGAAGCGCTCGAGGGGCTGGACTGCACGATCGACTGGGCGGACGGACCGGCGGCGCTGGACCCGGTCGACGGCGTGATCCTCGGCAACGAGGTCATCGATGCGTTGCCGTTCGAGCGTTTCCGGATTCACCGCGGCAGGGTCGAATCGCTCGGCGTCGGCTGGTCGGGTGACAACTTCGAAGTCGTGCCCGAGGCTGCAGGGGCTGAACTCGTTGCCGCCGTGCGCCGTGTCGAGGGGTCGCTCGGCAACGCGCTGCCGGACGGCTTCGTGTCGGAGATACGCCCGCAGCTGCCGGCCTTTATTGCCGGGTGGTGCCGGGCGCTGCGCCGCGGCGCGATGATCTGGGTCGACTACGGCTGCTCGCGCGCCGAGCTGTACGCCGCCGAGCGCAGCAGCGGCACGATGATGTGTCACTACCGTCACCGCGCCCACGCTGATCCGTTCGTTTACCCCGGTCTTCAGGACATTACCGCGTGGGTGGATTTCACCGCGCTGGCCGAAGCCGGTGTCGACAACGGGCTGGCGCTCGCCGGCTACTCGACACAGGCGCATTTCCTGCTCGGCTGCGGTATCGAGCAACGTTTCGACGAGATGCGCCGGGAGACTGCCGGCGATGCGGACACCCTGGCGCTCAGCGAGCAGCTGCGGCGGCTGATGCTTCCGGGCGAGATGGGCGAACGGTTCCGCGTGATGGTGTTGACCCGCGGTATCGATGAGCCGCTGATCGGCTTTTCCTTTCGCGACCTGGCGGCGTCGCTCTGACGGATCGCGGCTGACCCCGCTCCCACAGAGAAATGCGGCGACTTGCGGGTGCCGACCCGGTGGATCGCAGCTGGAAGCCACTCCTACCGGAGGAAACGCCTTACGGGTCGCGTAGAAGCGCCTGCCGGGCGCGATGGCCGGAAACTATTAAAAAAATCCCGGGAGGCAGGGTCAGCGCAGCAGGAGCCAGGCGATAAAGCCGGCGCCGACCGGCCAGGCGTACCAGGCAAAGGCGTAGAAACGCTGGGTTTTCAGCAGCCAGACGAAGGCAACCAGCGCGGCGATACCGCTGACCAGAGCGGCCGCGCTGCCGACCGCGATGCTCCCCAGCAGCGCCTTGTCGGCATGCATCATCTCCGGCAACAGCAGGACCGCCGCGCCGGCCATGGCGATCACGCCGAGCAGGAAGGAAAACTGCGCCGCCGCCAGCGGAGCCATGCCCAGCGCCATGGCCGCGGCGACCGTCGAGCCGCTGCGGGAAATCCCCGGCAGGATCGCAAACGCCTGCGCACATCCGATCAACAGCGCAGCGGTCCACGTCGGCTCAGTCTGGTGACCGCGCGTCACCGTGTAGCGGGTGCTGAAGACGATAAATCCGGTGATCAGCAGCATCACGCCGGCAACCATGGGCGTTTCGAACTGGGCCTCGATGAAATCCCGTGCCAGCAGGGCAACCGCAACGGCCGGCAGGGTCCCGACAGCCAGCTTGGCGGTGTAGCGCAGGGCATAGGCCTTGCCGGTCAGCGTGCCGATCGCCAGCTGCGCCACCGGGCGGCGGTAGAAGATCAGGATGGCGACCAGCGTGGCGACGTGGACCGCCACCTCGAACACGATGCCGCCGCCGGGTTCGAAGCCCAGCAATTCCTGCATCATGACCAGGTGCCCCGAGCTCGAAACCGGGAAAAACTCGGTCAGCCCCTGGACGATGCCGAGGATCAGTGATTCCACCCATTCCATGGGGCGCGCATCTTACAGGGTTTTGAGGGCGCGTTCTGTGCGGTAATTCCGCTGGCCTTGTTGCGGCTTCTACGCCGGGTGAGCGTCCCGGTCGCATGACCTGCCGGGAGTTGCATTGCGAATAAGAGACTGCGGATCGCGGCTGGAAGGCGAACCTGCGGGGATCCCCGGGGCTCGCTGAAGCCTCAGCGAGACAGCTCTCTCGCGCAACCCCGGAACGAGGGCGGGGACCGCAGCCGGAAGCCGCGCCGGCGCGCGAAACCGCGAAAGCCTCAGCGAGAGAGCTGTCGGTGCTTCTTTTTGGTGACTGACTTCCCCCTCGGAACCGAAAAGGAGTGCCGGCAGATCTCTCGCACAACCCCGGAACGAGGGCCGGGGATGGCAGCTGGAAGCCGCGCCTACTGGATGCTGCCGAAGGGGTGGTAGCGCACCGGGCGGCGGAGCTTGCCGACGGCCGCGCGGCCGGCTTTTTCGGCGGCGGCGACCGGCGAGCAGCTGTTGTTCTCGATGACGTAGAGGGCCTCGGCCAGGGAAGCTTCCTGCGGGTCGCCGAGGGCGCGCTCGAGGTCGTCCTCGGCGGCACAGTCGACGCCGAAACCGGCGAAGTAGTCCGTGTTGCCCACGGCGTTTTCGTTGGCGAACGAAATCGGCCGCAGCACCTTGTCGCAGAAGCTGAAGCCGTAGGAGCCAACCGGCTTGCCAAACGTGTCGTCGCCGACCAGCCACACGTCCAGGAACGGTTCGAGGCCGTTGATGATCATCTCGCTGGCCGACGCGGTGCCGCCCGTCGTGATCACCACCAGGCGGGTGAGATCCAGGGCGTTGGCCTCGTCGATGAAGCTGGTGGTCAGGTTGCGAAACTCGTTCTGGGTATTGTGCACCCGCCGGGCGAACACTTCGCCGGCGGTCGTCTGGCCACCGAGCAGTCCGGAAAGATACTCGGCAACCGAGATCAGCCCGCCGCCGTTGTAGCGCAGGTCCAGCACCAGCTCGGTCACGCCCTGCTGCGCGAGGTCTTCAAAGGTTGCCGCCAGCGCGTCGAAGGACGGCTCGACGAAATTGCGAAATTTCAGGTAGCCGACTTTCCCGGTGCCGACATCGAAGACCGCCTGCGCCGACACCGTGTCGATGGTGACGACGTCCTTGAACAGGGTCACCTCCATCTCGGTCCCGGCCAGGTCGGTGTAGCGAAGATCGACCTGGGTGCCGATCTCGTCCGCCCCGAAGGCGGCCGACACACCGGCGCCCGCTTCGGCTTCGGCAATGGTCTGGCCATTGATCTCGAGAATATGAAAACCGCGCTCGATGCCGGCGGCGCGTGCCGGACCGTCGGTGAACGTCTGCGTGACCCGCAGCTGATCGTCGCCGATCAGCAGGATGCCCATGCCGATCCCGATGAACTGGCTGTTGGAGAAAAACGCGTCTTCCTCGGCGGCATCGACGATGACCGAAAACCGGTCGAGGTCGGGAAAGATCAGGAAATCCAGCAGGGCTTCCGGCGAAGCGAACACATCCGGGTCGGCGTTGGGCATCTCGTCGACCCAGTAATAGATGTCCAGCATGACGTCGTTGACGAAGCGGTTCTGCTCGGCAATCGAGCAGGCGTCGGGAACGACCGCATCGACCGGCGTGCCGCCACCACCGCCGCCACCACAGGCGGCCAGCAGGACCAGTCCGACTCCAACCAGCAGCAGCCGCATCAGAATTCCAGCAGGACCGGGGTCAGGGTGTGATCGCCGAGGTCGCTGTTGCGCCACAGGGTGGCCAGGTCCTCGCCTTCGACCGGGTGCGTCACGTTGCCGGCAAGTTCCGCCAAAGGGCGCAGGATGAACGCATGACGCAACAGCTCCGGCCGCGGCAGCGTGAGCTCAGGGTCGTCGATGATCGCATCGCCATACATCAGCAGGTCGAGATCCATCGTCCGCGGCGCGAAACGCATGCCGCTGCGCTCGCGGCCGCAGCGCTGCTCGATTTGCCCCAGGGCGGCAATCACCGCCCGGACGTCGTCGTCCGTTTCGAACCCGATAACCATGTTGAGAAAATCGTCTCCTTCGAAACCGACCGCGGCATTACGGTAGGCGGTCGAGCGCCGCAGCGGTCCAAAGCGCTCTTCGAGCCCGGCCAGCGCCAATGCAAAATGCCGCTCGGCCTGCACGTTGCTGCCCATGCCGACAAACACCTCGTGCCGGCGGGCCGGCGTCCCGGGCAGGCTGCCGCGGGTAATCGTGATGCCGACATCTTTCGCGCCGCGCACGGCGCCGGGTTTGTGGACACTCACGCGCACCCAGGCCAGTCCATATTCTTTGAGTATGATTTCCGCGATCCGTTCCGACAGCGTTTCGACCAGCTGGAACTCCGATTCGCCGATAAAGGAGATCAGGCGCTTGGCGACGGACTTGTAGTTGACGGTGTCGTCGATCGCATCGCTGCGCGACGCGCGCCGGGCGTCGGCCGGCATCAGCAGGTCGAGCGCGACCGTCTGGCGGACTTTCCGCTCCCAGTCGTTGATGCCGATGATCGCCCGCACCCGCAGATCGCTGAGAAAAATCGTGTCGTTGTTGTCGATGACATGCATAAGTCAGTTCCCTGTTTTCAGGCTGCCAGCTCGTCCAGCGACCACCGTGGCCGCGCGCCGAACCGGGCGGGATCGGCCTGCCCGGCTTTCAGCCGCTGCAGGCCTGCGTAGGCAATCATGGCACCGTTGTCGGTGCAGAACTCCGGCCGGGGATAATAAACCTCGACGCCGAGCGCGTTGCAGTCCTCCCTGAGCCGCGCGCGCAATCGCACGTTGGCACCGACGCCGCCGGCAACAACCAGCGAGTCCAGGCTGGTCTGTTCCAGCGCCCGGCGGCACTTGATCGCCAGCGTATCGACGACTGCATCCTCGAAGCCGCGGGCAATGTCGGCCGCCGCTTCCGGTCCGGCGGATTCGACCGCCTTGAGCACCGCCGTCTTCAGTCCGCTGAAGCTGAATTCCAGGCCGGGCCGGCTGGTCATCGGCCGGGGGAAATCGAACACACCGGGCCGCCCGTCGCGCGCCAGGGCTGCGACAGCCGGGCCACCGGGATAACCCAGCCCCAGCAGCTTGGCGGTCTTGTCGAAGGCCTCGCCGACCGCGTCGTCGCGGGTATCGCCAAGAACCTCGTACTGCCCCAGTCCGCGCACATCGACCAGCAGCGTGTGGCCACCGGAGACCAGCAGCGCCAGGAAGGGAAACCGCGGCGCCCGCGGCTCCAGCATCGGGGCCAGCAGGTGGCCTTCCATATGGTGGACCCCCACCGCGGGCACCTGCCAGGTCCAGGCCAGGCTGCGGGCGAAGGCCGCCCCGGTCAGCAGGGCGCCGGCCAGTCCCGGCCCCGCGGTATAGGCCACGGCGTCCACGGGCACCGCGCCGGCTTTGCAGCCGGAATCCGCAAGTGCTTGCTCCAGCAAGGGAATCAGGCGCAATACGTGGTCCCGGGAAGCCAGTTCCGGCACCACCCCGCCCCATTCTGCATGCAGCGAGACCTGGCTGTGCAGGGCGTGGCCCAGCAGCCCGGCCGCCTCGTCGTACACGGCGACCCCGGTCTCGTCGCACGATGTTTCGATTCCCAGGACTCTCATAAGCTTTACACTGCCCAAAGCGGCCACTAGAATACCGCGCTCGGTCGAATTCGGCCTTTTTTTATGCTTTCCGTCAGAGGTCACTATGCCCAGCGTTCGGGTTAAAGAAAACGAGTATTTCGATGCCGCCATGCGGCGCTTCAAGCGTGCCTGCGAAAAAGCCGGCATCCTCACCGAGCTGCGCCGGCGCGAGTACTACGAAAAACCGACCCAGGAAAGAAAGCGCCGCAAGGCCGCCGCGGTCAAGCGGCACGCCAAGCGCCTGTCGCGCGATACCCAGCGCCGCAAACGCCTCTACTAAACCACCCGCCTTGTCAGACCTGAAATCCAGACTGGCCGACGACGTCAAGCAGGCGTTGCGGGCCGGGGACAAGCAGCGCCTTGTCACCCTGCGGATGACCATGGCTGCGATCAAGCAGCGTGAAGTCGACGAACGCATCGAACTCGATGACGCTGCCGTCATGGCGGTGATCGAAAAGATGGTCAAGCAGCGCCGCGAATCGATCGCACAATACCGCAAGGGTGACCGCGATGACCTGGCCGACAAAGAACAGTTCGAAATCGATGTACTGACCGCTTACCTGCCCGAACCGCTTTCGGATACGGAACTGGAAGCCCTGGTCGATGAGATCGTGTCCAACACCGGTGCAACCGGCATGCAAGATATGGGCCGTGTCATGGGCGAAGTCAAAAAACGCGCCGCCGGGCGGGCTGATATGAGCCGCGTGTCGGGCCTGGTCAAGAGCCGTCTCTCCGGCTGATTTAACAGAGCTTAACGGTTCGTTCCACCGTTCCGTCTTTTATGGTCTAAGCTCTGATTAAGTGATCGAAACACAATAAAGCCAACGGGATGAGTGGGCGCATTCCTCAGCATTTTATCGATGATCTGATTACGCGATCGGATATCGCCGAAGTGATCGGAGCACGTGTACGGCTGAAAAAAGCCGGCCGCGAATTCAAGGCGTGTTGCCCCTTCCACGACGAAAAGACACCGTCGTTCACCGTCAGCCCGACCAAGCAGTTTTATCACTGCTTCGGGTGTGGCGCGCACGGCACAGCACTGGGTTTCCTGATGGAATACGAAGGCCTCGGATTTATCGAGGCAGTTGAAGAACTCGCCGGCCTGGTCGGTATGGAAGTCCCCCGCGAAGGCGGTGGCGACGCACCGGTGCGCCCGCGGGCGGAGAGCTATGCCACGCTTGCCGAAGCGGCGGCTTTTTTTTCCCAAAAGCTCAAGAACAGCACGGTCGCAGTCGACTATTTAAAAGAACGCGGCCTGAGCGGCGAGATCGCACTGGAGTTCGGTATCGGCTACGCACCTGACAGCTGGGAAGGGCTGGGCGGATCGGTGGGCGCCACGCCGGAGGCCCGCCGGCATCTCCTGGACACCGGCATGCTCAAACCGCGCAAGGGTGGCGAGGGCTGCTACGACATGTTCCGACACCGGGTGATGTTCCCGATCCGCGACCCGCGTGGCCGGGTCATTGCCTTCGGCGGCCGGGCGCTGGGCGACGGCGAGCCGAAATACATGAACTCACCGGAATCGCCGCTGTTTCACAAGGGCCGCGAACTGTATGGCCTGTATGAAGCCCGCAAGGCGTTGCGGGATATTTCGACGCTGCTGGTGGTCGAAGGCTATATGGACGTCGTGGGCCTGGCCCAGCACGGGATACGCAATGCCGTGGCAACCCTGGGTACGGCCTGCACCGAGGCACACCTGGACCGATTGTTTAGAATCGCAGAGAACGTCGTCTTCTGTTTTGACGGCGATCGCGCCGGCCGCAAGGCGGCCTGGCGGGCGCTCGAGAATGCCCTGCCGGGCATGCGCGAGGGCCGGCGTATCGACTTCCTTTTCCTGCCTGAAGGACACGACCCGGACTCGCTCGTGCGCGAGGAAGGCACGGAACGCTTCAGCAGCAGAATCGAAAGCCAGGCGATCCCGCTGTCGGAATACCTGGTGCGGGAACTGTCCGCACAGACTGACCTCGACAGCGTCGACGGCCGGGCGCGTTTTGTCGAACTGGCACGGCCGCTCGTCGAACGTCTGCCCGAGGGCGTATACCGGGAGATGCTGATCGACCGGATCGGCCAGTCGGTGCGGATGGAGCCATCGCGTTTGCGCGCGCTGCTCGGCGGTGCCCGCCGGGCGCCGGCCAAACCCCGGCGCCCCTCGCGGCGTCGAATGAGTACCGGCCGCGGCAACCTGGTTCGCCAGGCCATCGCGCTGCTGCTGCACTACCCGCAGATCGCGGCGCAGGTGGAGACCCCGACCGGGCTGGAGGCGGTGGACCAGGCGGGTATCGACGTACTCGCCCGGCTGCTCGCCCAGCTGCGGGAAAACCCGGGCCTGTCGACCGCTGCGCTGCTGGAGCGCTGGCGGGACGATCCGGTCGGAACCCACCTGGCGACGCTCGCCGCGAGCGAGCCGCTGGTGGAGGAAGAAGGCGCCGTCGAGGAGCTGCGCAACAGTCTTTTACATTTGGTCGCCCGCGAGGCGACCCGCCGCCGGGCCGACGAACTGATGTCCAAGGCCCGGGAAACGGCGCTCAGCGACGCGGAAAAGCTGGAATTGCAACGGCTCCTGCGGGAGCGTGGCGGGTCCGGCGAGGCGGCAGAGCAGGGTTCAACCCTGTAGGGCGGAGGCTATCTCCGATATACTGGATCGTTTGCACAGGCGTGAGGCGAAAAACTTGTGAGTGGCAAAAAAGCAGCAACTGAACAGCTCAAGCCGGGCGTAGCGGAAGACCGCGCGTCACAGCTGAAGCTGTTGATCGCGCGCGGTAAAGAACAGGGGTACCTGACCTATTCCGAGGTCAACGACCACCTGCCCAACGAAATCGTCGATCCGGAGCAGATCGAAGACGTCGTTAACATGATTAACGACATGGGCATTACCGTGTACGAGAAAGCGCCCGACGATGAGTCGCCGACGCTTTCCGATACGCCGGCAACGGACAACGACGATGACGCGGCGGAAGCTGCCGCGGCGCTGGCGACCGTCGACAGTGAGTTTGGCCGCACGACTGACCCGGTGCGCATGTACATGCGCGAGATGGGCACCGTCGAGCTGCTGACCCGCGAAGGCGAAATCCGGATCGCCAAGCGAATCGAGCAGGGCCTCAACCAGGTGCGTTACGCCACCGCGATGCTGCCGCAGACGACCAGCATCCTGGTCAACATCTGGGAAGACGTTCAGGCGGGCAACCGGCGCCTGAACGAACTGCTGGTCGGTTTCATCGATCCGAACGCACCGGACGAGATCGCCAAGCCGGTGAACACCGCCAACGGACAAAAGAAAGACGACGACGAGAAAGAGAAAGAAAAAGACACGGGCCCGGACCCGGAAGAGGTCAAGCGCCGCTTTACCTCGCTGAAGCGGGCACACACCCGGCTCATCGGCCTGATCGAGAAAGAAGGCAGCCGTTCGCCGAAGGCACACAAGGCCCGCGAGCGCATCGCCGACCAGATCATGGAGCTGAAGCTGGCGCCGAAGACTTTCGAAGTCATCGTCGGCAGCCTGCGTGACACGATTGGCATGGTCCGCGCGCAGGAGCGCCAGATCATGCAGTACTGCGTGCGCGATGCCGGCATGCCGCGCAAGGACTTTATCGCCAGTTTCCCGGCCAACGAGACCGACCTGAACTGGATCGACAAACACATCCGCGCGAAGCGCAAGCACTCGTCCACACTGGCCAAGCTGAAGCCGGATATCCTGCGCGCGCAGCGCAAGCTGATCCTGGTCGAGACGATCAACCATCTCGCCATCACCGAGATGAAAGAGATCAACCGGCAGATGTCGATCGGTGAGGCGAAGGCCCGCCGCGCCAAGAAAGAAATGGTGGAGGCCAACCTGCGCCTGGTGATCTCGATTGCGAAGAAATACACCAACCGCGGGCTGCAGTTCCTGGATCTTATCCAGGAGGGCAATATCGGCCTGATGAAAGCGGTCGACAAGTTCGAGTACCGCCGCGGCTACAAGTTCTCGACCTACGCCACCTGGTGGATTCGCCAGGCGATCACCCGCTCGATCGCCGACCAGGCGCGGACTATCCGCATCCCGGTCCACATGATCGAGACGATCAATAAGCTCAACCGCATCTCGCGGCAGATGCTGCAGGAGATGGGCCGCGAGCCGACCCCGGACGAACTGGCCGAGCGCATGGAAATGCCCGAGGACAAGGTCCGCAAGGTGCTCAAGATCGCCAAGGAGCCGATCTCCATGGAAACGCCGATCGGTGACGATGAGGACTCGCACCTCGGAGATTTCATCGAAGACACGGCGGTCGATTCGCCGGTCGATGCGGCAACCGACGAGGGCCTGCGCGAAACGACGCACGGCGTGCTCGCCGGCCTGACGCCGCGCGAAGCCAAGGTGCTGCGCATGCGCTTCGGTATCGACATGAATACCGATCACACGCTGGAAGAAGTCGGCAAGCAGTTCGACGTGACCCGCGAGCGCATCCGCCAGATCGAAGCCAAGGCGCTGCGCAAGCTGCGTCACCCCAGCCGCTCGGAGCAGCTGCGCAGCTTCCTGCTGGAAGACTGACGCCGCCGACAAGAACCGGCCCGCGCCGCCTCCGGGCAGCGCGGGCTTTTTTGTGCCCAGGGTCAATTCTTCACATTTCTCGTTTCCCCTCCCGTAATGGCAAGATCACCGGAGATCGCGTCGACAATGAGAAAGGTGCAGACTGACGCCTGCCCGCCGTCGCAACCGCAACTCAAGGAGTTTGACAATGAAGCCAATCCTTATCGCCCTGCTGGCCGCCGCTATCCTGCCGCTATCCGGTTGCGCGCCCGGCGGGTCCGGAGACGCAGGCCCGGTTGACGAGAAGGCGGCCGCGGCCGTCAAGGAACGCAAGGCGGTTCTGACCCTGATGAAAAGCAACTTCGTGCCGCCCATCCTGATGGCGCAGGACAAGATTCCCTACGATGCCGCGCAGGCGCAAAAAAACGCCACCCGGCTCGCCTTCCTGATACCGATGCTGGAAGACGCATTTGCCACGGATACCCGGGGATCCGGCGTCGAGACCGAGGCCCTGGACGTCATCTGGGAGAAACCGGACGAATTCGCCGGAAAAATCGCGTCTGCCGTCGAGGCCGCCAGGCAGCTCGCCGCGGTTGCCGGCGATGAAGACGCCATGAAGGCCGCCGCCGGCAATCTCGGCAAGAAATGCGGTTCCTGCCACGACGACTTCCGGGTCGACGACGACTGAGACAACGGCCATGACCCCGTCCACCCGGCTGGTCTGGGACCTGCCGCTGCGGCTGTTTCACTGGCTGCTGGCGGTCAGCGTGCTGGCCTCCTGGCTGACCGGCGAACTCGGCAGCGAGCTGCGCCCGGTCCATATGGCGCTGGGCTACTGGATGGTCGGGCTGCTCAGTTTCCGTTTCCTGTGGGGCGTGATCGGCTCCCGTCACGCCCGCTTCGCCAGCTTCCTGCCGCGACCGCGCGCCCTGCTCGGGCATGCCCGCAGCCTGCTGCGCGGTGAGGCCTACCCGACCGCGGGTCACGATCCACTGGGCAGCCTGATGGTGTACGCCATCCTGCTGATGCTGGCGCTGCAGGCCGGCAGCGGGCTGTTCATCGAGGACGACATCATGCACGCCGGCCCGCTGCGGGAGCTCGTGACCGCCGCGACGGCCGAGGTGCTGTCGGATGTTCACCACACGATCGGCGAGCTCGTTGTCTGGCTGGCCGGGCTGCATGTCGTTGCGGTGCTCTACTACGTCTTCCGCCACCGCCTGCCGCTGATCCGCGCCATGATCACCGGCCGCAAGGATGCCAGCCTGGTCACCGCAGGCGACGCCATCAGCGGTACCCCCTGGCGACGTGCCATCGTGGCCGTTGCCCTGGCTGCCGCCATCGTCTTCGCCATCGTCGCGTAGGAGCGGCCTCCAGCCGCTATCCTCCGGCAGCAATCAGGGCATGCGCCGTCTGGCGGTGATCCCGGGACCGGGGAATCGCGGCGGGAAGCCGCGCCTGCGTCGCCGGCCCGATCGCCGCGATCCTGCTACAATCCCGCTCCCACGCGTGGGCCTGTAGCTCAGTTGGTTAGAGCAGGGGACTCATCGACAATGGTGCGTCCATGCGGAAACGCATGGAATGAACGGGATGAATTCAGGGAAACCGTATACCAAGGCAACCCTGAGCCAAGCCGGCGGTACACCGCCGGAAGGTGCAGAGACTACCTGGGAACTTCAGTGTTCTTAATAACAGGCTAGAGCGTCCCGCACCCTCAGCGACTCCGGTCGCGGGTGATGAGATAGTCCACTCCCGGTGGAAACACCGGGCTCAAGTGAATCCCTTGGTCCCAGGTTCGAGTCCTGGCGGGCCCACCATTTTTGTCACACCGCTTTCAGACGGGCGTCAGCAATGAGCGACTACCAACCCATCGATTGCGCGCTGTACGAGTATCTCGAGATCGCCTGCATGCAGCGGTACACGCTGCGCATACGCGCGACCGGCGGGCGTATCCTGATCGGCACCGCGAGCGATACCCTTACGACGGCGGAGAAGATCGAATACCTGTTGCTGGAGGTCGGCGGTACGACGCAGCACCTGCGGCTGGACGAGATCGTCCAGATCGAGCCCCTGTCGCCCGGCTCCCGGTTTGGCGTCATTCGCTTCAGGAATGCCGCCGGCGGCAACCGCTGACCGGCGGGCACGCGAACTCGCTTCGATCGCGTCAGCCGGGTCATGGACGAGCCCTGGCGGGCGGACCCTCCCCTCCGTATAACCCCGTATTCCCGCTTCCCTGCTCCTTGTTACCATTGCCGCCAGTTCCGTACCGCGGGGAGGCGGTTTCGTGCACCAGGAAAGCTACAACGACCGGGTAGTCAGGCAATTTACCCTCGCTACCGTGTTCTGGGGCGTGGTGGGCATGGCGGTGGGGGTGCTCATCGCCGCGCAGTTGCTGTGGCCGGCGCTCAATTTCGACCTGCCGTGGCTGACCTACAGCCGGCTGCGGCCGCTGCACACCAATGCGGTTATCTTTGCCTTTGGCGGCTCGGCGCTGATGGGCACCTCCTTTTATATCGTGCAACGTACCTGTCACGTGCGGCTGTTTTCCGACCGGCTCGCGTCACTGGTTTTCTGGGGCTGGCAGACGGTTATTGTCGCGGTTGCCATCACACTGCCGCTGGGCATCACCCAGAGCAAGGAATACGCCGAAGCCGAGTGGCCCATCGATGTCCTCATCACGCTGGTCTGGGTCGCCTACGCCGTGGTCTTCTTCGGCACGATCGCGCAGCGCCGGGTACGCCATATTTATGTGGCCAACTGGTTCTACGCGGCGTTTATCATCACGGTCGCGGTTCTGCATATTTTCAACAACCTGGTCATTCCTGCCGGGCTATGGAAGTCCTACCCGATCTATAGCGGGGTCGTCGACGGGATGGTCCAGTGGTGGTATGGCCACAACGCCGTAGGCTTCTTCCTGACCGCAGGCTTCCTCGGGATGATGTATTACTTCGTTCCGAAGCAGGCCAACCGGCCGATCTATTCCTACCGGCTGTCGATCGTCCATTTCTGGGCGCTGATCTCGGTCTACATGTGGGCCGGACCGCATCACCTGCACTACACCTCGCTGCCCGACTGGGCGCAGTCGCTGGGCATGGTGTTTTCGCTGATCCTGCTCGCGCCATCCTGGGGCGGCATGATCAATGGCGTCATGACGCTGTCGGGTGCCTGGCACAAGCTGCGCACCGACCCGATTCTCAAGTTCATGATCGTCTCGCTGTCGTTTTACGGCATGTCGACCTTCGAGGGGCCGATGATGTCGATCAAGACCGTCAACGCGCTGTCGCACTACACCGACTGGACCATCGGCCACGTACATTCCGGCGCGCTGGGCTGGGTTGCCATGATCTCCATCGGCTCGATCTATGCCCTGCTGCCCCGGCTATACGGCCGCGAGCAGATGCACAGCGTGCCCGCCATCGACCTGCATTTCTGGGTCTCGACCATCGGCGTCGTGCTGTACATCGCCTCGATGTGGATTGCCGGCGTCATGCAGGGGCTGATGTGGCGCGCGACCAACGACGACGGCACGCTGTCGTACAGCTTCATCGAGAGCCTCGAGGCGACCTACCCGTATTACGCCATCCGCCTGCTGGGCGGTGCATTATTCCTCGCCGGCATGGGAATCATGGTGTGGAACTGCTACCGCACCATTCGCGCCGGTTCCGCCGAGACGCCGGTGGCCGTCATGCCGGCCAGCAGCACGACCTGAGGAAAACGGGATGGACCACAAGAAACTCGAGAAAAACATTGCCGCGATGGGTATCGCCATCGCCATCGTCATCAGCATTGCCGGCCTGGTGGAGCTGATCCCGCTGATGTTCCAGTCCGAGGTTACCGAGCCGCTGGAGGGCGTCGCGCCCTACCCCGCGCTGCAGCTGGCCGGCCGGGACGTCTATATCAGCGAAGGCTGTTACACCTGCCACTCGCAGCAGATCCGGCCGTTTCGCAGCGAAACCGAGCGCTATGGCCATTACTCGGTGGCCGGCGAATTCGTCTACGACCGGCCATTCCAGTTCGGCTCCAAGCGCACCGGGCCGGACCTGGCCCGGGTCGGCGGCCTCTATACCGACGAGTGGCACCGGCTGCACCTGGTCAATCCCCGCGATCTCGTGCCGGAGTCCAACATGCCAGGCTATCCGTGGCTGGAGGACCGGGAACTCGACGGCGAGAAAATTGCCATGCGGATGCGCCGCCTGCGTGCCCTGGGCGACCCCTACACGGACGAGCAGATCGCCGCGGCGCCGGCGGAGCTGGAAGGCAAGTCCGAGATGGATGCGCTGATTGCCTATCTCCAGGGCCTCGGGCTGGCCTTTCCACGGGGGCGCTACTGATGGGCACGTTTCGCGGATTGATTACGCTGATCCTGCTGCTGGCTTTTATCGGCCTGGTGGTATGGCTGTTCTTTTTCCGGCGCAGCCAGGACTTCGACGAAGCGGCACGGCTGCCGCTGGATGGCGACAATCAGCCCCGGGAGAACGGTCATGAGTAACGGCTGGAGCTGGTTCATCATCATCCTGACGCTGGCCAACATCGCCGCGTGCTGGTGGCTGCTGGCGACCAACTCGAAACGCAAGCCCGGCGAGCCCGCTGCGGACGAGACGATGGGGCACGTCTGGGACGGCGACCTCAGGGAGTACAACCAGCCGCTGCCGTTGTGGTGGATGATGTTGTTCTATCTCACCATCATCTATGGCATCGGCTACCTGATTCTCTACCCGGCGCTCGGCAATTACGAAGGCCTGCTGGGCTGGACCCAGACCGGGCAGTACGAGCAGGAGCTGGTGCAGGCGCGCAACCGTTACAGCGCGATTTACGACCGGCTGGCGCCGATGTCCATCGAGGAACTGGCCGCCGACGAGCAGGCCATGGCCATCGGCCATCGCGTCTACGTCAACAACTGCAGCGTTTGCCACGGTTCCGATGCCCGGGGCGCAACGACATTTCCGAACCTGGTCGACGACGACTGGCTGTACGGCGGCAGCACCGATGCGATCCTGAGCAGCGTGGTCAACGGTCGTGCCGGCATGATGCCGGCCATGGGTCCGGCGATGTCCGATGAGGCGATCGACAGCGTGGTTCAGTACGTGCGCAGTCTCAGCGGCCTGGAACACGATGCGGCCGCTGCCGCCGCCGGCAAGGCGCAGTTCGCGGTCTGCGCGGGTTGTCACGGCATGGACGGCGCGGGCAACCAGGTGCTCGGTGCCCCCAACCTGACCGATAACGTCTGGCTCTACGGCAGCGAGCCCGCACAGATCCGTGAGGGCATCGTGAACGGCCGGGCCAACCGCATGCCGGCCCACGGCGACCTGCTCGGCGAAGAGCGTGCCCGGATCGTGTCGGCCTACGTGTACAAGCTGTCGCGGGACGCCAACGCGACGCCTTGAACACGCCAGCAGCCGAATCGCTCTACGCGGCGCGTGAGAAAATCTATCCACGCGAAGTCCGTGGCCGCTTCCAGCGGCTGCGGGTCATTGCTGTTTTTGGGTTACTGGGGCTCTACTATCTCGTGCCCTGGGTGACCTGGGGCGGCCGGCAGGCCATCCTGTTCGATCTGCCCGCCCGGAAGTTTCACCTGTTTGGCCTGACGCTGTGGCCCCAGGACCTCTATTACCTGACCGCGATGCTCATCACCGCGGCGCTCAGCCTGTTTTTTTTCACTACGCTGGCCGGGCGCCTGTGGTGTGGCTACGCCTGCCCGCAGACAGTCTGGACCGAAGTTTTCATCTGGATGGAGCAGTTGACCGAGGGCAAGCGTCACAAGCGTATAAAGCTGGACAAGGGCCCGTGGACCCGTGAAAAAGTCCTGCGCAAGAGCGCGAAGCAGTTCCTGTGGGTGACATTCTCGCTGTTCACCGGTTTTACTTTTGTCGGCTACTTCACGCCCATCGCCGAGCTGAGCGGCAAGGTGCTGACCGCATCGCTCGGTGGCTGGGAGATCTTCTGGGTGCTGTTCTATTCCTTTGCCACCTATGGCAACGCCGGCTTCATGCGCGAACAGGTGTGCAAGTACATGTGCCCCTACGCGCGATTCCAGTCGGCGATGTTCGATCGCGATACGCTCATCATTGCCTATGACGAAAAACGCGGTGAGCCACGGGGCGGACGGCGCCGCAGCGTTGACCCTTCCGAAGCCGGGCTCGGCGACTGCATCGACTGCACCAAGTGTGTCCAGGTCTGTCCGACCGGTATCGATATCCGCAAGGGGCTGCAGTACGAGTGCATCGCCTGTGCGGCCTGTGTCGACGTCTGCGACGACGTCATGGAAACCATGGGCTACGAAAAAGGCCTGGTCCGCTACACCACCGAGCACGCGGTCGCGGGCGAACCGTCGCGCATCGCCCGCCCGCGGGTGTTTGTTTACGGGCTCCTGATGGTCGCCGTCCTGTCGCTGACGGCTGTTTCGCTGTTGAACCGCACCCCGCTGCGGCTCGATGTGATCCGCGACCGCAATTCGCTGTATCGTGTAGTCGACGGTGGGAGGATAGAAAACGTGTACAGCCTGCGGCTGATGAACATGGACAATGAATCCCACGATCTCGAAGTGACGGTCAGCGGCCTGCCCGGGCTGACGGTGGAAACCGACCCGCCAGCACTGGTCGTCGATAGCGGCGCCATCGAGGCGGTCGCGGCACGCATCAGCGCACCGGCCGGTACCGCAGCCGGCGGACATGACATCCGCATACGCCTGCTGACCGCGGACGGCGAGATGACGGTCGAGGAGCCGGCCCGGTTCATGGCCCCGGCGCGCAGCCCGTGAGCGCTCAAAACCCCTGGTATCGCGAGTTCTGGCCATGGTTTGTCGTTGGCCTCCTCGCCACCGCGGTAACCGCCAGCCTGGCAACGGTGTGGATCGCCGTGGATGCCCGGCCGGAACGTATCGACGGCTATCGCGATATCGCGGTCCCGGTACAGGTTTACGTTGACGCAGGACGGCTGGAATTCGATCTCGGCCTGCCGCCCGAGGGACGCGATCACCCGGCAGAACTCATCGTTCGGCTGTTACCAGGTCACGGACCGGCCCAGGTGCTGCGGTCAGCAGGGCTGGGCGACGGCCGTTACCGTGCGGACGTTGGTCCGCTGCCGCCGGGACACATCGCGGTCGAACTCGAATCCGCTGCCGATGGCACGGT
>JAHEKH010000050.1 GCA_024638445.1 Gammaproteobacteria bacterium | reverse complement strand
GCGGCGCAGCCCGACATAGCGCAGGTGCCTCATGCTCAAGCCAAAAACATCGGGCACGACCCGGCGCGCATCGGAAAACGAAAACGAAGTCATCGACTTGATTCGCTGCAGTTCCGGCGACGGGTTCAGGTAACGGCTTACGGCACGCTGGTACTGGCCCAGCACCACCGGCTCCTGCGCTGCAAAGTTGCGTGACGCCTGCTCGATCGACTCTATCGAACTGGTAATGGCCTTTTGCAGGTTTTCGACGCCGGCATCCTTGTTCTCGGGAGCGAAATCGATAACGCCGTCCACTACGCCTTTGCCCAGCAGCTCATAGGACGACAACCCGACATAGTGAGCGCATTCCTGCCATGACAGGTTGTACTGGCGGGCAATACTGGCAAGACCTTTCGGCTGTATCGTGTTGAACACCGCCGACTGCACACAGAGCAGCACATTGGTTGCTGCCAGCGGTATCGCGCCGCCGGAATAGCCGAGGCCGTAAACGATCCCGACGGTAGCCATGTGCACGTTGCACATCTCGGCCAGCAGCCTCGAAATCGTGTGGGCCTGGTTGTCCTGGTTTGCTTCCGCACCGGCGTCCGCGCCCGGTGTGTCCATCAGGGTAACCACCGGTATCGACAGGTCGGCAAACTCGCGAACGACCGAGACCGCCTGCCGGTGGTGTTCCGGACCCCACACGCCATTGTTCACCTCGCGGTTCTGCGCAAGGATCCCGACACGGCGGGGTCCGGCATCAAACTCGAGGTTCATCTCGACCGCGTACAGCGGGCCATTGGAAATCTCGGACAGCACCTTGCCCTTGAGCTGGCTGATTACCTGGCGCGCGCTCGGACGCTTCGGCGATTCGGCGGGTTCGAGAACTTCGGAGATGTACTGGTCCACCGACAGGTCCTGCAGCTCTTCGGCACGGGCGTGACAGAGGTCGTCGCTCAACAGGCCGCGTATCGGTGTGCTGATACTGGGTGGCCGGTTCCCCGGGAACTTCGAATAGTCCCGCGCATCACGTTCGGCTTTCGCGAACATTTCGTCCGGTATCCAGCCCGTGTTGTTCTTGTCGTTCGCCATGCGTACAGCGCCCGGTCACCTGCCCAACCTGAAATTACATCGTAACGCTGCGCGCCTGTAAATTGTTGATTTTCAGTTCTGCCCTGTCCGGCAAATCACGGCCGCCCGGGAAAAAAACGAAACGGCGGCTGTTGCGATGCAGCATACGCTGAAGGTCAGCGACGATTGCGCGGGTAGGCCAGGGTCGCATCCGTCAAAAAACCGGTGCAAAAACTGGGTCCTGTATCACATTCGGTCAGACTTCAATCGTGAATCGGATCACGACACGAGCCACTCACAATCAGTAGTTTTGTTGCGAATCATGGCAAACCCGGGAGGGGTTCAGTGATTGAGCCAGGTATTCCTGTAGACGAAGAAGAGCGGATAGCAGCACTGCTGGGCACGGAGTTGCTCGACAGCTCCGATGAGGAGCGCTTCGACCGGTACACCCGGCTGGTGAGGAAGCTGTTCGATATACCCATCGTTCTGGTCAGCCTGGTCGATCGCGAGCGGCAGTGGTTCAAGTCGCGGCAGGGGCTGGAGGCGAGAGAAACGCCGCGCAATATTTCCTTTTGCGGGCACGCGATACTCCGTGAAGAGATATTTATCGTCGAAGACGCCACGAAGGACGAGCGCTTTCATGACAACCCGCTGGTCACCGGAGAACCAAATATCCGCTTCTACGCCGGCTATCCGCTGGCAACCAGCAGCGGGCACCGGCTGGGTACATTGTGCATGATCGATCGCAAGCCCCGTCGCCTGGATAACGACGATATCGCGACGTTGACTGACATCGGCGAGATGGTGGCCGGTGAAATCGGGGCGCTGTGGATGGCAAATGTCGACGAAACCACCGGTCTATCCAACCGACGCGCCTTTAACGAAGTCAGTGCGAGGCTGCTGGCCCTGTGCCGGCGCAATGGACATGCAGCATCTCTTGCGCTTGTCGACATGGACGACTTCAAGATGATCAACGACAATTTTGGTCACTCGGCAGGCGACCAGGCGCTGTGCATTTTTGCCGATGCACTCAAAGAGGTTTTCCGGGAATCGGATTTCTGCGCGCGCCTCGGAGGCGACGAATTCGCCGTTCTGCTGACGGGCACCGATACTGAACAGGCCCGGCAGGCATTCAGCCGGCTTCGGCACATCCTGGCGGGCGAGAATTCCAGTTTGCCTTATGAGATCAAGTTCAGTTTTGGCGTCGTTGAATGGCGGCCCGGTGGCGATGAAACGCTGGGCACCTTGCTGGAGAAAGCCGATAACCTGATGTATCGGCAAAAACAGGAGCGCCGCGCCGCGACCGCCTGATCGCCTTTCAACCGGGTTAGACTGTGCGCTCTCGAGGGAGCGCCCCATGAACGCAAGCGATATCCGTTGCGATAACGATTCGGCCCTGTATCAGAAGCTGCTTGCCCACCCGGATATTGTTCGGGTCAACGAAGAGCTGTCGCGGATGGCCGAAAAAGGCCGTTTTGGCGTCCGGCGCCGCCTGCTCGCAACATCGGTCAGGCTAAGCCGGGTCATGGCTCCGCAGGTGCACGCAATTGCCGACGATTGCGTGGCCAGGCTGGCGCTTGATATCCCGCTCGAGCTGTACGTATTTCCCGGTCCCCAGTTCAATGCTGCGTGCTTCAAGCCGGAAGATGGGCGGCTTTTCATCATGTTTTCCTCGAGCCTGCTGGAGGCATTTGACGAGAAAGAGCTGCGCTTTGTGATGGGCCATGAGCTGGGACATCATGTTTACGCGCACCATGACATCCCGATCGGCTATCTGCTGCGTGGAGAATCGCGACCGGATGTACCGCTGACACTCGATCTGTTTGCCTGGTCACGCTACGCGGAAATTTCTGCTGATCGCGCCGGCGCTCACTGCACCAATGACCTGGACGCGGTGGCCCGTGCGCTGTTCAAGCTCGCTTCGGGACTCGTCGGCGATGTGGTCAATTTCGACCTGGAGGCATTTCTCCGGCAGATCGACGAGATGCAGGTCGTTGGCGCGGAGCCCGGTGAAGGTGCCCCCCGGGAGGACTGGTTTTCGACGCATCCGTTCAGTCCTCTCAGGGTCAGGGCACTGCAGCTCTATCACGAATCCGCGTTGGCTACGGACGGCGGGATGCCCAAGGATGACCTCGAGGTCGCCGTGCAGCGGCTGATGAGCCTCATGGAGCCCAACTATCTCGAGGGCCAGACCAGCAGCGCCGAAGCGATGCGCAGAGCGTTGTTTGCCGCGGCGGTGGCGGTTGCGGCAGCCAGCGGCGAAATCAGCGAGGAAGAGATCGAAGTGTTCGAAAAGTTTTTCGGCAAGGGCAGCTTCAGCGACAAGCTGAGCGTTGAAAAACTCGGTCGCGAGCTGCCGGCCCGGCTGGACCAGGTCCTGGCTGAGACCAGCGTGCCGCAGCGGATGCAGTTGCTGCATGACCTGTGCGTGATTGCCCGGGCAGAGGGGCGAGTCTTCGAATCGGAGCGCGAGGTGCTGGACGACATCGCCGACAAGCTGCAGGTGCCGCGCCGGTTTATCTGCCAGACGCTGGACGGAAACCCCGAGCTGGACTAACTGTTGGCCTTGATCGCGTAGAACACGGCCCCTGGCCAGCAGACGATCAACAGCAGGACAAAAATTCCCATACGAAAGCTGCTCCGCCTGGGTTGGGTGGCGGTCTGCATCGACAGTGGCGCAGGTTCAGCTTGTCGCGAGTCCCGGTCGTGCAGCTTGCCGAGCAATGCGTTGATGTTTTCGCTGTCGAGGCCGCTGCCGCAGTAAGGACAGACGTATTCACGGCTTTCTGTGCTCACCTCGATATTCACGCGACCGCCACACGAGCTGCAGTCTTCGCTGTGGGTCATGCGCCGATCGGTTTTGCCGCGGCTTTCGTTGCGGATCAGCCCGGCTGCTTCGTCCCATATCAGCAGGGCGCCGCCACGACGGTTGATCCGCCGGATGGCGGCGATCAGCTCTCGACGCGAGAATGACGACATCTCCCTGGCGTGGTTTACCGGCAACTGGCCATGTGCTTCGACCAGGCGCCACAGTTCGACCACCTGTTTTTCCCGGCGCCGCATGATCCACCCTGCGATCAGCAGGGTTGGCGGGCAGGCGAGCGCCACCAGGATCAGCACAAGCGCCGTGCCCAGGCCCGATAGGTGCAGGTTCTGGATCGTTAGCCAGAGGATGCCTGTGGAAACAAGAACGGCCACCGCCCCGGCGCGCAGGAGTACGTCGTCGATTCGGTAGAGATTCGTGTTCATGCTGCAAGTCTAATGACCGGGTTCGCAGGGTCCCGTGAACGAGTTCACCGTTTCCCGATCGCCGGTGCCGCGGTTCACATAATCAGGATGCCTGCAGCGGCCAGGCGAACGGGAGCAGGAGCACTGTTACCAGGAATACAACAAGGGTCAGCGGAATCCCGACCTTGAGGTAATCGGCGAAACGATAGCCACCCGGCCCCATGACGAGCAGGTTGGCCGGGTGGGAGACCGGGCTGGCGAAGCTTGCCGATGCGGCAATAGCAATAGCCATCATCCCGGCTTCCGGGGCGATGCCCATACTTTCGCTGGCGGTCAGCACCACCGGCGCCATGACCACGACGAGCGCCGCGGTCGGTATGAACAGGGTCGCAACGGCAGTCATTCCGTAGAACGCGAAGATGACCAGCCACGGGCTGCCCAGCCCGCCCAGCAGCAGTACCTGCTCAGCGGCAAGCGACGCGCCGCCGGAACTTTGCAGGGCGGTACCGAGTGGCAGCATGCCGGCGATGAGAAAAACCGCCCGCCAGTCGATCGCCCGGTACGCCTGCTCCATGCTCAGGCAGCCGGTGAACAGCATTAACGTGGCTGCCATCACTGCGGCGATCTCGATAGGCAACCAGCCGGAGAGTATCGAGAAAACAAAGAGCGCCAGTACAGCGACGGCAATGCCGGCCTTGCTGGTGTCCTCGTCACGATGGGCGACCGGCGTCAGCACCAGGAAATCATCGTCATTTTCGAGCAGCGCGAGCCGGTCCCGCGGGCCCATTACCAGGAAGGCGTCGCCGATTTCCAGCTGCATCGCGTCGAGATCCGAGTGATAGGCGCGACCGCCGCGCCAAACCGCCATCAGCTCCAGCCCGTGCTTTTCCTTGAGACTGGCGCCGTCGATCGATTCCCCGGGCAGCTTGTTGTGGGGATCGAGCATGACCTCGGCCAGCGTGATCGTTTCGCCACTGATCACGTCCAGGTCCGGCTTGGACTCACGATCGAGAGACAACTCCTGGAAACCTCGCAGCACGTTCATGTGGTCGAGGCTGCCCTGGATGAGCCAGCGATCCTCGGCGACGACGGTCTCATCCCGGTCGGGAAACAGCTCGAGGTCGCCGCCACGGATGCGACCCAGGAGCCGAAAATCGAACAGGTCGCCGATACCACTTTCCTGCAGCGGCTTGCCGGCAAAGATCGAGCTGGAGGGAACGCGGATGACGAACACGTATTTGCCGACGTTGTCTTTCTCCACGAGATCGTTGCCCGAGACTTCCATGCACTGTTCGAACTCGGGCGATTTCTCGAGCCGGGACAGCGTTTCGGCATTGCCCTGGACCAGCAGCCGGTCCCCGGTCTCTAGCGGCAGCTCGGCGATCCGCTTCTGGTGGACGTGTCCGTTGCGTCGGATGCCAAGCACGTTGCCACGAAAAGCATCGTGAAAGTCGGAGTGTTCGATCGCTGCGCCGGCAAAAGCCGACTGCTCCGCGAGCTGAACCTCGTAAAGTTTTACCTCGTCCGACAGTAGTTCCCAGAGAACCGGCTTTTCCCTGGAGATGATCAGTTCATTCCAGTTGCGCAACCGCTGCAGCCGGTCCAGGCGTCCCTGAACCAGCAGTTCCTGGCCGCAACGCAGGATGCAGTCACGACTCGGCAACACTGAAATGTCGTTATGCTCCATTACCGCGATAACCTTGAGTCCGGCAATGCTCGTGAGCCTGCTCTCGGCAATAGTCGTGCCGTCGAGCACCGAGTCAGGCGGAATCCGGAAGACAAAGGTCTGTTCCTTCATCCCGTAACGGGCCTGGAGATCGGCGGTCGGTCGATGCACGAGTTCGCGGGCGGGTGAGCGATGCGGGAGTATGCGCCGGCCTGCCAGCAGGAAGAAAACCACCGAAACCATGACGATCGCGAGACCGACACGGCTGTAGTCAAACAGGCCGAAGGCATCGTAGCCGTGAGCGGTCATCGCGTTGCTGACGAGCAGGTTGGGGGGCGTTCCAACCAGCGTGGTAAGCCCGCCGAGCAGACTGCCAAACGCCAGCGGCATCAACAGCCGCGACGGCGCAATGGCCGTTACCCGGCTGACGTCGATCACGACGGGTAGCAGCAACGCCGCCACGCCGATGTTGTTCATGAAGGCCGACATCGCCGCCGCAATCAGCATGATGGTGGCGATCAACCGGACCTCGCCATGCCCGGACACTCGCACAATGTAGTTGCCGATTCCATGAGCGATACCCGTGCGAGACAGCCCGGCGCTGACGATGAACATTGCCCAGACGGTGATGACGGCCGGGTTGCTGAAACCGGCCAGTGCTTCGGGTGGTGTGACGAGCCCGGTGATCGCCAGCGCCAGCAATACCAGCAGCGCCACCAGGTCGACCCGGATCCACTCGCCGACGAACAACACCAGCGCGCCGACGGCAATCAGTCCGACGGCGGCAATTTCGAGAGTCATTGGTCAGGGTCCTTCATTTTTTTCCATCACAACGCGGGCGGGCCCATGGGGGAATACGAGGATTTACCTAGAATTCTTCGTTTTTTGCCATCTCAGGCCGAACAGCAGCACCAGCAGCACGATTGTCGCGAGCAGGGTCGACCATGGCAGCCTGTCTCTGCCGGCATCGGCGCTCGCCGGTTCCGGCGAATCCGGCGCCGCCGGGACCGTTTCGGCAGTCTCCGGCGTTAGTGGTCTGGAGCGCAGGGAAATCGTCGGTGGATCGGGGTCAGCAGCCGGGGCGGTCGCGGGCGGGGTGTCTGGAGGCCCGACCGGCGGATTTCGCGCAGGCTCCGGCGGGACCGGGTCCGGGGCCCACTCCAGGTAATCGTAAAGGTAGGTTTCGCCGCCGGTGCAATTGCCCAGCACTGCCCATCTGTATGGCGGCATGCCGTTATACACCTGCGCATACTGGCACCGGATCATGCGATCGATCCTGCCAACGTCAAAGGTCTCCGCACTCGCGACAGTCGCCGCGAGCAGCGCAAAAGTCAGAACCCGGCGTTGGCCATTCATTGCTCCCCGGAGGGTAACAGCGCGGACACACGAAAGAAAAAACCGGGCAGCCTTGCGGCAGCCCGGTCCTGTGTCGGTCCTGCGATGCGGATTACTCGCGCGATAGGAAAAAGCGCAGCACGTACCAGAACAGCAGCGCCACCGAGGCAAACAGCTCGAGCGCAGCCGCCACGTATCGATCTTCCTGGTAGTGGTGAATGATATTCGACGTGTCGTACAGGATCGCGGCACCGGCGAATCCGATCATGCCGATCGTAAAATAGGTGCCGAGATGAAAGCCTACGAGTACGCCCATCACGATCAGGCCCAGCGCCATGACCCCGCCCCACATCAGGAATGAGCGCAGGAAGGAAAAGTCCTTGCCGGTGGCAAAAGCCACGGCCGTGAGCGCACCGAAGCTGACCAGTGTCACGATGGTGGCCTTCTCGACGATCTCTGGCGACACGCTCATGGCAATGTGCAGCATCGGCAGGAAGATCAGTGCTTCGGCCAGCACGTAGATACCAAGCGCAATGTACTGTGCCCTAAGCGACTTGGTCGTGTGCGCAATGTGACTGCCGATCCAGGCCACCACGATGAAGGCGCCCAGCAGCGGCAGCCAGCCCATGCTGAGCAGCATGTAGGCCATCGGTTCGGCGATGCCGAGACCGAAAAACGCCATCTCCAGTACGATAAACGCCAGGATAGCTGCGGCCAGGTGAAAATAGGTCCGATTAATGAACAGCGAGCGCCGGTCTTCGGTAAGTCCGACTATCGCGTTCTCGTAACCCGGTGTAAGGGTCTCATCAGTCATCGTCAGGTCCTCGCGTCTACCACTGTTCCGGTTCTTCGTCGTACTCGACAAAGGCAAAAACTTCCTCGCCCTGGTCGTTGATGCACATCATCAGGCCATCGATATCCAGCGTGGGACTGGTGCGCCTCCCGCCCATGTCGTAGTTGGAATCGAAACAGGTGTCGTAGTGGGCGTCGACCTGTGCCAGGCAGCGTGCGTTCTCTTCACACATCGCATCGACAAAAAGCCGAACGTCTTACGCATCGGACGACTTGCTGTAGAACTTGAAACCAACGGCCACGGCGATAACGGCGACCCAACCCATGAGGTTCTTCATCGGAGTTCCTGCGCGAAAGTGAATTAACGAGTCTATGGGCGCGTCAGAAAACTGCCGTGACCCTTGTCACGAGCGGGCCGAAAACTACACAACCGTTATGACAAGCGGCAATATGTGCTGATCGATCCCGGCGCCCGCATCGGTGCTGTAAACACAAGCGAGACACCTATGAGTGGAAACCGTATTGATCAGCAGCGGCGCTTCATCGTCGAAACCGATGAACTCAAGAACGTATCGCGCAGGACCCGGCCGATAGGACAAGAACGCCGCGAGAACTCCGCGGAACACAGCTGGCAGGTCGCGCTGAGCGCGCTGGTGTTCAGCGAATACGCCAACGAGGAGATCGACCTCCTGCGGGTAATCAAGATGCTGTTGATACACGACATCCCGGAAGTCGATGTCGGTGACGTGTTCCATTATGACAAGGATTCGACGGCGGACCTCGCCAGCCGCGAAGCAGCGGCGGCAGAGCGACTCTTCGGTTTGCTGCCGGCCGATCAGGGCGAGGACTTCCTGGCGCTCTGGCATGAATTCGAGAAACGGCAGACCCCGGAAGCCCGGTATGCCGCGGCGGTGGACCGGCTGATGGCATTCCTGGTGAACAGCGGGAACGCGGGCGGCACCTGGCGCGAGTACCGGTTGGCGGCATCGAAGGTGCTGGAGAAAAACAGCCACGCCGCCGACGGCGCGAAACCGCTATGGATACTGATAGAACGAATCGTCGGCGAGGCCAGGAAAGACGGTCACCTCACCTGACCTTTGCCGGGGAGTATGACGCAGACCGAAAGATGATCAGCGCAGGGAGTCTGCGTAGAAGTTGGCCAGGTGTCGTGTGAAAGCGACCGCCCCGTGATAGCGGTTCAGGTGGGTGGTATCGCTGAACATGTCGTTGCTGACGGCATCGATCTGCTGAAAGTCACGCACGGGTACACCGGTCTCGCGCTCGATGTGCGCCACGACCTCGGCCTGCCGCGCCAGCGCCTCTGGCGGATTGCGAATCCAGTCGGTGTTCTTTGGCAGCATGATGATTTCGACCTGGTCGGCGATGCGCCCGAAGTTCTCGACAATACGAATAAATGCTTCAACGAGTTCCGGGTCGAAATGCAGCTCCTCGATGTCGGCCGTCTGGATGCGCTGCAGGCGGTCGTCGGCCATCTGGTAATCGGTCTGGGTCAGCCGGTAATACTCCTCGATGAGGTCGAGCGTTTCCTGCGGCCTTTCTGACTTGTTCGTGCCACCGCCGCGCCAGGGGTAATACCAGTCCGATCCATCGTACTCAGGGTATTCCGCCTCGAACCGGTCGTTCATTTCCGCCAGCACTTCCTGCAGTCGCTCGGCAACACCTTCCTCTTCTTCCAGCTCGGTCTGGATCAGCGGTGCCTGGAACGGCTCGCCCCAGAAAAAGGTCGTGATCATTTCTGCAGAGATCCCGTCTCTCAGGTAGCGAATCGTGAGCATTCGGCTACCGCGCTCGGGATCCTCCCGCAGGATCTCGAACAACTCGGACGGGCTGGCCAGCGTGGCGATATAGGATTCCTCCAGCGCGACGGCGCGCTCCCGGCGGGTGCGGGTTGCCTGGAAGGGGTTGAACTCGATCAGCGCCAGTTTGAGCCGCCGGCCCTCTCGCTCGAAGTCCTCGGCGATTCGCCGTGACAGGTAGTCCTGGAACAACGGGTTGAGTCCGCCGAAACCGAAATTGAACGACGTCACGTCGATGCCCATGTCGGCAAGGTCGCGGTCGAATTCACGTGGCGAAAAGCCGGCCTGGACCATCGACGAGCCAAACACCAGCACCAGGTCATTATCCTCCGCCGCGATGGCCGGGATGGCGGCACGGGCCTGGAAAACCCGCGACAGCAACGACTCACCGCTGGCGCCGTTCGCCGCGGTGAAACTACGGGCCAGCAGCATCGCCACACCCATCACCAGCAAAACAGCGATCAGTATCTTTGCGAATATCCGGCGGTCAGTCATTGCTGCCTCAGAACTGGAAGTAGATGAATTCATCGCTCGGTTCTCCGACCAGCAGGCAGATGCTGTGAATCATGATCAGCACCGGCCAGAACAGCCACCGCCGGTTCTCGAATGCCTCTGCGCGGGCAATCACGAACCAGTCCGCCAGATGCATCAGCACCAGCGTGGCAATCGTGATCAGCGCAATCCACGCAGCCATGGGTCCTGGCTCGGCCAGCCCGGTAAATGTGTGCAGGTCGACGATGATCTCGAATGCAGAGCCAATGCTGTTCGCCCGGAACAGCACCCAGCCGATCGTGACGAGATAAAAAGTGATTGCCCACTTGAGCAGGACGGCGCTGCGCGAGCGGTTGGCGGCAAAACCGGCCAACGCCGGGAGGCGGCCGAGGAAATGGGTCGCGGTGATGATGATGCCGTGAAACGCGCCCCACGCAACGAAGGTCCAGGCCGCGCCGTGCCACAAACCGCCGAGCAGCATCGTGATCATCACGTTGCGATGCCGCTGGTACTTGCCGCCCAGCGGTATGTACAGGTAGTCCCGCAGCCAGCTCGACAGCGAGATATGCCAGCGCCGCCAGAAGTCGACCGGCGAAATAGCAAAGTATGGCAACCGGAAGTTTGGCGGGATTTTGAACCCAATAATCAGCGCCAGCCCGATCGCCATGTCGGTATAGCCGGCGAAATCGCCGTAAATCTGCCCGGCAAAGGCGAGCACACCGGTCCAGGTTTCCAGCAGGCTCAACTGGGCGTCGGCTTCGAATAACCGGCCGGCGGGGATCGCCAGCAGGTCGGCAGCGGTTTTTTTCCACAGACCGGAGGTGACCAGCAGGAAGCCATGACGGGCCCCGCTCCAGGTCGGCACCGGCAGGTTGTGGAACTGCGGCAGGATCTGCCGGGCCCGCAGGATGGGGCCTGCGACGAGCTGCGGAAAGAATGCCAGTGCAGTGGTGAAATGCACCAGCCCGCGGCGTGGTTGCATGTCGCCGCGGTATACGTCGATCGTGTAGCTGAGGCTCTGGAAGGTGTAGAACGAGATCCCGACCGGCAGCACCCAGGACAGGGTCGGCAGCGAGGCTTCGACCCCGAACACCCCGAGGAAATCGGCTACCGACATCAGCAGGAAATCCGCGTACTTGAACAGGCCAAGAATGCCAAGGTTCATGACCACCGACAGGGTGACGAAGAGCTTCCGGCGCGATGGAGTGCTGGCCCCGGCTATCGCCAGCGCCAGGTAGTAGTCGATGATCGAACTGCCGACCAGCAGCGGGATGAAGCGGTAATTCCAGGCCCCGTAAAAAACCAGGCTCGCAACGAGGATGAAATACACCCTGGGACGGGCCTGCAGGAAAACCAGGCCATAGAACAGCAGGAAAACGACGAAAAAGACAAAGAAAATCGGGGTATTGAATACCATGACGCTTTTTTCTTGTCGGTCCTTTCGCTGCCCGTGGTTTGCCTGCAGGCAAACACCCCGGCTATACGATGCGGGGCGAGCCGGAAGGGTTTAACGGCAAGGATACCCGGCTGGCGGCAAAACCACCCGGCGCTTTGCAGCATCCGGGCGGTTTACGGTTCAGTCAGCCAGCACGGTGAAGGGATTGGCATCGAAGTAATAAGTCGCGCCTGTGCCCGCATTGCTCAGGCGGCAGGCCACGGCGTAGCTTCCTGCTGGTACGGCATTGGCCGCGAACAGTGGGATCGGGCTGGTTCCGAAATCCGTGCCCGGGCCCAGCACCAGTGAGCCGTCGCCACCGACGTCGAGCAACGGGATGCCACCACCTGGCGTCACGAGAAACAGCTGCAGGCGGCCAGCCGCGCCGGCACCGCCGAGATTAACCAGCCGCAGCGTTTCCATCGTCACCGTCTCGGCGCCGCTGTAATCGGGCTGGCTCATCCGCAGGTCGCAAAAAGGTTCGGGATCGATGAGCCGGTAGATCGTGCCGTTATCATCATCGGCGAGAAACAGCTCACCGTCGTCGTTTTCGCCAAAAGTAGTCGGTGCAAGCGTGGTGTCGAGCAATTCGTTATTGACCCATACGCCAGACTCCTGGCGCGCGCCCCATACACGTCCCGAGCACCAGTCGGAGTAGTAATAGGTTCCGTCGAGGCGGGGAAAGCGCTCGCCGCGGTAAACATAGCCGCCGGTGACCGCGCAACCGGTCGAGTGCGAAAACTCCAGGATAGGCATTACCAGGTCCGGTTGTTCGCAGCCGGTTGACGGGTTGTAGCAATGGGCGCCTTCCATCAAGCGCCATCCGTAGTTCTCGCCGCCGCTGCTGTCGCCGGGCTGGAAGTTGACCTCTTCCCAGCTCCATTGCCCGACATCGCCCATGTACATGTCGCCGGTGACCCGATCGAAGCTGAAGCGCCAGGGGTTACGGACACCGTAGGCCCAGATCTCCGGCTGTGCACCGGGAACGCCGACGAAAGGATTGTCAGGCGGTATCGAATAGGGTGGCGCAGCACTGACGTCGATGCGCAGGATCTTGCCCAACAGTTCACCCAGGTTCTGTGCCCGGTTATCCGGATCACCGATGAAGCCACCATCACCCGCGCCGATGTAAAGATAACCGTCCGATCCAAACTGCAGCTGGCTGACGTTGTGGTACTGGTCCGGTTGATCGATCTCCAGCAGGATCGTTTCCGAGTTGGGGTCGGCAATATCCGGATCGGCGGTCACGCTGAAACGCGAAATGATCGAGTCACTGGCCAGGTTGGTGTAAACGACATAGAAAAAGCCGTTGACGGCATAGTCGGGGTCGAAGGCCAGGCCATGCAGGCCACGTTCGACACCGCTCGAGTTCACGCGGGCATCGATGTCGAGAAAAGGCTGCGGCAACAGGGCAGTGCCATCAAAGATCTCGATGCGCCCATTCTTGCTCATCAGGAAAAGCCGGCCCGACCCATCGCCGGCGGCGTGAATACCGGTCGGGCGTTCCGGGCCCTGGACAACCGGGTCTAACGCCAATGACGGCAAGCCGCCTGCCTGACACAATGCCGACAGTGGGACAGCGGATAACGCAACGAGAATCAATCCCAGTCTGTTCACAATGGCTACCTCTCTGAGTCATTGTTGTCTGTATGCGCAGGGGCTCGCAGCAGGGCGTGTCTTTAAGTGTAGGCTCTGGTGGGGCTAATTGCTTGGAATACGACTTGTTCTACAGCGCTTTCTTTGTGTCTATTCGCTCGAATAGATTCTTGTCGTGATTCTTTTTCACGGAACCCGCCGGGAATATCTCGCCGTTCATGGCGATGTAGACACCCGGCGGCAGGATCTGCAGGGCGGCCAAGGCCATCCCGACATTGAACGACGCATCCGTCGAGCGGAACCGCGCCGGGCTCAACGCACCGGTGAGGACGATGGTCTTGTCGCCGATGCCGCTCAAGACAGCGGCGGTGTCGGTCATCGTGTCGGTTCCGTGAGTCACCAGGATGCAGCGGCTTTCACAGGCGGCGATGGCATCATGAATGATCGCCCGGTCGTCGTCGGTCAGCTCCAGGCTGTCCTTCTGCATGAGGCTGACGATCTGGTAATCAACCCGGGCTTCGGCTTCCCGCAGTATTTCTCCGACCTGGGTCGAACCGATCTCGAAGCGGCTTTTTTCATCGAAATAAACTTTATCGATGGTTCCGCCGGTGGTGAAAATCGTTATGCCGGTCATTGTCAGGGCTTGCGAAATTGGCGGGTCAGTCCCTGCCATGCCCTGGCGTAACCGGGCTGCCGCTGTGGTGCTGCGAGGGCGCGTTCGCTGGGGCGAATCAGGTAACGTGACTCGAACATGAAGGCCATCGTGTCTGCCAGCTTCTCCGGGGCGAGCGACGCGTCTGAAGCGCGTTGCCAGGCATCGGCGTCCGGTCCGTGGGGCACCATGCAGTGGTGCAGGCTCGAGGAGCCGGGAACGAAACCGCCACCGGTCTTGGCGTCATAAACGCCTTTGACCAGGCCCATGTACTCGGACATCACGTTGCGGTGATACCACGGTGGCCGGAAGGTGTCTTCCATCACCAGCCAGCGTGGCGGAAACACCACGAAATCGACGTTAGCCGTGCCCGGCGTGTCCGACTGCGAGGTCAGGACCGTAAAGATAGACGGATCGGGATGGTCGTAGCTGATCGAGCCAATCGTATTGAAGCGATCGAGCTCATAACGATAGGGATAAAGCGTGCCGTGCCACGCCACCACGTCCAGCGGCGAGTGGCCAATACCGGCGGCGAAGAAGTGCCCGCCGAGCTTGGACACGAGCTCGAAGTCGCCTTCGCGGTCGTCGTAGGCCGCGACCGGGGCCTGGAAGTCACGGCTGTTGGCCAGCCCGTCCGAGCCGATGGGTCCGCGTTCCGGCAGTTCGAGCATCGCGCCGTAGTTTTCGCAAACGTAGCCACGCGAGGGACCATCCGGCAGTTCCACCCGGAACTTCATGCCCCGCGGAACGACGCCGATGAACCCGGGCGGCACGTCGAGGATGCCGCACTCCGTGTGCAGGACCAGCGTGCCGGTATCGGGCACCAGCAGCAGCTCGCCGTCGCTGGTCGAGAAAAAGCGATCGGTCATCGACCGGTTGGCGCAGTAAATATGAATGCCGACCCCGGCCTGGGCATCGGCATCGCCACAGCCGGCCACAGTGAACAGGCCGTCAATAAAATCCGCAGGTGCATCAGGGACCGGAAAGGGATCCCAGCGCATCGGGTCTGGCGGAGTAACTGTTGTCAGAGGCGCCGTTTCGACCGGCGGCGCTTTCATCGGCTCAAAGCCGATCGTCGTTACGGACGGGCGAATACGATAAAACCAGGAGCGAAAGTTCCGGGCCTTCGGAGCGGTGAAAGCCGTACCGCTGAACTTTTCGGCATAGAGTCCAAGGGGCGGTTTTTGCGGCGAATTCTGCCCCTCCGGCAGGGCGCCTTGCTCGGCTTCGGTGGCGAAATCGTTGCCGAAGCCTGTCAGATATCGTTGTCGATTGTCGGTCAACGCAGGTCTCGCAGCAGCTGGGTGGCGTCAGGATACCATCGGTACCCGGCAACCGGGATTGGCGGCCATGCGTCGGGAAGAACGGCAGGCCGACCACCGCCTTACGGACCACGGTAATATGCTCGCATGAAAACGCTGAGTATCGACGTCGGGGGGTCGGGCATCAAAGGCATGGTGCTCGATAAGCGTGGCAAGCCAGTCAGCGAGCGAATACGCATCCCGACACCGAAAAAAGCAAAACCGGACCCGGTAATTGCCGTCATCGAGGAACTCATCGCCCGGCAGCCTCCCTTCCACCGGGTGTCGATCGGTTTCCCCGGCATCGTCGTAAACGGCGTCACGATGAGCGCTCCCAACCTGGACGGTAACTGGCGCAATGTGCGGCTGGCAGAGCGCGTCGCCGAGATCGCGGATTGCCCGTGCCGGGCGATTAACGATGCTGATATGCAGGGTTTCGGCGCCATCGAGGGCAAAGGCGTCGAAATGATGATCACGCTGGGTACCGGCATGGGTTCGGCTGTGTTTACCGAAGGCCACCTGGTTCCGAACCTGGAACTGGGGCACCACGTGTTTGAGAAAGACCACACCTACGAGGAACGTGTCGGTGACGCTGCCCGGCGCGATATTGGCAACAGCAAGTGGAGCAAGCGCGTGCTCCGGGCCATCGACCAGATCCTGCCGGTCTGGAATCCACGGGTCCTTTACGTCGGCGGCGGCAACACCAGGAAGTTGACGGAGAAACTGCCGGACGGCGTCAGGAAAGTCGACAATATCGCCGGAATCCTCGGCGGCGTGCGTCTCTGGGACGAGCTGGGCCGCTAGCGTCTTATCCCGGCGCTGCGCAGCGCCGATGCTCCCGGCTGCGGCTAGGGTTTTCCGGCGAGCAGGGCGCGCATCTCCGCCAGCGCACGGTTGCCGGTCTCGAGGTCCTCGCCGGATGACACTTCATTCCCTGGCTCGACGCGCTCCAGCAGTTCTTCGGGCAGTTCCTCGAGGAAGCGGCTCGGCATGCAGTCGACGATGGAGCCAAAACGCTTGCGGCTAAGCGAGTAAGTGATGACCAGCTGGCGGCGCGCCCGGGTGATGCCGACATACGCCAGCCTGCGCTCCTCGTCCACGCCGGGACCTTCGAGATTTTTCTGGTGTGGCAGCAGGCCTTCCTCGACACCGACCAGGTGCACATGGTCGAATTCCAGGCCCTTGGCTGCGTGTAACGTCATGAGGCGGACCTGGCCGTCAGCGGCTTCGTCGTCATCCTCCAGCCGCTCCTGCAGGCTCATCTGCGCCAGCAGCTCCGCCAGCGAGATATCCGGGTTGGGTTTGCCGATGCGGTCGAACCAGTCCAGCAGCGCCTCGACGTTCTCGATCCGCCGCTCGGCGAGCGCGGCATCGGTGTTACTGCGACGCAGCCAGCCGGGGTAATCGATCTCATCGACCAGCTCGCGTGCGACCTGCGCCGGAGCGCCCCTCTCTGCGGCTTCGCTGTGTTCGCCGATCAGTTCTGCAAAGCGCCGCACCGCAGTGCGGCTGCGCGAGGGCAACTGCTTCTCGACCGATGGATCGTTCATGGCTTCGAGCAGACCCAGCTCGTTGGCAGCCGCTATTGCGGTGATCGTTTCCAGCGTGGTGGCACCGATTTCCCGCCTCGGCGTATTCACGATACGCAGCAGCGCGGTATCGTTGGCCGGGTTGGCCAGCAGCCGCAGGTAGGCCATCACGTCGCGAACCTCGGCACGGTCGAAAAACGACCGGCCACCGCTGAGGTGGTAGGGGATGCGCCGGGTCCGAAGTGCCTGCTCGAACAGCCGTGCCTGGTGATTGCCGCGATATAGCACCGCGCAGTCGCCATAGTCGCCGCGGCCTTTCAGTCGCCACATGAAAAGGTCGGTTACGACCCGCTCGACCTCGGCATGCTCGTCCGGCAGTGCGATCACACGGATCTGGTCACCGGGGCCGTTGGCGCTCCACAGCTTCTTGTCGAAAAGGTGGGTGTTGTTGGCGATGAGCCGGTTAGCCGCGCTGAGGATGTTGCCGCTCGACCGGTAGTTCTGTTCCAGCTTGATCACCTTGAGATTTGGGTAATCGGCCGCCAGCTGGTTGAGATTTTCCGGGTTGGCGCCACGCCAGGTGTAAATTGACTGGTCGTCGTCGCCGACAACCGTAAAGCGGCCCGTCTCGCCGGCCAGCAGCTTTAACAGTTCGTACTGTGCGAGGTTCGTGTCCTGGTATTCGTCCGCGAGGAGATAACGAATCCGCTCGCGCCAGGCGGCGAGTATCTCCGGCTTTTTTCGCAGCAGCGTGATGGGCTGGAGTATCAGGTCGTCGAAATCCACACCGTTATAGGCCTTCAGACTGCGCTGGTAGCGGGCATAAAGACGGGCGACCCCCGCTTCTATGGCGTCTCCGGCCCCTTCCAGCGCCCGGGCCGGGTCTACCAGGGCGCTTTTCCAGGCCGAGATGATCCACTGGGCCTGCTCGGTCGCGGCATCATCGCTGTCGCGTTTCTGCAGTTCCTGCAGCAACGCCAGCGAATCGCCGGCATCGAAAATCGAGAAACCGCTGCGATAGCCGAGTGCGTCGAAGTCACGCCGCAGGATCCGCAGACCCAGCCGGTGAAAGGTCGAGATTCGAGGTTCCCCCGCCGCAGTCGACCCCAGGAGGGCGCCTACCCGTTCCTGCATCTCGGTAGCGGCCTTGTTGGTGAATGTCACTGCGGTGATCCGCTCCGGATCCATACCGCCTGCAATCAGCGTAGCGATCTTCTGTGTGATGACACGCGTTTTGCCGCTGCCGGCCCCGGCCAGCACGAGCAATGGGCCTTTGGTATAGGACACCGCGGCTCGCTGGCGCGGGTTTAGAGCGGAATCGATCGCGGTCACCTGCCTGGGTGGGATTGCAAAGCGGGCCAAGATACCGGCGCCCATGACTTTCGTCCACCGGACCGGATGCGCCCGCTCACGCAACTAACCTGCTGCGTAATTGAGAAGCCGGACGAATCACTCTGTAACTATTAGACCTTCTGCATATTTTCCATGGGCGGTTTTTGTTCTATCAGCTGAGGGATTACCCCGTGAACTTGTGCGCTTGCACAACGCCATTATCGGCAATGGCGCCATGCACGGCAGGTTGCAGGTGAAATCGAAACTCGTGAAAGGAGTGCCCCCAATGATCGACAAGAAACGCAGTGGAATTGCTGCTGCAGTAACCCTGGCACTGGGTCTGACGACCCTGACTGCGGAAGCGGCCGGGTTCAATAACCGGATCATCGTCAAGTTCGAGGATGCCGCGACGCGTGCCGCCGCCATCGAAACGGTTGGCCAGGAATCCGCTGCGGAGCTGAGGTCGCTCAGGACTATCGCTACCGGGGGTGAGGTCTTCATCGCCAGCGGTATCAAGGATGAAGCTGCCCTGCAAAAGCTGATCGTGTCACTGGATGCGCAACCCGGTGTTGCCTATGCAGAACCGGACAAACTGTTGAAACCGATGGCGACGCCCAACGACACTCGCTACAACGAGCAGTGGCACTATTTCGAATCGACCGCCGGGCTCAACCTTCCGCCGGCCTGGGACACGCACACCGGCTCCGGCGTTGTTGTCGCGGTGATCGATACCGGCTATCGCCCGCATGCCGATCTCGACAGCAAGATCCTGCCGGGCTATGACTTCATCGGCGACACTTTCGTGGCCAACGACGGCAACGGTCGCGACAGCGACGCCAGCGACCCGGGCGACTGGGTCGCTGCCAACGAATGCGGCGGTGGCAATCCGGCCAGCGATTCGAGCTGGCACGGTACCCATGTCGCCGGCACAGTCGCCGCCGAGTCAAACAACGGCTCCGGCGTGGCAGGGGTAGCGTGGGATGCAACGATCCTGCCGGTTCGTGTGCTCGGCAAGTGCGGTGGTTACACCTCTGACATCGCCGACGGCATCATCTGGTCGTCCGGCGGCAGCGTCTCGGGCGTGCCTGCCAATGCAAACCCGGCGCAGGTGCTGAACCTCAGTCTCGGTGGCGGCGGCAGTTGTGCTTCGACGACACAGTCGGCGATCAACACTGCGCGCGCGAACGGATCGACGGTCGTCGTGGCGGCGGGCAACAGCGGCGCCAATGCGAGCAACTACACGCCCGCCTCCTGCAACGGCGTCATCACGGTGGCCTCGGTCGATCGCGGCGGCAACCGGGCCTACTACTCGAACTACGGGTCCGTAGTCGATGTCGCGGCACCCGGCGGCGAAACCCCGGGCAACGCCAGTGACGGCGTGCTCTCAACCCTGAATACCGGCTCGACCGGGCCCGGGTCAGACAGCTACGCGTTCTACCAGGGCACGAGCATGGCGGCGCCCCACGTTGCCGGTGCGGCGGCCCTGCTCTACGAAGCCGACCCCGCGGCGACACCGGATGATATCGAGGCCGCCCTCGAGGACAGCGCGCGGGCATTCCCTGGCAGCTGCAGCCAGTGCGGCACCGGCATCGTAGACGCCGATGCGGCGATTGATCAGCTGCTCAACGGCGGGGGTGGCGGTCCGCCGCCGGCCGGTTGCCCGATCGGACACACGGAGTACGGCGGTCCGCTGACGGGCACTGGCGACTACGAGTACCAGCCCAATGGAACCTATTACTACAGCGGTTCCGGCACCCATTCCGGCACGCTCAGCGGTCCGGCCGGTACCGACTTCGACCTGTACCTCTGGAAATGGACCGGCAACCGCTGGAGCACCGTCGCCAGTTCCCTGTCGTCGTCCTCGGAAGAGTCGATCAGCTACTACGGCAGCTCTGGCTACTACGTCTGGCGTATCGAGAGCTACAGCGGCAGCGGCAGCTACACCTTCTGTCTCGAACGGCCCTGAACGCCACCGGTTCCCCCGCCTGCGGGCGGGGGAATCGTCTTTAACGCAGGC
>JAHEKH010000005.1 GCA_024638445.1 Gammaproteobacteria bacterium | reverse complement strand
CCCGAGCCACCGCCGTCATTACCGGACGATTGTTGTCCGCCGGCGTTACCTGCTCCTGCGTCCGTATTGCCGCCGGTGTTACCGCCAGCGGCCTGGTCGCGGCCACGACGGTTTCTTCCGCCGCGTCGTCCGCCACGGCGCCGGCGCCCACCGCGTGAACGGCGTGGCTGCTGTTCGCCCTGGGCAGTCCTGGTCCCGGCTTCCTGGTTACCGTCGGCGGGTTTTCCGCCCTGGCCCTGGTCCTTGTTTTGCGCCTGGTCCTTGCCCTGCGCCTGGTCCTTGCTCTGCGCCTGGTCCTTGCCCTGCGCCTGGCCACGCCGCTGCCCGCCCGATTTCTTCTTGCGGGTCTTGCGCCGTGACGGCGAACCGCCTTCACGCCGGGCCTGGGATTGCTGATTGTCGCTGCGACCGCCACGACCGCCGCGTCCGCCGCCGCGACCTGAACGTCGCCGGCGCTGGGAACGCGCGGGCTGGTCGCTGTCGGGGCTCTTTCGGGTCTTGGTGCTTTTTGCCGCCAGGGCTTCGCCGGTGCCGAACAACGAACGCCACAAGCGGACGAACAGGCCCGGGCCCGCCGGGGCTGCTGCGACTGCCGCGGGTGCAGGTGCGGGCCGTGGGGCTGGCGCCGGCGCCGGGGACTCCGGCACCACTACCTGCACGGCAGGCTGCTCGGGGCGCGGTTTCGAAGCGGGTGTCGGTGTCGTGTCGGTGCCGTCTTCCTCGACGGTCGGCATCAGGTAGCTGGCCGCCGTGTTTTCCGGCAACCGGACTTCGTCGTCGCGTACGCGACGAATCGTGTAGTTGGGAGTTTCGAGTTCGGGCGTGGGCACGATGACGACCTGTATCCCGTTACGTTCCTCGATGGTGGTGACCCAGTCGCGCTTCTCGTTCAGCAGGTAGGTGCTGACGTCGACCGGCAGCTGGGCGATGATTCTCGCGGTCCGTTCCTTGCGGCTTTCCTCGCCGATCAGGCGCAGGATGGCCAGCGACAGGGACTCGACGTCGCGAACGGTGCCATGACCGTTGCAGCGCGGACAGACGTTTGCGCTGGATTCGCCCAGCGAGGGCCGCAGCCGCTGGCGCGACATCTCCAGGAGACCAAAGCGGGAGATGCGCCCGATCTGTACCCGGGCCCGGTCCTGCTTGACGGCATCGCGTAGCCGGTTCTCGACGTCGCGCTGGTTGCGGTTTTGCGACATATCGATGAAATCGATGACGATCAGGCCGCCAATGTCGCGCAGGCGCAGCTGGCGGGCAATCTCGTCGGCTGCCTCGAGATTGGTCTGGGTCGCGGTCTGTTCGATATCGCTGCCCTTGGTGGCCCGCGCCGAGTTGATGTCGATCGACACCAGCGCCTCGGTGGGATCGATCACCACGCTGCCACCGGACGGCAGCCGCACCGCGTGAGAGAACGCCGATTCGATCTGGCTCTCGATCTGGTAACGGGTAAATAACGGGACCGGATCCTCGTACAGCTTGAGCCTGGCCATGTTGTGCGGCATCACCGTTTCCATGAAGGCGCGGGCCTCGTTGTAAACGGTGGGATCGTCGACCAGGATCTCGCCAACTTCTTTGTCGAGGTGGTCCCGAATTGCACGGATGATGGCGTTGCTTTCCTGGTAGATCAGGAAAGGTGCCTTCCGATCGGCGGCGGTCTCGATTGCCGTCCAGATGTTGAGCAGGTACTCCATGTCCCAGCGCAGCTCTTCGACGCCGCGGCCCACGCCGGCGGTCCGGACGATGACGCCCATGCCGTCGGGTACCTCGAGCTCGGCGATGGTCTCGCGCAGCTCGGTGCGCTCGTCCCCGCCAATCCGGCGCGATACACCCCCGGCCCGGGGGTTGTTCGGCATCAGGACGATGAACCGCCCGGCCAGGCTGATGAAGGTCGTCAGCGCCGCACCCTTGTTGCCGCGCTCCTCCTTGTCGACCTGGACTACCACCTCCTGGCCTTCGGAGAGGACGTCGCGGATATTGACGCGGTTACCCGGGTCGGGTGTCTTGCGGAAATAGCTGCGAGAAATCTCCTTCAGCGGCAGGAAGCCGTGACGCTCCACGCCGAAGTCGACGAAGGCCGCCTCGAGGCTTGGCTCGATGCGGGTGATTTTTCCTTTATAGATGTTGGCCTTTTTCTGGCTTCGCGACGGTACCTCGATATCGAGGTCGTACAGCTTCTGGCCATCGACCATGGCAACACGCAGCTCCTCAGGCTGAACTGCGTTGACCAGCATTCTTTTCATGCTGCCCCTTCCTGTTTTTTCTCAGGGGCCGCCTGTTCGGGAGGGGCCGCATCACGCGGCCCGGACAAGGGTCACTCGATCGTATCTGCGCCGACTGTGGCGCGAGGACTCATCCTCTTTCTGTCCACTGCTTCCAGGCTACCGCCGGGGCGGCAAAGAAACAGCTTCAAAATCCGGAACAGAACAGCCTAAACGTTATCGCCCTGCAAGGGCGGTTTAATCCATGCGACGGCGGCTCAGTCAGGCCGGGCCGGTCGCGGCGTTCTCTACAATTCAAAGGCCTGCAGCGGCGCCCCAGGGCGCTCAGGCATGCAGGCCAATAAGCTACTATAGCAAAGCCCGATCCGCGGCCGCAATGCTAAATCCTTGAATCATGAGCGAATCTCACAACCCTGGCGACCGTCCCAGGGTACGCACCGTCGAGGCGAAGGAAAACGATGCCGGCCAGCGGGTCGACAACTTCCTGTCCCGGCATCTGAAGGGGGTTCCCAAGAGCCGTATTTACCGGCTGATGCGCCGCGGCGAGGTGCGGGTCAACGGTGGCCGGGTGAAGCCGGGCCATCGCCTGGAAGCCGGCGACCGGGTCCGGATTCCCCCGGTGCGGGTCGCCGAGGCGGCCCAGGTCCGGGTCCCGGCACCGCTGGGCGACCAGCTGGAACGCGCCGTGCTGTTCGAGGATGCGCGCCTGATGGTGATTGACAAGCCCGCCGGCCTGGCGGTGCACGGTGGCAGCGGTCTCAACTATGGCGCCATCGAAGCCATCCGGAAGCTGCGCCCGAAATGCGATTCACTCGAGCTGGTTCACCGGCTGGACCGGGAGACGAGCGGCTGCCTCATGATCGCCAAGCGCCGCAGCGAGCTGCGGGCCTTGCACGAGCTGTTGCGCGAGGGTCAGATCGAGAAGCGTTACATGGCGTTGCTGGCGGGGCGGCTGCCGGAAGACCGGGTGGTGTGCAGGGCACCGCTGGCGATACGGCGTCGCTCGGGTGAACGTCACGTGGTTGTGGCGGACGACGGCCGCACGGCGCACACGGAATTTTTACGACTGCAAAACTTTAAAAAGGCGACGCTGGTCGAGGTGTTGCTGCACACGGGGCGCACGCACCAGATCCGGGCACATGCGGCGCACCTGGGGCTGCCGGTCGCCGGTGACACCCGCTACGGGCACGAGGGCATGAATCGCCAGTTCGAGCGGTGGGGTTTGCGTCGGCTCTTCCTGCATGCACACGCACTGCGTTTCGTGCGGCCCCACGACGGCGACGACTTCCAGGTCAGCGCCCCCCTCAACGACGAGCTCCGCACTTTCCTCGACCGTCTCCCCTAGGTGCGGTTTGCCTGACTTGTGGGAGCGGCTTCAGCCGCGATCCCGGCTCACTTCAGCCGATTAGTCCACGCCACTGCGCCGCGCAGGCCGGCGATGCCAAGCAGCGCGGCGCCGAACAGCCACGCAGCGGCCGGGATCGGAACGGCCGTCAATGAGACGGTGCCCGCGATCATGCCGGTCGTGCCCTCGCCCAGCAACGCGCCGATCACCCTCGCGCTCAACGCCAGGCGGCAAGGGCGGGACTTCAAAGCTACGGCACCCTTCCGGCACAGTCGCCCTAGAAGGTGACACGGACACCGGCTTCCAGGGTACGGCCCGGCAGTGGGGCGAAGTCCTTGATGAACGACGTGTGGTTACGTTGCTCCCGGTCCGCCAGGTTGCGTCCCTGGAAAAACAGCTGCAGCTCGCTGTCGTTCAGTGGAATGGTCGTGCTCAGGAACGCCCGCAGGTCGCTGTAGCTGTCGGTCGGCAGCTCCAGCGCCGCCACGTCGTTCTTGCCAACCGGGTTGGTGTAAAGATAATCGAGCGATGCAGTCCAGCGGCCCCACTCGACCTCGATGCCCGTGCCGAAGCGGGTTGGGGGGATGCGCGGCAGATTCTGGTTGTCGCCACGGTCCAGTTCGGCGCTGACGGTATCGAACGTGCCCCTGAGCCTGACTCTGCCGGCATCGAAGCTGGCGACGGTGACGTTGACCTCGGCATCGACGCCAAAGAACGTGGCGTCAGCCTGTTGGTAGAGCAACACAGGCAATTGGTCCTCGATCTCGCCGGTGGCTTGCTGATAGATAAAATCCGAGAACTTCGTGAGATAGACCGTCGTAATCCACTCGAGGTTGTCGTCGGCAAAGTCGATGGTGGCGGATACGTTAAACGCTTTTTCCTCGTCCAGCGAGAGATCGCCCACTTCGAAACTTGTCGTCGCCAGGTGCGGTCCGTCTGAATACAGTTCTTCCGCAACCGGTGCGCGCGACGAGTAATCTGCGATCAGCCCCAGCCGCCAGCCGTTGGCAAACGGGAGAACCGCGCCAAGCGAGGCGCCCATGCCGGTGAAGCTGCGGCTGGCCGCACCGACCGGCTCGTGTTCGATAGTCTCGATGCGAAACCCGGTCTCGAGCTCCAGGTCGCCTACAGGCCTTTCGCCGACCCAGAACAACCCGAAGGATGCCGTGTCGACTGGCGGTACGAAAGCCTCGTCGCCGACCGCCGCGAACTCGCGGTTGGCATACTGCAGGCCGATAGCGCCGCTCCACATGCCGGCATCTTCGTACATTAACTCCACGCGGCTTTCGACTGCCTCGTTGGTGAACAAGGTGGCCGGCTCTCCGTTGGGTTCGATTTCCTGGTGCTCGTAGTCGTTGATGCCGATGCGGACGTTGGCGCTCTCGAATCCGGCCAAAGGATTCTCCCACGCCGCTTCAAGATCGACGCGGGTCTGCTCCATTTCGAGTGTCGGGTTGCCGTCTGCTTCTTCTTCCTCATCTTCCTCATGGCCATGACCGCCGGGTAAACCGTAGTCGCTGTCGATGGTGCTGATCGCCACACCGAAAAAGCCGCGATCGCCAATGTAGGACGCCCCGAGCGCTCCACCACTCGATTCCAGCTGGCTGCCCGGCAGAATGCCGAAGGTTTCTTCCTCTTCTTCGTGGTCGCCATCCGCCCCTTCGCGTGCACGTTGCCTGGCCGATTCCGCAAATCCCGGGATCTCGTAGGGATCAGCTTCGCGGGTAAAACCATCGAAGTGCCAGGCAAAATAGCCCGTGCCGCCGTCAATGCGTGCGGCCGCAGTGGTCTGGTCGCCGTTGTCACCACCGCGAATCTCAACACGGCCGCTGATCATCTGTTCCGGCAGCTGGTGCGGGATCCGGCCCGTATGTACGTCAACGACGCCGCCGATCGCACCGCTGCCGTACAGCAGTGTGCTGGGTCCCTTCAGGACCTCTATGCGGTCGGCGATGAATGACTCCACCGTGACCGCGTGATCTCCGCTCGTGACAGAGGCATCCAGCGTGTCGATGCGATCTTCCATGACTTTGACCCGCGCCCCGGCCAGACCGTGAATGACGGGCCGGCTCGAGGCCTGGCCGAACGACGACGAGTGGATGCCGGGTTGATTGGCAAGCGTTGCGCCAATCGAGGCGGCTGAATCTCGCAGCAACTCCTCACCTTCGACGATTTCGGCGGCCTGGGCCAGCCCTTCGCCGGACAGCGGGTGAGCGATTACGATGACTTCTTCAAAAACTTCACGTGCTTCGTCGGCGGCTATTGGCGACGACGCCGCTGCCGTGACGAGCAACGATGCTGACAAGCAATGCTTCATTGACTTTCTCCAGACAGACCGGGGCGCTGCCGTAAGACGGCAGCTCAAACGGGCAGGGGGTTATCTGGAGGCGGGAGGGGCGCGCTGTTGCGCGACTCGTTGAGGCCGGCCTGAAAGGCGCGCGTGTGAAACCGGGGCTGAACGGGATTCAAGGCGGAAATCGGCAACCACGCTCGGCGGAACCGGTAGTGCGCCGGCAGCGTTAGTCTGGGCCTGCACACAGGCCGTGCATACCGGTTCATCGTGATCGGTCGCATGGGCCAGCTGAGTGAACACCTGCGCGCACAACAGCACCGCGGCGAGTGCTATTACGCCCGGTGCCATTCGCTTGATTGCGGTGCTCAATGCAGCCATCGGTGCCAGTCTGCTGGTGTGCGACAGTTATCAGGTTAGGTGAAGTCGATGGGGCATTCAATCGGCCCTAAATTGGTTGGAGCGCCGAACCCGAGAATTGTTCCGTCAGAGGCGCGGGTGGGGGTCAGGGGCCCTGTGAATGCTGCGGCCCGGCTAGGGGATCGCGTAGCCGGCGCGGCGCAGCGCGGAAGCCAGCCAGATGAGAGGGAGGCCGTGCAGCGCAGTGGGGTCCTCGTTGCTGACGCGCCAGAACAGGCTGATGCCGAGGCCTTCGGCCTTGAAGGCGCCGGCGCAGTCGTAGGGGCGTTCGGCCTCGAGGTAACGCTCGATTTCGTCGGAATGCAGCGAGCGGAAATGAACGCGGGTCTGGTCGAGGTGGTGTTCCTGCAGGCCCCGCACCGTATCGACGACGCAGACCCCGGTATAAAAGGTGACCTTCTGGTCAGAGGATTCCAGCAGCTGCTGCCGTGCGGCTTCGTGATTGCCGGGCTTGCCGATGGGGCTGCCGCCGCGGGTGGCGACCTGGTCGGAGCCGATGACGACGCTGCCGCCATGATCGTTGGCAACGCTGCGGGCTTTTGCACGCGCCAGCCGGATCGCAAGATGTTCGGGCGTTTCGCCGTCCTGCGGGGTCTCGTCGACGGCCGGGTTGACGGTCCGGAAGCCGATGCCCAGGCGTGTGAGGAGCTCATGGCGGTAGGGGGAGCTCGATGCGAGCAGCAGAGGCGGGGTGGGCACGAGGATTTTCCTTTGAAGATCAGGCGGTTAAGCCATGAACCTGACTTTGACACTGCGCAACATCCCAACTATTATAGCGCGCTTATGTTTTCGACCTGGATGGAACAACGGAACCTGCCGGACTTCGTGTCGGGGGAATTTGACGGCGAACTGGCGATCAGCCGGTTCGAGCGTCTTGCCGCGTCCGTATTACCGGGTTCGACGCCGGTGGCCGTGAAGCTCACCGTGGAAAAACGCAGCGACAAACTGGTATTGATCGACGCGACGCTCTCGGGCCGGCTCGAAGTGGCCTGCCAGCGATGCCTCGAAGCGATGGAAGTGCCCGTAGACGGTACACTGCGGCTCGCGCTGGCGGCCAATGACGACGTCGTTGCCGATGCACCGTCAGGCTACGAGCCGCTGCTGGTCGACAGTGGCGGTATTGCCGTCACGGATATTATCGAGGATGAAATCCTGCTCGCACTGCCGCTGGTTGCACGGCACGCCGAGGCTGACTGCCCGGCCCCGGTGGCAACTTCGCAAAAGGTCTTTGCCGACACTACTACCCCATTCGCGGGTCTCGCCGACATGCTGCGGGACCGGCACTGAACGAACTCCTGGAGATAAAGTAATGGCTGTTCAAAAAAGCAGAAAGACGCCTTCGCGGCGCGGTATGCGTCGATCGCACGATGCGGTTGGCAAGCCTGCGTTGTCGATCGACCCGACCACCGGTGAAACCCACCGGCGGCATCACGTGACCGCTGACGGCTACTATCGCGGCAAGCGGGTGATTGAAGTCGTCGAAGAGGAAACCGAAGACTAAGCTCGATGCCGAATTCAGCCGTGATTGCCGTTGACGCCATGAGCGGCGATCGTGGCTCCGAAGTGACGACCACGGCGGCCATCGAGGCCCTGGCCCGCCATCCCGATATCAGCATCGTCCTGACCGGTCCCGAGGACCGGCTGGGCCCGTTCGTCCGCGATGCAGGCAATGGCCGCCTGTCGCTGGTAACCGCGGACGAAGTCGTGGCCATGAACGAGAGCCCGCGCGATGCACTACGCAAGAAGAAAGACTCTTCCATGCGGCGGGCCCTCGAACTGGTTCGCGACGGGGCGGCTGACGCCTGTGTCAGTGCCGGCAACACGGGTGCACTCGTTGCTACATCGCGATTCGTTCTGAAGACGATGGCAGGGATCGATCGCCCGGCAATCGTATCGACCATTCCGGCCCGGGGTGGGCACACCTGCATGCTCGATCTTGGCGCCAACACCGGCTGCACCGCGAACCGGCTGCTCCAGTACGCCATCATGGGGTCGGTAATCGCCGAGGATCTGTATGAAATCGGCAATCCGCGGGTGGGGCTGCTGAACATCGGCGAGGAAAGTTTTAAGGGTACGGATGCGATCCGCGAGGCAGCAACGCTGCTGGAGGAGTCGCAACTCAACTATATCGGCTACGTCGAGGGCCACGATGTTTTCAGCGGCCGGGTCGACGTGGTCGTCAGCGACGGATTTACCGGCAACGTCGCGCTGAAAACCATGGAAGGCGCATTCCGCGAGGTGTTGAGTATCCTCAGCGAAGATGTGCCGGATTTAGGGCGGCCTGTGCTGGAGGCGTTACACCATCGTCTCGATCCCCGTCGCTACAACGGCGCGAGCCTGGTGGGGCTCCGGGGTATCGTGATCAAGAGTCATGGCAACGCTGACACGGTGGCGTTCGGTAACGCTATCGACATGGCCGTGTTAGAGTCCGAAAAAGGCGTGCCTGCCCAGATAGCGGACCGGGTTGCGCTGCTGTTGTCAGCCGGGGAGGCACACTAGTGTATTCACGAATTGCGGGAACCGGCCGCTGCCTGCCAAAGAAGGTCGTTACCAACGCCGACCTCGAGAAAACGGTCGACACGACCGATGAGTGGATTCGTACACGCACCGGCATCGAGCGACGGCATATCGTCAGTGATGGCGAAACGACAGGGTCGCTGTGCGAGGGTGCCGCACGGGAAGCCATGGCGGCAGCCGGTGTGGGTCCCGACGATATCGACCTGATCATTGTCGGCACGACGACCCCTGACCAGGTGTTTCCGAACATGGGTTGCCTGCTGCAGGAGCGCCTGGGTATACACGGCTGTCCGGCGTTCAGTCTCGAGGCGGCCTGCACCGGGTTCATTTACGCGCTGAGCGTGGGTGACCAGTTCGTACTTTCCGGCAAGTCGAGGAATGCGCTGATTATCGGCGGCGAGACGCTTTCGAATATCGTTGACTGGAACGATCGCGCCACCTGCGTGCTGTTCGGTGACGGTGCCGGTGCGGTGGTGCTGCAGCCGTCGGAGGAAGCCGGAATCTTGTCGACACACCTTCACGCAGACGGCGCTTACAAGGATCTGCTGTATTTCGAAGGCGGCGTTGGCAAGGGCAGAGACACCATCGCCGGTTGCGCCGTACAGATGAAGGGTAACGAGGTGTTCCGGGTTGCGGTCAATACCCTCGGTGCCATCGTCGAAGAGACTCTCGAGGCCAACAAGATGACGCGTTCAGACCTCGATTGGCTCATTCCGCACCAGGCCAATATCCGGATCATCAAGGCAACCGCGAAGAAGCTGGGGATGTCCATGGACCAGGTCGTCCAGACGGTCCAGGACCACGGCAACACCTCGACAGCGTCCGTACCGATGGCGCTGGACGTCGCTGTACGCGACGGTCAGATCAAACGGGGCGATATGTTGCTGCTGGAGGCCTTCGGTGGCGGTTTCACCTGGGGCTCAGCGCTGGTTCGATACTGAGCGCTCGTACCGGGGGAGGGTTTCCCGCCGGTACGCGACTGCCCAGGTGTGTCTGAGTGTGCGGCTTCAGCCGCGGTTGACGTCGGAACGACGCAATTATCCCTTGATCAGGTTCTGCCAGACCGCGTCGGTACGCCAGCTGCCGGTCGGATTCTGGTCATGTGCGGCTGGTTTGGCTTCGGCTTCCTTGATGTGTTTCTGCCATACGTTGAACGGTCGCCAGTCCTCGATACCGTCGCCGTCGGCTTTGCGCTTGGTCGATTCATTGCTCATATCTGCCCCCCGGTAGTCCTTCCGCGCGAGAGCGTGCAGTCTAGAACAGCAAGCCGGACGGTTCTGTGACACAAGTCACATAAACCAGGTGGTTGTTGCATAGCGACAACAACGTCTCGCTTGGAAATCAATAATCTGCGTGACACAGTTCACATTTCGAGATTGCGGCAAACAATTATGTCGAAACTGATTGACCTGAGTCATACCGTGACCGATGGCATCCGGACTTATCCGGGATTGCCGGCCCCGTCCATTGAGACCTTCCTCAGTCACGAGGATTCCCTTTCAACTTACACCAACGGTACGCAATTTCATATCGGGAAAATCCGGATGGTGATGAACACAGGGACTTATGTTGACTCGCCGTTTCACCGGTACCCGGAAGCTACTGATATCAGTGGCCTGCCCCTCGAAAGGCTCGCAAATCTTAAAGCAGTTGTTATACCTGTTTCGGGCACCTCGATCGGTGCTGACGCGCTCGAACAGGTCGATTTCGAGGGTTGCGCCGTCCTGGTACACACCGGGTGGTCACGCCACTGGGGAACGCCACAATACTTCGAAGGTCATCCCTTCCTGACTGCAGAAGCGGCAGACTGCCTGGTGTCGAACGGTGCGGTCCACGTAGGAATAGACTCGCTCAACATCGACGATAGCGCCGGCGGCACCCGGCCGGTACACAGCACGCTGCTGGCCGCCGGCATACCCATAACCGAACATCTCACCCGCCTGTCCGGGGTGCCGTCGACAGGGGCACGTTACTTTGCGGTGCCGGCGAAGATTAGCGGTGCCGGTAGTTTCACGGTCCGGGCCTTTGCGCTAATCCCCTGAATCGCAGTTACCGGCGAAGGGAACATTGTCCCAATGTGACAAAATGGTCGGCGGCACGTTGCAATGTGTGACCCAAAAATTATAAGTATGCACACCGATTCCGCACGCGTGCGTTTTCGCACGCCGCAAGGACCCATCTGGAGAACATGGCCGTCACCGCTCGTACTTCCGGCAGCGCCGACCTGGCGTGGTGCCAGGCGCTGCTCGATGCCGTGGTCACGGTGCAGCAGCAGCTGGAGGCCGGTGCGCGGCACAGCGAGAGTATCAACCTGATACTGGGTGAGTCGCTCACGCTGACACAGTGCAGTGCGGGCATGATCGCCAATGTCAGCGGCGGCGAACCCTGCCGCCTGACCGACATCGTGCCGGCAGGGCGGCAACGCGAGGATATGCTGGCCGACTTCGATCGCCTCGCGCGCCGCGCGCTGCGCCGCGAGTCATTTGTTGTTGACCAGGATTCCGGAATGGTGGCCTTGCTGCTCGGTCTCGGTAAATCCGTGTATGGCGTCCTGGTGCTCGCCGGCCGCCCGGTTGCCTGGACTAACGACACGATCAAATCGATGGCGCCGTTTACCTCGAGTTCGGCTGCCGTGCTGCGGCAGTTCCAGGAAGACCTCAGCGCGCCGCAGGTGGATGCAGTGTTCGATCACCTTGCCGACGGCATTCTCACCGCGAACGCTGACGGCAAAGTAGAGTCGATGAACGCCGCCGCGGAGCAGATGTTCGGTTATAACGTGGACGAGGTGGTGGGCAACAGCGCGAGGATGCTGCTGCCCGAGCCCTACGCGAGCCGGCACGATGAATACCTCAAGCAATACCGTGAGACCGGTGAAGCCAGCATCGTCGGCAGCGGCCGTGAGCTGGACGGCAGGCGCAAGGACGGGACCGTGTTTCCCCTTGACGTGTCGGTCAGCCAGATCGAGATCCAGGGGCGTGAAACGTTTGTCATCGTTGCCCGTGACATTACCGAGCACAAGGTCCAGCAGCACCTCGTCGAACTGGAACGTGCGAACTCGCAGACGCTCGAGCTGCTGGTCAGGATCGATGCCCTGACCGGCATCGCCAACCGGCGTCATTTCGACGAAGCGCTCAACAACGAAATGCGGCGCGCCTCGCGCGAGGGCAAGACGGTGGCACTGATCCTGTGCGACGTCGATTTCTTCAAGGCATTTAACGATCGTTATGGCCACATCGCCGGAGACAAGGCGCTCAGTTCGGTGGCCAAGGCGATCGACAGCTGTTTCCAGCGAGCCGGCGAAGTGGCGGCCCGCTATGGCGGTGAGGAATTCGGTGTGGTCGTTCCTGGCGCCGATATCGAGAGTGCCGCCGCGCTGGCGGAAAAAGTCCAGGAAAAGGTCAACGCGTTATCGATCCCGCACGGCACCTCGAGGGTTGCCGACCACATCACGCTCAGCATCGGCGTAGCGACAGCCATTCCGGGCACGCACTTCGACGCAACCCGGCTGGTCGAGGAGGCCGACCGCGCGCTGTACCGGGCCAAGGGTACGGGCCGCAATCGCATCTGTCTCGCGGGGCGGGGACTGCAGCGCGCCCTGCCGCTGACGCGCGGATAAACCATCGCAATCTGCTACCGTGCCTGCTTTCGGGCAAGGCGCGGAAACGTCACGTATGGATTCGGAAACCTTTTCCGCCGGTGTCGCACTGCTATGCCGTGACGATGCCCGCCTGGCCGGCGTCGTCGAGCGTCATGGCCCGCCGCCGTTCTGGGTGCGGCGCCCGGGCTGGCAGACGCTGGTCAGGATCATTCTCGAGCAACAGGTATCGCTGGCGTCCGGGCGGGCTGTTTACCGGCGCCTGGAGAAAGGGCTCCACCCGATCAGTGCGCGCCGGCTGGCCGGGTCGAGCATCGAAACACTGCGCAGCTTCGGGCTGACGCGGCAAAAGGCCGGCTATTGCCGGGAGCTGGCGTCCGCCGTTGCCGGCGGGCAGCTCCGGCTGTCACGGCTGGCGCGGATGGACGATACGGCGGCACGTGAGACCCTGTGCCGGCAAAAGGGGATCGGTCCCTGGACCGCAGACTGCTACCTGCTCATGGCATTGCGCCGGCCCGACGTGTGGCCGTCGGGCGACCTGGCCCTGATACGGGCTATCGACGATATCTATCCGGGCCGGCTGGCCGCGAAACCGGATCGTCTCGCGGAGCGGTGGAAGCCGTGGCGTGCAGTGGCGGCGCGGCTGCTGTGGCACGACTACCTCAGCCGGCGCAGTCGCACGATCTGAACGCGGGCCCTCAGGGCGCCGGCTGCTCGATATAAAACAGGAACAGTTCACCATTGATCCGCGGTGATTCCGCGGTGGGCGTTGTCAACAGGTCGTCGACTTCGCCTTCGGCCAGGAACAGTTCCGTCATCTCGACTTCAACGCCGAAAATACTGAACCCGTCACTGTCGTCAGGATTGTAGCCGTCCAGCGCCACGGTGCCGTCGCGATAGCGTTCGCGGTCGAGATTGCGGCAGTTTTCAAACCGCGCTTCAAAGGCATCGCCGTCGCCAATGGTGCCGGCACCGCTGCCCGCTGCATCGCCGGTCCAGAACAAAATGTATCGTCCTTCGCGCTCTGCGGCCGTGTTGTCGCAGGTCAGCGCCAGGTCGCTGTCGAGGTTCATGCCTTCCAGCGTGGTCTTGTTCGATTCGACGTCGTCAATGATCGACTCGGCCAGCAGGGTTGCGCGCAGCACGACGTCGATGATGTTCCACGCGGCGGCCGCCATGCGAAGATCGACGGTAGCGTCGTTGTCGTCTTCTTTAGCGGCGAAATCGTCGAAGCTGAAGAAGTCGGCGGTCGGGCTGTCGCCGGTCACTACGTCGACACCGCCGCCGTTGACGGTGACCACCGTGGTGGTGCCGTCGAGCAGGGTAGTGAGTTGTCCGGCGGCCGGGTCATGACCGAGCCCGACGTCCAGTGCGGCGGCGATCTCGACGTCGGCGGTTCCGTCGAGCAGTTCGTCGGGGTCGGTGGCGGTTACGGTGATCTTGTAACGGCTGTTTGCGTCGAGTGTTATCACCCGGTCCAGCGTCAGCTTGTCGCCCTGGTTGGCGCTGTATTCGCCGCTAAGGATCAGGTCATCCAGGGTCACTGTCCGGGTGTCGATGTCCTGTGTCAGCGGCGAGGCCAGCGACGTCAGGGAATAATCCACCACGGTCGGGGTCGGCGGATTCGAGGGTGGCCCTTCTTCCTCGAGACTGCTGGCGAGTATCGTCAGGATGCCAACTGTCCAGAGAAGGGCGAGCAGCGATGTGCTTCGGGTCTTCTTCATGCGGTTTCCAGGCCGGGCCTGTGCCGGCGGGTCAGTAACCACGACAGCAGGCAGGCTGCCACGATTGCGGCGAGATCGAGTGGGTCGAAGGTGCTGGCGTTGCGATAAGTCTCTAGCGCTCCGGCCACCGGCGCAGCCGGATGCTGCAGCAGTTCCCCGGTCACGGACAGCAGGCCCCAGCCCAGGATCGCCGGCGTAACGGCTGCCGGGGCGACGAGAGCGGCTGACGCCAGCGCAAAAGCCAGCGTGTGCAGGAATGACGGCAGCTGGCCGGCCAGGGGCAAGGCAACGACGATTCCGGATGCGAACACGCTGTCGGGACGCGCAAACAGATAGATCAGCACACCGCCGGTCAGCGCGGTTGCGACAACTGCGAAAACGGTGGGCAGGCGCATCGCGGCATTATGCGGGTCGCTGCCGCAGCGGACAAACCGGTCTGTCGCTGTAGCTTGCAGGGTGTATCGATCCCGGCAACCGGCTTCCTTTATGACCCGGGCCGACCCGGGCCGACCTCGCGGTTCGCGCAGGTCCCGGCGGCGCCCGGTCCCGCACGATCGAGGGGGATCAGCGCTGGCTGGCCGCTTTGCCGGTGTACTGGTGACTCTCGGTGACGTCCACCATGAAGCCACGCAGCTTAACCGGCTTGGCATGATTGTCACGCACCACGTTGACAATGTCGTGAATCCAGCGGGTCTTGCCGTCGGCCGTCACGATCCGGTACTGGTAGTCGAAATTCTGCAGCCGGCGATGGTTGTTGCGCCGCTGGCGGCTCGCTTTTTCGCGGTCATCGGGGTGCACCAGCTGTTGCCAGAAGCCGTCCGTGTACCACTGCTCGCACGGATAGCCGGTAATGTGTTCGGCCAGTTCGCCGACGTAGGTTATCCGGCCGCTGGCAACATCGGCCTCCCAGGGAATGAGCCTCAGGACTTCGGCCAGTTCGAGAAAACGGTCCTCGCTGGCCTGTAGCGCCGCAGCCGCACGCACCCGCGCCTGTTCCGCTGCCACCCGGTCGGTGACATCGTGAAGGATGACCATGTGGCCGGGCTGACCGGAGCGGGAGACATAGTCTGAGGCCGTCATTTCGACGTAGCGGGGTTCCTCACCATAGGGTGAGATCCGAAAGTGCCCGACATAGGCGTCGTAATCACTGAGCACGCGGTTCAGCCGGATTCGGTCCACCGGCAGGAAGAAGCTTTCAAACGGCGTGTCCAGCACATCGCGTTCGCGCACGTCGAGTATTTCGCTGCCGCGGCGATTGAGCATCTGGATCCGGCCGGCGGAATCCAGCGTCAGCATGCCGATCGGGGCGTGCTCCAGGACGTTACCGAGATAGAGGTTGGCCTCGCGATACACCCGTCCACCCTGGCCCGACCCGTCTTCACCCGAGCGGCTGTAGCTGCAACGCCGGTGTGCGCGCTTGACCGCCCGGCCCACGTGCTTCTTGAGCTCGTCGAGCTGGTCGATCGAAAGGACGGTGACCGCGTCGCCGAGAAACGGGCTGAACTCGATCTGGCGCCGGTAATCGTCGGCGGTGTCGTCAGCCGCCAGGATGACCAGCTGGATATTTTTGTCGAGCTTCTGGATATGCTGCGCCACCCGCACGGGGTCCTTGGTCGCCGCGCCGAGCACGACCACCTCACAGTCGAGCGTGCCCAGGCTCGAAGCCGTCAGCAGTTGTTCGACGCTGTCGAGACCGGTGACTTCGAGACGAGGCGCAGACTGGCTGGCCGCGGCATCGACCGTCGCGGCATCGACCTCGACGAAGGTGACGCGGCTGCGGAGCGGATTCTCGCCGTTTTCACTCATTTGTGCGCTGCAGTAACCTCGGGCCCGGCTCTCACCCTGCCGGATAGGCACCGGGATTGTAGTGATATAGGACAACAAACGCCGACTGAAAATGTGAATATCTGTCGATTTTTCGGCTCTGAGGCCTCAACCTCCTGAATAATAGTCGTTTTTACATAAACCGGGTCCAGGCGGCGGGTAGACGCGGTCGCCGGATTCTGCGATCATTTGCCCGGTAAGAGGCCGCCCCCCGGGGTAAGGTCATAACGAGGGGTTGCCGGCTGGACCGGCATATAAGACTAAACGACTAAGAAAATTAAGAGGGGGCAATCATGTCCAAACGTTTTTTGGCGCTGGCCGTATTCGGCGCTGCGCTCATTGCGGGTCCGGCGTCTGCCGCGACATACAATTACTCAGGTACCATCACCGACTGTAACGATGCCATCTGCTCGTTGGTGCCGGTATTCACCGGCGACCCGGTTGACGGTTCGATCACGATCGACGCTGGCCCGGGTGAAGCCTTTATCATCGATGACACGTTCGCGGATTTTAGCTTTCTGGTGGGCGGCGTTATTCCGGTTGAGTATCCGGAGCCCGGTGGCGATGGCGTCATCATGACGGGAGATGGAACGCTTGACGCGAACGGCGACTTTGCCAGCGGCTTGCTCACTGGCGAATTCGTCGGTGGAACGCTTGGTGGTCTCGGCGGCGTGGTCACCATCGACCTTCTTACTGGCGCTATGGAAGTGACCGTGGGCTTCGGAACGGTTTTCGTTGCCTCCGTTGAGGGTTCCTTCGAACAGAAAGTCGTCCCGATCCCGGCCGCTGTCTGGCTCATGGGTTCCGCGATGCTCGGGCTGGTCGGTCTGCGTCGTCGCAAGACTGCCTGACTCGAAACAGAGTAACGGTTCATAACTGGAACTCCGGAAACCCCGCCGCGTGCGGGGTTTCTTGTTTCGGGATCTTACATTTAAACAATAAGCAGGGGATCTGATGAAACTTCGCAAGACTTTAGCGCTGGCTGCCCTCGTAGCCGCCATCAACCTGCCGGTATCCGCACACGCGTATTCGGCAATGTACGTATTCGGCGACAGCCTGTCCGACTCGGGCAACATTGGTTCGCTGCTGGGGCTGCCCATAGCGCCTTACGACAACGGTTATTTCAGCAATGGCCCGGTGTGGGTGCAGTACCTGGCCGGCAACCTCGGGCTGCCGATGACCACGCCCTCGTTTACCGGTGGCAACAACTACGCCTGGGGCGGAGCGCGCACCGGGGGCGGGGGTTTTCCCGACAGCCTCCTCACGCAACGGGATAATTACCTGGCCGATTCAGGCGGCTTTGCCGATCCGGATGCACTGTATGTCGTGTGGGGCGGCGGTAACGACGTTCGCGATGGCGATGCCACCGGGCCCACCAACATTGCCGATATCATCGCCAGCCTCGCCGCAGCCGGTGCCACGAACTTCCTGGTGCCCAACCTGCCGGACATCGGCCTGACGCCCGAGTCACTCGCGGGCGAGGCACCCGGTGGGGATGCAGCGTTTATCAGCGCAGTGTCGCTGGCACACAACACGGCGCTGGCTATCGAGATGGCTGCGTTGCGTGATGCCGATTCGTCGCTGAATATCGTGGAGTTCGACGTCTTCTCGATTTTCAACATGATGCTGGGCGATCCGGCCGCATTTGGTTTCACCAACGTCAGCGACGCCTGCTACGAAGGATTGCTGGGCACCGGTGGACCCGGAGCGGTTTGCGCCAACCCGGACGAGTACGTGTTCTGGGACGGCATTCACCCGACATCTGCGGCGCACGCCTTGCTGGGCGACATGGCTGCCGCACAGCTGCAGGTCGTGCCGGTCCCGGCCGCTCTGCCGCTGCTGCTCTCCGGCCTGGGATTCCTCGGTTTCCTCGGACGGCGTCGTCAGCGCAGCTGACCGGACGTTCCAACGGACTAAAGGCCCCGCATCGCGGGGCCTTTTTTTTGAGCAATTAGAGGACAGTGACCTGACTCCGTCGGAGTCAGGTCACTGTCCCCTAATTCCGGGAGCCTCTCCCCTGTCGATATTTCTTACAGCAATGAGCAAAAAATAGTCATATAAGAATCAATAAAGTCGCCCAAGCCATTGAAAAATAGTCATCCGTTTCGCGGTGGTCCGGAATTTGCTTGGTTATGTTCAACGTCACCTGGTTTTGCTGGAGCTTGAGTATGACGACCCGAATCAGAACGATCATCACCGCCGCCTCACTGTTGTTTACCGCAGCACCGGTTCTGGCAACGCCACTGAACCTCACCCTGGGCGACCAGCCGGACATCGTTTCTGGCTTTATCTCGGTTGACTATTTTGCCGACAGCGACGTGCTCCAGGCCTCCGGGTTTTCGTTTGTCCTCGATACCGGCACCGACAACTCCATTTTCGGCGGGACCTTTGACCTGATTGCGACGGTTGACGGCAGCGGCAGCCTGGTTGGCGGTACGCTGACGGTCGGCGGCACAATTCCTGACCTGGGCTACAACAGCAATACGTTGCTCACCGGGATCCTGACCGGCATGGGCTTCAGCGACAGCGGTTTGCTCGAATTCGTATTCGATGTGACCGGTGGGGATGCCGCGGGGCTTTACGGCCTGGAGGGCGGGGTGCTCCTGAGTCAGTCCGGATTTTCCGGTGACTGGACGTCCGATTTCTCCAGCTTCGGGCTGGCGTTTGCCGACATTGGCCGGCTGCCCGTCGATGAGCCGGCAACCCTGTTATTGCTGACCTTCGGTCTGGCGCTGCTCTGGCGCCGGCGTTAACCCGGCAATTAAGGGACGCAATTAAGGGACAGTGACCTAACTCCAGGAGTTAGGTCACTGTCCCTTAATTGCCGTCCCCTTGCGTTATTGCCAGGCGCTGGGCCCGGGTGCCAGGAAAAAGCTGTCCTCCATGATCGCCAGGTCGGCGAAATTTACTGCGCCGTCACCGTCGAGGTCGGCGTCGCCACCGTCAAAGGTAAAGAACGCATCGGCCATTGCGCTGAGGTCGGAGAAGTTGATCTGGCCGTCGTTATCCAGGTCGGCGTCGCAAACGTTACCGAAGCCGTCGCCATTGGTATCGCGCTGGTCCGGGTTTGCAGCCAGCGTGCAGTTGTCGCAGGCATCGCCGATGCCGTCGCTGTCGCCGTCAATTTGCGAGGGATCGGCAACGGCCGGACAGGAATCGTCAAAGTCCAGGATGCCGTCGCTGTCGCGATCGCCACCGGCACGCAGGCCGGAACCCGGTGGCATGGCGACATAGGTCAGCTCCTGGCCCGGTGTTGCGGCAAGCGCCCGGACCTGGGCATCGGTCAGCGTGGCGGCAGCCGCTTCGTCGGTGACGAAGGCGCCGCCGCTGTAGCGCGCGCCACGGCTGAGGCCGTCGACCACGCCACGAACCACCAGGTCGGTCTCGCCGGCCTCTGCCCGGGCAATCAGCAGGTCGATTCGCGGGCCCGCCGTTGCCGGGTTACTCGCCGTCAGCGTGACCTGCTGACCGACGACCGGCGCGAGGTTGGTGTCGAACGCCATCATGAATGCTTCCAGGTCGGTTCTGGCCTGCACCGGGTCCGGGAAGAAAGCGTTGAAGCCGATGTCGAAAACCACTGACTCGAAGAATCGCTTCATCGTGTCGATGCTGCCGTCGTGCAGGAAGCCATAGCCGCGGACCTGGTCACCCATATGGCTGTTGTCGCCCTCGATGATGAACGGCGCTCCGGGCATGCCAAACATGCCGATCTTCTGGTAGGTGTTGCGCAGGTGCGGAATCTTGAACTCCTGGGTTTCACCCTCGATGCTCGAGCCGCCATCGCCGCCAAAAAATCCGTTGGCCGGATCCAGTGTGTGGCAGCCATCGCATGACGCAACGATGTCGGGTCCGGGTACCTGGAAATAGGCATCACGGCCGCGTGACTCGTCCTCCCGCAGGCTGTTGTCGAGCTGGCGGATGGGATTGGGCGGATAAACCAGCTGCAGGATGAAATCGGTAAACGCCTGCATGTCTGCTGCGGCGAGCTCTCCCTCGTCGCGGCCGATCAGCCCGGGAAACGCCCCGTTGAAAGCGTTGAAAGCCGCGTTTTCGTCCAGCGGGTCGCCGCCGTCGCTGCCGCCGGTGCGATCGCCGCGCCAGTGCATCGGGCCGTGAACGGCCATGCCGCGCAGGCTCTGGGTCGTCATCGGTCCCTTCATCGGGTGAAAGCGCGGGTTGCTGGTACCGACTACCGGGAACGGGTTCGGGTTGTCCTCGCGGTTACCGTCAGGGTCGCCGAGATCCCAGGCGAGATCGTCCATGTCGCCAAAGACATGACAGCTCGAACAGGAGGCTTCGCCGTTTGACGAGGTCAGCCTCGCATCGTAAAGAAACGGCCGTCCGTCCGTGATGCTTACCGGCTCCGGGTTGTGCAGGGTGCGCCGGAAACTCTCGCTGCCGTCGGCCAGGTCGATCATGCTGACCGCGTTGTCGAAACGCGTCAGCACGAACAGCCGGTTGCCCGCTTCGTCGAGCGCGAGCCCGCTCGGGCCGCCGCCGGTCAGCTCGATATGGCTGGCGGCAGCCGGCACGAACGTGTCGGCTTCGAGTTCGGCGGTGTCGAACACACCGATCTTCGAGGAGCCAAAGGCAGCAACGTAAAGCGTGCTGCCGTCTCCGGTAAACACCATGGCGGTCGGTGTGGCAAGGCTGTCGTCACGGACACCGGCGGCCACCGGCACGGTGTCGTAATCGATATGCTTGTTGAGGTGACGCGGCAGGACGATCGCACCATCGACGACCGTAATTCTTGCTTCATGCAGGTGACCGCGTACCGTGTCGGGCTCGCCTGCCGGCTTCTGGCCCGCTGTAAATTCCCCGGGCCCTTCGAAGCGAACCCGGTTATTGGCTTCAGTGTTGCTGACGTAGAGCTTGCCGTTTGCCGGGTTGACAGCCATGTTGAACAGCACCGTGCCAACGCCGGCTACGCTGGCAGTTTCCACGGGCACCGGCGCGTCGGCATCGATGGTAAAGACATCGAGATCCGGCAGGTCGAAGCGCACGGCATCCGACCAGTCGCGGTCCAGTTCGTCGAGCCATTCGCCGCTGACCGGATCGTACTGCACGATCAGGCCGACCTCCGGATTCTCGAAACCTTCGTGGTTGGTGTTCGGTGCCGGCAGTCCACCGGGCGCGGTGCCGCCCTCGATGCTGCACGCACCGACGGCTGCACCCCCGTCGCAAACCAGCCCCTCATTGAGCGCCGTTGTGCGGTTGCCGGAATGAAAAACGGCGGCATAGACTTCCGTGCCATCGGCGCTGGCGGCCAGCGCGCGTGGCTTGTCGCCAAATACGGTGATGACGGTCAGCGGGTCGCCGCCGAGTGCGGCGCCCGGATTGCTGGTGTCGAATACCCAGACGTCGGCACGGCCGGCTCCGGCGACCCAGTACTCGCCACGTGGCGTGGGGCTGGCCTGACCGCGATGCGCGGTGGTGACAAAAGCACGACCGCCACCGGCGATGACAATATCCGAGGGTTCGTCACCGACCAGCAGTGTCCGGGTGACCCGGGGCGAGCCGCTGACATCGACGATGCTGATGCTGTCCGACAGGTGATTGACGACCCAGACTTCGTCGCCGTGCGCCGCGAGAGCCACTGGTCGCATCCCGACGGGCACACTGGCCTCGTGGACCAGGCCATCGGCCAGCACGGTAAAAATCTCCAGCCGGTCATCCGGCGTATTCAGGGCATAGAGGCGGCTGCCGTCGGGTGAGAGCACCAGCGGGCGGGCCTGGGGCGCCTCGAACAGGACATAGCTGGCGGAAGCGGGCAGGGTGGCCAGCAGCGCGACCCCGAGAATTATCGAACGTAACATAATGCCCCCCGTTGTGATCTTGGAATAGGGCAACACCTAGCGTCCCGGCTGAGCGGCGGGCTGTCAAGCTCATGCCGGCGCCACGGCGGGGAATTAGGGGACAGTGACCTAACTCCCATGGAGTTAGGTCACTGTCCCCTAATTTTGTCCCGCAGGATCGCGTTAGTGCAGGGCGCTCGGTCCGGGCACCAGGAAGAAGCTGGCTTCCATCAGCTGCAGGTCGAGAAAATTGACGAACCCGTCGCCGGTGAAGTCAGCGTCGGCATCAGGCGTAAAGAAGACCGATTCCATCTGCTGCAGGTCGAGGAAGTTGATCATCCCGTCGTTGTTCAGGTCGGCGTCGCAGCTGTTGCCGTAGCCGTCGCCGTTGGTATCGAGCTGGCCGGCGTTGGCGGCCAGGGTGCAGTTGTCGCAGGCATCACCGACGCCGTCGGCATCGCTGTCGAGCTGGTCGGTGTCCCGCACGGCCGGGCAGACGTCGTCGCCGTCGAGGATGCCGTCGACGTCACGATCGATACCGATCCGGTAGCCCTCGCCGGGAACCACGGCCGAGAAGGTCAGCGACTGGCCGGGCACATCAGCCAGCGCCCGCAGCGCGGCTTCGCTGAGCGGTGCTTCGCCGTCGATGTCGCTGCGGAAGGTGCCGTCGGGCTGGCGGTGCCAGCCGCGGGCGGCGCCGGCGATCACGCCCTTCGCCACGACGTCGGCCTCGGTGACTTCGCCGCCGAGGATCTTCGAGGTGAACGGCGCATCGGCACGGGCCAGCAGCAGGTCGACCCGCTCGTCAACGCTGGCCGGGCTGGTGCTGTCCAGCGTGATCTGCTGGCCGACGATGGGCGCGATATCGTTATCGAACTCCAGCATGAACTGTTCCATGTCGATTCGCTGCTGCTCGTTTTCGAAACCGGTATCGCCCAACGGGGTAATGGCCAGGTCAAAGACATCCGCATTGAAAAAACGGAGCAGGGTGTCGGTGCTGCCGTCATGCAGGAAGCCGGTACCACGGACCTGGTCACCCTGGTGGGCGTTGTCGCCGGCGTTAAAGAAATCGTTGTCCGGCATGCCGAACATGCCGACCTTCTGGTACATGTTGCGCAGGTGCGGAATCTTGAAGATCTGTTCTTCGTCTTCGAAGCTGGCATGCCGGCCGGTGCCAAAGAAGCCGCGTGACGGGTCCAGGGTATGGCAGCCGTCACAGGTGAAACCGTCGCCGTTGGGGTCAGTGGAGATGTCTTGCGCCAGGCCGTCCATACGCCGGTCGCTGAGATACAGATCGCGTCCCGCCTGACCCGAAACGCTCAGCGAGTTGTCGAGGTTACGTACCGGGTTCGGCGGCAGCGCTATCGTCAGCGCGAAATCGGCGAATGAGCGAATGTCATTTTCGCTCAGCTCGCTTTCGTTACCGACCAGTCCCGGAAACGCCACGTTGAAGTTAATGAACGACAGCACCGAGTCGAAGGCGCTGGTGCCGAAGACACCGACCGCACGGTCGCCACGCCAGTGCATTGCGCCGGAGTTGACCATGCCACGCAATGTCTGCGTGGTCATCGGACCCTTCATCGGGTGCAAGTCGTCGATGTTGCCGGTGCCGTTGATGTTGGGCGACGCCTGGCTGAACGCGACGACCAGGGTTTCCAGGTTGATCGGCGTCGGGTTGACGATGACTTCGCCGTCAGGGTCGCCCAGGTCCCAGGCCAGGCTGTCCATATCGCCGAAGATATGGCAGCTCGCACACGAGGCTTCGCCGTTGGACGACGTCAGCTGGGCGTCGTAGAGAAACGGCCGGCCGCTCTTGACGAAGACGGGTTCCGGGTCGTTCATCGGGTGATGACCGGTCTCCGTGCCGCTGGCCAGGTCGATTACCGAGATGGTGTTATCGAAGCGGGTCAGCACGTACAGCCGGTTACGCGACTCGTCCAGCGCCAGCCCGGCAGGCCCGCCGCCCGTCGTCGGCAGGTACTGCGCACTTTGCACAGTGGGATCGAAAGTGTCGTCGGCCAGTTCGGCGGTGTCGAACACACCGATCTTGCCGGAACCGAAAGCGGCAACATACAGGGTGCTGCCGTCGCTGCTGATCACCATATCCAGCGGCGTGGCCAGGCTGTGCTCCCTGGTGCCGGCCGGTGCCGGCGTAATGCTGTAATCGATGTGCTTGTTCAGGTGCCGCGAGGCGACGACGTTGCCGTCAATCAGCGTGATTCGTGCCTCGGCCAAATGACCCTGGACCGTGCTGCCGCCACCGCCCGGCCCCTCGAAGCGCACTTCGTTGAGCGAATCGGTGTTGGCGACATAGACGGTGCCGTCGACCGGGTTGACCGCCATGTTGAACAGCACGGTGCCGACATGGGGATAGCTCTCAACCGCGTCGAGGGTGTCGGCATCGATGGTGAAAACGTCGAGATCGGGCAGGTTGAAGCGAATGCCGTTACTCCAGTTTCGTCCCAGCTCGTCGCGCCATTCGCCGCTGGTGTTGTCGTACTTGACGATCAGGCTGACCTCGGGCGCCGGGTCGCCGTGTACGCTCATGGCCGGACCCGGGTTGCCACCGGGGAGGTCGCCACCGGGCAGCCCGTTGGGCGAGCTGATGCCGTCGCCGGTGCAGGGCGTTGAATCGAAACCGTCGCAAACGGTCGATTCGCTGACGACGGCCGTCTGGTTGCCCGAGTGGAAAACAGCCGCGTAGACCGTGTCACCACCCGGAGAGACGGCCAGCGCCCGCGGCGTATCGCCGAAAAGCTCGACGATCTTGAGCGGCGTGCCGCCCAGCGTGGTACCCGGCGCAGCTGCATCGAACACCCAGACGTCGGCACGACCAATACCCGGCGTGGTGAGCTGCGGATCGCCCGCACCGGGTACCGCAGCAATCGAAGGATGAGTCCGGTGCTGACCACGGTGTGCAGTGGTAATAAACGCCCGCTCATTCCCGCCGGTGCCTGCGAAAACAATATCGCGCGGTTCGTCGCCGACCAGAAGGGTACGGCTGACCTGAGGCGTGCCGCTGACCGAGACGATGCTGATGCTGTCGGACAGGTGATTGACTACCCAGACATCGCCGTTGCTCGCGACCGCTACGGCAACCGGTTCCAGGCCGACGGGCACGGAGTCGACGAGCTGTAGTCCGGCATCACGAATCGCGAAAATTTCCAGCGTGTTGTCCGGCGTATTTACGGCATAAAGAAAAGCGCCGTCGGCGGACATGGCCAGCGGGCGCACGGGGCCGCTTTCGAACACGACCTGGGCGTGAGCGCTGGCAAGCAGGGCGGCAGCAAGCGTAAGAATCAGGGCCATGCGCTGTGGCATAGGATTGTCTCCAGTTGTGCTTTGGCGGGCCGCGCCGGATTCTTGCTTATCAGTCGGCGCTGGCAGTCGAATGCTCTAAGGGCATTTCAAAAAAATCATTATACGTCAGAGCGGAGGCGCGGACGACTTAAAGCTGTCACGTTCCATAATATCCCGCATCCAGCGTACAAGGTTTGCATAACCCGGCACGGTGCGCCCGCCCTCGGGTGTTTTCATTACGTAAGCAACGATCGGGGCCAGGAACAGGTCTGCCAGGCTCAGCTCGCCGCACGCGAGGAATTCGTGCTCGCCCAGCGCCTTGTCGGCAACGCCCAGCTGGTGTTCCAGACGCGGTTTAATTGCCGCAATTTTTTTCTCGTCCAGCGGCGCCAGGCCGAGTCGGGGCAGCACCAGGGACCGGATCATGACGTCGTAGTAATAATCGTTGACCGTGCTGACCCACTGGTTCATCAGGCCGCGTTCGCGTGGCTGCTCGGGACGCAGGCGCGGACCGTCGAAGACCTGGTCGATGTAGCGGGTGATCGCGCTGCTCTCGCACAGAATGAAGTCGCGATGACGCAGGATCGGGATCCGGGCGAAAGGATGCAGGGTGGTGTGATCGGCAGAGCCGAACTCGACATCCTTCAGCTCATAGGGGACGTTCTTTTCGCCGCAAACCATGCGCACGGTGCGCACGTAGGTGCTTTGCGGCGGACCGTAGATGAAAACGCTCATTCCATGCTGCACTTACCGGGGACCGGCCGGTATTTAACCCCAACCGGGGAAAAATGTCGCGCTCAGATCAGGGGTGACGGCCTGGAGATATGGAAGCCCTGGGCATAGTCGACCCCCATCTCGCGCAACGCGACCAGGGTCTCTTCGTCTTCGACAAATTCCGCCACGGTCTTTTTGCCCATGACGTGGCCGATCTCGTTAATCGAGCGAACAAAGGCCAGGTCGATGGGGTCACGCATCATGTTTTTGACGAACATCCCGTCGATCTTGAGGAAATCGACCGGCAGGGTCTTGAGGTAGGCAAAGCTCGACAGCCCGCTGCCGAAATCATCCAGCGCAAAGCGGCAGCCGAGTTCTTTCAGCGAGCGGATGAAATGCGTGGCGAGACCAATATTGGCAATGACCGCCGTCTCGGTGATCTCAAAGCAGATCGATTCGGCGGCCGCGGGCGAGCGGCGCAACTGTGCCACGACGTTCTGCAGGAAGCCGGCGTCGGTAATGGAATGACCGGACAGGTTGATGCAGCAGAGGTTGCCGTCTTCGGCCCGGATTTCTGACATTGCCAGGTAGTCGAATACCCGGCCGACGACCCAGGTATCGAGCCGGGTCGACAGATGGTAGTTCTCGGCAGCCGGCAGAAAACACTCGGGCGAGATCAGGGCACCGTCCTCGGATTCCATCCGCAGCAGCACCTCGTAATGATGGCCATGACGGGTATTGGTCAGGCCCTGGATGCTCTGCAGGTGCAGCTTGAGACGGTTCTGGTCCAGCGCGGCCTGGATCTGGGTGACCCACTCCATTTCACCGTGGCGCCGGGCGATTTCGCCGTCTTCGTGGTGGTGAACGTAAATCCGGTTGCGGCCGAGATCCTTGGCGGCAAAGCACGCGGTATCTGCCGCACTCAGGAGTCTTGCGACACTTTCGCTGGCGTCGGTGACCGAGACCAGCCCGATGCTGACCCCGATGCTGAACACCTTGCTCACCCACGGGAAACGGAACTTCTCGATGCTGTCGCGGAGCCGGTTAGCCAGCAGCCGGGCCTGCGGCATGCTGGCGCCATCGAACAACACGGCAAATTCATCGCCGCTCAGGCGTGCAATCGTGTCGCACTCGCGGACACAGCCGGGGAGTATGTCGCCGAGCTGGCGCAGCAGCTCGTCACCGGCGGCGTGGCCGCACGTGTCGTTGATAACCTTGAACTGGTCGAGGTCGAGATAACACAGCACGTGTTCACCGCCTTCTTCGGCGATGTGCTCCAGCGCGCCTTCCAGCCGGCGCTCGAACTCGGCGCGGTTGATCAGGCCCGTCAACTCGTCGTGGGTGGCCTGGTGCAGTGACTGCTGCAGCTGTTTTGTCTGTTCGTTAACGACCGAGGCGAGGTCGTGCATTTTCACCAGCCAGTAGACGACCTTGCCGGACGCGCCCGACAGGGGGTGGGCTTCGAGCATGACGGCCAGCGCTTCTTCGCTGGCGCAGCGGAGCATGCAGCGTTCGCGAAAAGCGAGATGCTGTTGCATGCGCCGGCGCAGGCGGCCGACCCAGCCGAACTGGCCGCGGGTACCGATCAGCAGTCTCGGTGAAGCCCCCAGCGCCATGGCGCGGGTGTAGCCAGTGAGATCTTCAAACGCTTCGTTGACGTAAACGATGGAGGGGTCGGCATGACCGGATACCGGTGCCATCAGGATCACGGCATCGCGATTGTGTTCGAGTGTGCTCAGGGGAAGATTGAGCAACGGTTCGTCGGCCGCAAAAGACTGCGGCCACGCAAGACTATCGGTCAGGACACCCGAGTGGTGCGTCATCGTCGTTAAGCTCCCTGGCTATTGATTTTTTGGATGCGCACGGCTGTATTAAGGATTTACCATAATTACCTCATGCAGCCTCTAACAATGATGCCATAAATTTATGGGTGTGTGGGCATATGTTCCCAAACTGTTAAGGGGTGGGGATTAAGAGCGCCATCCGGCGGGGAGGTGGCCCGTCCGCCTAAACCTCAGCAGGCCATCCCTGGCCTGCTGAGGATCGGGGCCGGCCTGCTTCGCGTCCTGCTGCGCGATGGCCGGCCACGACGCCGGACAGGCCACCTCCCCACCGCATGGCGCTGCGAGGGTGGGGATTGTTGAAGAGGGCCGGAGTGGCGAACGCTTTGCGTTCGCCACGTTTTTTTAGGCCTGCGGCCAGGGATTGCGGAGTGGAGCGAATGGGGTTGATTAAAGGTGACATCTGGATATAATCACAGGTCTGGTTATACATACAGATGGATGGGAAAATGCAGGAACTTACCGCTCGCCAGGCTGAAATTCTTGAATTAATTCAGCGGTCTATCGATGAGACCGGGATGCCGCCGACGCGTGCGGAGATCGCCGCCGAACTGGGGTTCCGCTCCGCCAACGCGGCCGAGGAACACCTGCGGGCGCTGCAGCGCAAGGGCGCGATCGAGCTGATCCCGGGGGTCTCGCGGGGTATCCGGATCTGTGACGAGTCGGGCACGGGTATCCCGGTGGTCGGCCGGGTCGCGGCGGGGCAGCCGATGCTGGCCGAGCAGCACGTCGAAACGCATTTCCGGCTCGATCCGGAGCTGTTCAGTCAGAAACCGCATTACCTGCTGCAGGTGCACGGCATGAGCATGCGCGATGCCGGCATTTACGACGGCGACCTGGTGGCGGTGCATCGCACGCCGGAGGTGCGTAACCGGCAGATCATCGTGGCGCGTCTCGAAGACGAGGTCACGGTGAAACGGTACAAGCAAAGAGGTCGCGAGGTGTGGCTGCTGCCGGAGAACCCGGACTTCGAACCGATCCATGTCGATCTCGAAAACGAGCCGATGGTGATCGAGGGCGTCGTCGTTGGAGTGATCCGGCAACACGCCTGACTGTTTTCCACTTGTCCATCAGGGTGCCGGACCACGCGGGTTCGGTGGGGAGTCGTTTGCGAACAAAAAGCGGACATGGAACCGACACCAAAACAACCGCTGTACGAGTTATTGCACCACCCGCAGGTCTGGCGGGCGCGTGAGCACCAGGCACAAACCCGCACGATTCCCACCGGTCATGCTGGTCTCGATCGTCACTTGCCCGGAGGTGGCTGGCCGGCCGATGCGCTGAGCGAAGTGCTGCTGGCCCGGCGCGGCCAGGGCGAGCTGCGCCTGCTGATGCCCGCGCTTACCGCTCTGTGTCGCCAGGACGATGGCCGTTGCCTGGTCTGGGTGGCGCCGCCGTGGGTGCCGTATGCCCCGGCACTGGCTGCGGCCGGTCTCGACCTGGCGCGGCTGGTGATCGTACATGCCGACGATGAGGCAGAGATCCTGTGGGCGGTGGAACAGTCGCTGCGTTCGGGCAGCTGTGCGGCGGTGCTGGGCTGGTCGGAACGTGCCACGGTACCGGTGTTGCGCCGGCTGCAGCTGGCGGCGGCAGAGGGGGGTACGCCAGGGGTGTTGTTCCGGCCTGCTGCCGTGGCGGACCAGTCGTCGCCGGCGGCGTTGCGCCTGTTGCTCGAACAGGTGCCCGACGGTTTCCGGGTGACGATTGCCAAGAGCCGGGGCGGCCGGCCGGTCAGCGTGTCGCTGCCGCTGGGTGCGGCACTCACGCGGCGGACGCGGGACTGACGCCTTGGCCGCGCCCGGCACGCCCGGCCTGTTCCCGGCGCTGCCGGAGCGGCGGTCGGAACGGGCGGCTGCACCGGTCGGTCAGCCCGGCACGCAGTTTCCCCATCGCTGGCTGGGAATTTGCCTGCCACAGCTGCCGCTGGAGGCGCTGGGCGGCAAACCGGTGGAAATACCCCGGGTCATCGTCGACGGCGAAGACCGCCAGCGCACGGTGCGCGCGGTCAATGCTGCGGCCTGGCGTGACGGCGTGCGTCGCGGCCAGGACCTCAATGCCGCGCAGGCCTTGTGTCCGTCGCTGCGGGCCGAACCCCGTGACCTGCGCCGGGAAAACGCACGGCTCGAGGAACTGGCGGCCTGGGCGCAACGCTTTACGCCGTGGGTGAGCGTGGAACCACCGGCCTCGCTTTTGCTGGAAGTACGCACCAGCCTGCACCTGTTCGGGGGTGCACAGGGCCTGTGCCGCGAAGCCGGCGCCGCGCTGGACGAACGCGGTCACCGGCACCGGCTGGCGCTGGCACCGACGCCGACCGCGGCGTTATGGCTGTCGCGCACCCGCCGCACTGTCGTGTTGCCCGATCCGGAACAATTGCCCGGCACGCTGGGGCGACTGCCGCTGGCCTTTCTCGGCTGGCCGGACAAGACGGTCTCGGCGCTCAACGGCATGGGGGTGTACACCGTGCGCGACTGCCTGCGTCTGCCGCGTGACGGTTTTGCCCGCCGTTTCGGTCGCCGCTACCTGGCCGAACTCGACCGCGCGCTCGGCCGGTTGCCGGATCCGCGGCCCTCGTTTTCGCCGCCGGCATCGTTTGAGAAAAACCTCGATCTGCCGGCGGAAACCGACGACATCGCACAGCTGCTGATCGCCACGGAACGATTGCTCGAATCGCTGTCGGCCTACCTGGTCGCCCGCCAGGCCGGAGTGCGGCGTATCACGCTGAAGTTTTTTCACGGTGACGCGCCGGCGACCGCGGTGCAGGTCGGGCTGGTCGAGTACTGTCAGGATGCCGGGCGGCTGCTGGCGCTGGCGCGGCTGAAGCTGGAGCGTGTGGTCTTGCCGGTGCCGGCAATCGCGGTGCAGCTGTCGAGCGGCAGCGTGACGACGCTGGACAGCCCGGCACGTGACCTGTTCGGTCCCACCGGTGGCGATACGACGACGTTGCTGGAAAACCTGCGTACCCGGCTGGGGGTGACGGCCGTGTACGGCGTCGACGGTGTGGCCGAGCACCGCCCGGAGTCGGCCTGGCGCCAGGTCGAACCGCTGGCCGAAACCGGTACGGCGTGCGACCGGCCGGCGGAGCGGCCGTTGTGGCTGCTGGGGCAGCCGCAACCGCTGCCGGTTCGCGATGACCGGCCGCAGTATGACGGCCGGCTGGTTGTCGAACGCGGTCCCGAGCGGATCGAGACCGGCTGGTGGGATGGTGGCGATATCGTGCGCGATTACTACGTGGCTCGCGACCGGCGTGGCCTGCGGCTGTGGATCTATCGCGAACGCCGGCCCCCGCACGGCTGGTACCTGCATGGCTACTTCGATTGATCGCAGCGCGATGGCAGCTTCCAGCTGCGTCAGAATGAACCTGCCGGTTCCATGATCCGCTCGTTGCAGCCTGACTACGCCGAGCTGCACTGTGTGAGCAGCTTCAGTTTCCTGCGCGGCGCCTCGCAGCCGGAGGAACTGGCTGAACAGGCCGCCCGGCTCGGTTACCGCGCGCTGGCCATTACCGACGAGTGCTCGGTCGCCGGCGTGGTACGCGCCCATGTCGCCGCCCGCGAACTCGACCTGCGGCTGATCGTCGGCAGCGAGTTTCGCCTGACCGATGGCACCCATGTCGTGGTGCTGGCGACCAACCGCAACGGCTACGGCAACCTCTGCGAACTGATCACCCGCGCCCGCCGCGCGGCACCCAAGGGCGAGTACCGGCTCGACCGCAGCGGTTTTCACGACCTCGACGACTGTCTCGCCATCTGGCTGCCCGGCACCGAACCGGTGGCCGACCAGGGCGGCTGGCTGGCGGCAGTATTTCCGCAGCGGCTGTGGATCGGGGTAGAGCTGCTGGCCGGACCCGACGACCGTGCCCGGCTGCAGTTGCTTGAAACCGTGGCGCTGGCCCTGCGGTTGCCGCTGGTCGCCTGTGGCGATGTTCACTGTCATGTGCGAGGCCGGCGCGCCCTGCAGGACACGGTGACGGCGATACGCCTGCGCCAGACCGTGAGTGCCGCGGTCGCCTCGCTGCATCCCAACGGCGAGCGTCACCTGCGGCCACGCGAGGCCCTGGCACGGGTCTATCCACCGGCATTGCTGGCGCAGAGCTGCCGGATCGCCGAGCGCTGCCACTTTTCCCTCGACGAGCTGCGCTACGAGTACCCGCGCGAACTGGTGCCGGCGGGCGAGACGCCTGCCAGCCACCTGCGCAAGCTGACCGAGGCGGGAATGCAGAAACGCTGGCCCGACGGCGTCAGCGACAAGGTGCGGGCCATGGTCGAGCACGAGCTCGAGCTGATCGAGGAACTGAAATACGAACAATACTTTCTCACCGTGCACGAGATCGTCGAGTTTGCCCGTGGCCGCGACATCCTCTGCCAGGGCCGTGGTTCGGCGGCCAACTCGGCGGTGTGTTTTTGTCTCGGTATCACCGAGGTGGACCCGGCGCGCATGTCGATGTTGTTCGAGCGTTTCATCTCGCGTGAGCGCAACGAGCCGCCGGACATCGACGTCGATTTCGAGCACGAGCGCCGCGAAGAGGTCATCCAGCACATCTACGACAAGTACGGTCGCGACCGCGCCGCGCTCACCGCCACCGTGATCAGCTATCGTGCCCGCAGCGCGTTGCGTGACGTCGGCAAGGCGCTGGGCCTGGACGGGCTGCAGGTCGACCGGCTGGCGCGGGCGATGAGCTGGTGGGAGGGCGGGGTCAACGACGAGCGGGTGCGCGAGGCCGGTTTCGATCCCGACAGCCCGGTGGTGCACCGGGTGCTGACCCTGGCCCGCACGCTGATGGGTTTTCCGCGTCACCTGTCGCAGCACGTCGGCGGTTTCGTGATCTCGCGCGGCCCGCTGGCGCGGCTGGTGCCGGTGGAAAACGCCTCGATGCCTGACCGCACCGTGATCCAGTGGGACAAGGACGATCTCGATGCACTGGGGCTGCTGAAAATCGACGTTCTGGGTTTAGGGATGCTCAGCGCTATCCGCCGCAGCTTCGAACTGATCGAAGGCTATTACGACCGGCCGCTGAGCCTCGCCACGGTGCCGGCCGAAGACCCGGTGGTGTACGACATGATTTCCCGGGGCGAGACCATGGGCGTGTTCCAGATCGAGTCGCGGGCGCAGATGGCGATGCTGCCGCGGCTGCGGCCGCGTTGTTATTACGACCTGGTCATCGAGGTAGCGATCATCCGCCCCGGCCCGATCCAGGGCGACATGGTCCATCCCTACCTGCGGCGGCGAAACGGCGAGGAGCCGGTCACTTACCCGAGCGAGGCGGTGCGTGACGTGCTGGCACGTACCTTAGGCGTGCCGATTTTCCAGGAACAGGTCATGCACCTGGCGATGGTCGCCGCCGGTTTCACTCCCGGCGAAGCCGACCAGCTGCGCCGGGCGATGGCGGCCTGGAAACGCCGCGGCGGGCTGGGGCCGTTCGAGGGGCGGCTGAAAGACGGGATGCGTGAGCGTGGCTACACCGAGCAGTTTGCCGACCAGGTCTTTCGCCAGATCGAGGGTTTCGGCGAATACGGTTTCCCCGAATCGCATGCAGCCAGCTTTGCGCTGCTGGTCTATGTCTCGGCCTGGCTGAAGTGTCATGAGCCGGCGGTGTTCGCCTGTGCGCTGATCAACAGCCAGCCGATGGGCTTTTATGCGCCGTCGCAGCTGATCCAGGAGGCGCGGCGCAACGGCGTCGAGACGCGTCCCGTCGATGTGCTGTACAGCAATCACGACTGCACCCTGGAACGCGGCGAAGACGGCGCGCCGGTCATCCGTCTCGGACTGCGGCTGGCTAAAGGGCTATCGGCCGAAGGCATCGAACGACTGGTCGCGGCGCGGCGGCAACGGCCGTTTCGCGATGTCCCCGACCTGGCCGGACGTGCCGGTCTCGATCGCGGCGACCTCGAGGCCATCGCCGCGGCGGGAGCCCTGCGCACGTTGACGGGCAATCGTCACCGCGCGCGCTGGGATGTCGCCGGGGTCGAGGCGCCGCTGCCGCTGATGCCGCAGGTGGAGATTCGTGAGGGCGTGCCGCTGCTGCGCCGGCCGACCGAGGGCGAGGATGTCATCGCCGACTACCGCAGCACCGGGCTCACGCTGGGACGTCACCCGATGGCGCTATTACGCGGCCAGCTCGATGGCGACGGCGCGGTGACCGCTGCGGCGCTGTGGGAGCTGCCGGACGGGGAGGGGATTGCCACCGCCGGCCTGGTCATTACCCGGCAGCGGCCGGGCACGGCAAAGGGCGTGACTTTCGTGACGCTGGAAGACGAGACCGGTCACGTCAACCTGATCGTGTGGGAGCGGGTAGCGCAACAGCAGCGGCGGGCTCTGCTCGGGTCGCGACTCTTGCTGGTGCGCGGCCAGTTACAGCGCCAGGGCGACGTGCTGCACGTGATCGCCCGGTCGCTGCACGACCGCAGCGAGCTGCTCGGTATGCTGCCGGCTGTTTCGCGGGATTTTCGCTAGCGGTCATCGATCGACCGCCCAAAGAAAAAGCGGCCAGTGGCCGCTTTTCTCATTGACGCTGTGGCTACGGCATCCCTTTGGGCCGCTGGCGGGGGTCAGTCCCCGTCCCACTCGGCATCGCCGCCCCAGTCATCGTCATAGGCTTCGCCGAGTTCTTCGGCCAGCTTCCGTTCTTCCATCATCTGTTCGAACCGGCGCCGCGCAGACTGACCTTTTTCAGCGTCCGCCTTGGCACGGGCCACTTCTTCGACACTGCGAACGATTTCGTCGGCGTCGAACATCGACGTGTCCGTGTACATCTCATCGTCGTACTCGAGGTCTTCGGTGCTCATCGTTACTCTCCCACCAGGCCAACTGCCGGCCCTGCGGAGTATTTATCGTTTGTCAGCGCTATCCGGACATTGACCGGAGTCACATTTTCAGAATCGAAACAACATTCCCAAGTTATGGTGAATACGGCTGCGGGGGTTGCCGGGGAATGCGCCGGTCCCGTGCCTGGCTTTACGAGGTCCACGGCTATTGTCGCTGTGGAAAAAGCCGATATCCTGCGATGCGGCAGCGGAGAAATTGTGGGCTGTGCACGCCCCGGGCGAAGCGCGGCTGGTTAGGCTGACGTCATGGAAATTGTCTGCAATTACTGCGGCGTCAACCACCCTGAGCGACAAAGCTTTTGTAATGGTTGCGGCAGTGCCTTGCCGCCTCCCGGTGAGGTAAGGGACACGACCGTCGGCACGAACGAGGCAGGGGGCCGCAAAGGCCTGTTGATTGCCGCAGGCGTTATTGCCGTCCTGGTGACCGGGGTACTGCTGTTCGGGTACCGGGATGTCCCGCAGAAGGTCGAGGTGGTCAATTTCGCCGATGCCGCGCCGGTAGTTGCGGCATCTGACCTGACGGCTTCGGGTGCGGATCAGCGCCGGTATCTCATTACGGCGCGTTTCTCAGCCGCCTACAGCACGGTGACAACGTTGCGCATGATGCTGTTGAACCATCGCATGACAACGGGTGAGTACCCGTCCGACTTTGCCGAGTTGGGTGTTGACGAATCCGAGCTGACCGACGGCGAGTATGTTACTGGCGTGAGCCTCAGACCGGGCGGAATTATGGTCGCCCAGCTCGATTCCAGACAGTTTGGCAGTGGCGCCACGCTGACGCTGACACCCCGCGATGTGATGGCGGGGACACGAACCCGCTGGGACTGTACGACGACGATCCCGGAGGAAGATCGTCTGAGCGGACCCGGCCATATTCCCTGCACTGTTGAATAACGTCAGCGCCTCGAAAAACTGCTGGCCGGTGAGTCGGAACCGCTAATCGCATTTCACCAGTCCTGAACGGCCCTGGTTAACTTTCAGGGCGCCACCGTGCGATCAACCGATATTACTGCACTGCGACTTTGAAGCGGAATATTGCAACCGGGTCGACGCCGGTATAACGCGCGGTGCCGCCAGGCCGAATGCGAAATTGAGTGATAGCGGGGTCGGCGCCATCGGCACCGGGCGACGGGGTATGGGTGAAGTTGAGGCCGCCATCGCTCGAGAATTCGATATCGTCGGTGGAGCTGCCGAGTGAGACGAAACTGTAGGTGAGCCCGCTCGCGGGTACGCCATCGACAAACGCCACCGGGCCGGGGCTCAGCGCATCGAAGTCCGTTACGAGCAGCGCGGTGCCGGCCGGGATGGTTTCCACCAGCAGCAGCGAATCGACGTCGGCTGCTCCGGGCCCCTGGTTCCCGAGCCTGAGTTCATACACGATGGTCGCACCGGGGATCGTTTTCGGATTGCTGGTGCCCGAATAGGGATCTGAGTCTGCAGCCGCTGTCTTGTGTAACGCGTAGTCAGGATGAAGACGTGCGCCTTCGTAGGCGCCGATATCACACCGGGCAACGCCGTCCCCGTCGCCGTCAACTGGCCGTGCCTCGCCACGCTGGTCAGTGGCCGGACAGCTGTTATTCGTGCCGCCGTCACGTGCGGGGCTGAACGGGTCCAGTGCATGAGTCAGCGTGGCCCCGCCGTTGTCCTGCAGCGGCCCTGCCAGGGGATCCGTGGCGGGGATATCGCCGGCCTGGCCAAGCAGGCATGAGCCATCGCTGTCCAGGTTGTAGCCCAGGGAGGTGACGGAACCGGCACAATCCAGGCCCTGGGTGCTCATGACGACGAGTGTGTTCAGCAGGTTTATATTGCGTCCCTTGGCATGAACACCGCCGCCATCCGGCGACCCGTTTCCAAACAACGTCACATTGACCAGGCTCGTTGGCCCGTTGTCCTCTTTCTGAATGCCACCCCCTTCCCGGGTGGCGGTGTTTGTCGAGATCGTCGTATTTTCGACATCAACAGCTTCGTCGCCCTTGATGAACAGGCCGCCACCCTCTTTGGCGTTATTGCGGGCAATGACACTTCGCCGGAGATCGAAGATGGCCTTGTCGAGGTAGATTCCCCCACCCTCTTTGGTGACCTGGTTATCGACGACGGTCAGGGCATACCCTGTGATACTGGCGCTCTTCTTGACATACAGGCCACCGCCTTTTTCACCACTGTTATTGTCGAGCGTTATATCGGTCAGCGTGGCAATAAGGTCCTCGAGGTAAATTCCGCCGCCATCCTTACCGGCACGGTTGTTGGCAAAGATGGCGTCGGTGACAGTCACGTTTGCCTTTTTTACGTAGAGACCGGCGCCTTTGTCGGCCACATTGTTTTGGAAACTGACGTTGGTCAACGATACGTTAACAGCTTCCTCGTCGACGGCAATTCCGCCTCCGTCTTTGCCGTGGTTGTCAGCGATTACGACATTCGTCAACGCCAGCGACGCTTCGCTGCGAATCGCGCCACCATCATTATTCGGGTTTCCGTTGCGCAACGTGACGCCCGTCAACTGTAGCGATGCGCCCTTGCGGACATCGAACAGGCGATCCTGGCCATTTCCGTCGAGAATGCTCGCGCCGCTGCCGGCGCCATCGATGGTGAGGGCGTCACGGATATCGAGATCACCTCGCTCCGCCTTGTCGTCACCGTTTCCCAGCGCGATCAGGTAGGTCCCGCCGGGCACAGTGATGGTGTCGGCGCCGGCCAGGGCGTTACTTTCTTCGACAGCGGCGCGCAGCGTACAGGTGCCGGCAGCAGTCGCGCACAGGCCGTCTCCGGCGTTGAGATCACGCTGGTCAGCGGTGCTATCGACGGTAAATGTGACCGCATTCGCGGCCCCTCCCAGCAATAGCCCGGCGATTAGAAGGCACGCTCCTTGCGCCCTGGAGAAGAAAACGATTGGCCGCATAGGGCAAAGCCCGCCGTCGGTTCGGAGCCGGATTTCAGCGGGCTAAGTTATCAGATTGATGCGCTATGTGAGTATAAACAGTTCACACTTACTGCATCTGCTCCGTTCGGGCGAGGGGTCAACCGGGGTTCACGACAGACGCAGCCCGATACCCCCGGGGTGACGGTGTCAGGTGGTGGAACGCGGCGCCGGGAATCTAGCTGACGAGCTGGTTGAGCTTGAAGATGGGCAGCAGGATCGACAGGACGATGGCCAGGACCACCGCGCCCATGACCAGGATCATGACCGGCTCGAGGATGCTCAGCATTGTCGCGATGAGGCTGTCCATCTCGCGCTCCTGGTTCTGGGCGGAGCGTTCCAGCATTTCTTCGAGTTCGCCGCTGGCCTCGCCGCTGGAAATCAGGTGAATGGTCATCGGCGGGAACAGCTTGCTGGCGCCAAGCGATTTGCCTATCGGCGCGCCTTCGCGGACCCGCACGGCGGCTTCCTGCACGGCCTCGCGCATCGGCACATTGGTGACCACCGCGCCGGCAATGCGCAGGCCCTCCAGCACCGGGACGCCGGCGCCGGCGAGAATGCTCAGGGTGCTGGTAAAACGTGCTGTGTTCAGGCCGAGGGTCATGCGGCCGACCAGCGGCAGTCTTAACAGGAACCGGTCCCAGCGACGTTTCGGGCCTTCCCGGCGCAGCAGGTAACGAAATCCGATCAGGCCGGCGACCGTGGCGACGATCAGCCACAGCCCGTAGGCCCGCAGGAAATCGCTCAGGCCGATCAGGATGCGGGTAGGCAGCGGCAGAGACTGCTGGACATTATCGAACACGTCGATGATCTGAGGAACCACGTAGGTCAAAAGACCCGCGACGATCAGTACCGCAACCATGGAAACAATGATCGGATAGATCATCGCGTGGCTGACTTTCTGGCGGAGCTGCTGGCGGCTCTCGGTGTAATCGGCCAGCCGTTCGAGTACGGCGTCGAGATGACCGGACTGCTCGCCCGCGGCAACGGTAGCGCGATAAATCTCGGGAAAGGCCTGCGGAAAATCGGCGAGACCGGTCTCGAGCGGGTGGCCTTCGATCACCCGCGCCCGCACACCCAGCATGACGCTTTTAACGCGGGGGCGTTCACTCTGCTCGGCGACCGCCTGCAGCGCCTCGTCCAGCGGCATGCCGGAGCGGGCCAGGGTCGACAGCTGCCGGGTCAGCAGCGCCAGCTCCAGTGGCGACACAGAACGCTTGAAAGTAAAGGTGCTGCGTTCCTTCTTCTCGCGTGCTGCGACCTCGGTGACTTTGAGCGGCAGCAGCTCGCGGTCGCGTAACGTCTGGCGCACCGTGCGCGCGGTGTCACCCTCGATCAGTCCCTTGTGCTCTTTGCCCCCGGGATCGACGGCAACGTATTCGAACGCGCCCATGTCAGCCTTCGTGGGTGACGCGCAGGACTTCGGGCAGCGTGGTCACGCCCTCGAGCACCTTGCGGGCGCCGTCGTCGCGAATGCTCGGTGTCATGGTCCGTGCGTACTGTTCCAGCTCGTGTTCGCCCGCGCCGTCGTGAATCATCGTGCGCATCGTGTCGTCGACGATGACCAGCTCATAGATACCGGTGCGGCCGCGGAAGCCCGAGCGGTTGCAGGCATCGCAGCTGCCGTGCTGGTACAGCTGCAGCTCGACGTCGCCGACGTCGAGCAGGGCTTTTTCCTGCTCGTTGGCCGAGTAGGGCTGGCGGCAGTCGGCGCACAGCACCCGGACCAGCCGCTGGGCCACGACACCGATAACGCTGGACGACAGCAGGAACGGTTCGACGCCCATGTCGCGTAGCCGGGTGACCGCGCCGACCGCGGTGTTGGTATGCAGCGTGGACAGCACGAGGTGACCGGTGAGACTGGCCTGGACGGCAATCTCGGCCGTCTCGAGGTCGCGGATCTCGCCGACCATCACCACGTCGGGATCCTGGCGCAGGATGGCGCGGAGGCCCCGCGCAAAGGTCATCTCCACTTTCGTGTTGACCTGGGTCTGGCCAATGCCGTCGATGTAGTACTCGATCGGGTCTTCGACGGTGAGAATATTTCGCACCCGGTCGTTGATACGTTCCAGCGCCGCGTAAAGGGTAGTCGTTTTACCCGAGCCCGTCGGGCCGGTGACCAGCATGATGCCGTGCGGCCGGTGAATGATCTTGTGGATGTGGTCCTGAGTGACCTGGTCCATGCCCAGGTGCTGTAAATCGAGCCGGCCGGCCTGCTTGTCGAGCAGGCGCATCACAACGCGTTCACTGCCGCGTTCGCCCGAGGGCAGGGTGGACACACGCACGTCGACCGCGCGCCCGGCAACTCGCAGGGAGATGCGGCCGTCTTGCGGCACACGTTTTTCGGCGATGTCGAGTTTCGACATGACCTTCACACGTGACACGACCAGCGGCGCGAGCGCGCGGCGTGACTGCAGCACGTCGCGCAGAACGCCGTCGACCCGGAAACGCACGACCAGGCGGTTCTCGTATGGCTCAATGTGGATATCCGAGGCGTTTTCCTTGACCGCCTCGGTCAGCACGGCGTTAATCAGCCGGATGATCGGTGCGTCGTCGTCGCTTTCCAGCAGGTCAGAAGGTTCGGGCAGCGCCTGGGCGACCTCGAGCAGGTCGGTGTTTTCATCGAATCCCTCGACCATCTGCATGGCCTTGTTGCCGCCGCTGCTCTCATAGGCGGCCTGCAGGGCTTCGTCGAAGACCTCTTCTTCGACCGGAATCAACCGCAGGGGCGCGCCGGCGAAGCGCCGCACCTCCGCGAGTATTTGCGGGTCCAGGCCGCGGCGATACAGGGTTTCGGCCTTGCCGGTCTCGTCGACATCGCGGATCAGCACGCCGTGGCGGCGGGCGAAAGCAAACGACAGCACCGGGCTGCTGCTTTCCTCCGGCTGCGGCTGCGGTTCGGCTTCAGTTTCCATCGACGGGCGGTGGCGGTGTCGCAAACTCGTCAATCGGTGGTATGACCGGTCGTTCCTCGCCGGGCATCAGCGGCACGCGGCCTTCACCGCCGATCTGCAGGTCGCGAATGTACTGGTACTTGGCATCGGTCTCGGAATACGCCTGGTCCGGGTTGCGCAGGATCGTCGGGCTGATGAATACCATCAGGTTGCGCTTGACCTTGCGCGCGGTGCGCGCCTTGAACAGGCTGCCGATCAGCGGGATGCGCGACAGGCCCGGCACCCGGTTGTCGCTTTCCAGCAGGCTCTCGTCGATCAGGCCGCCGAGCACGATAATGCCGCCGTCCTCGACCACCACTTTCTGCCGGATCGAGCGCTGGCTGGTCACCAGGTCGACCGCGGCAGTCGCACCCTGCTCGAGACTGGACACTTCCAGCTCGATTTCCATGATGACCGCGTCACCTTCGTTGATCTGCGGGGTGACTTTCAGCTTCAGGCCCACGTCCTGGCGCTGGATCGTCTGGAAGGGATTCACTGAGCCGACCGTGCCGCCGGTGCTGCTGAAGCTGCCGGTCAGGAACGGCACTTCGCGGCCGACGCTGACTTCGGCTTCCTCGTTGTCCATCGTCACGATGCTGGGGATCGACAGGATGTTGGTGTCGGCATCGCCGGCCAGCGCGCGCACCACGGCACCGAAACTGGTCCCGGTATCGGAAATCTTGCCAACGCCGTAGGTCAGGCCGTCGCCGACCAGGTCGAGCGCACCGGTAGATATGCCGTCACCGCCGGCAAGCACCGCCCCGGCGACCTGGGCGACACCGGTGGTGCCGCCAAAATTGGTCAGGGCCGCGCTGGCGGTGTCCTGGGTGGAATCGATCGCCCACGTGACACCCAGTTCGACCGACTTGTCGGCATTGAGATCGACCAGGATCGCCTCGACCTGCACCTGCAGGCGGCGAATATCGAGCTTGTCGATCACCGAGCGCAGCGAACGCATGACTTTGGGCGGTGCGGTAATCACCAGTGCGTTGGTGGGGATGTCGGCCCAGATCACCACGTTGCTGCCGGCGGCCGCGGCGGCAGACTGCCCCGGGGGGCCGCTGGCCTGGTTGGCCTGTTCCTTGAGCTTGCCCGCCAGTTCTTCGGCATCGGCATAGCGCAGGTAAATCACCTGGGTATTGCCGCCTTCTTCCAGCGGCGTGTCGAGATGCGCGATTAATGCCTTGAACCGTAGCCGGGCAGTCTTGTCGCCACTGACCAGCACGCTGTTGGTGCGATCGTCGGCAACGAGCTGCAGCGACTGGGCCGCACCGTCACTGCGTGCCGCGCTCTGGCTCAGCGAGGTCAGTATCCGGACGATGTCGCCGGCGGTAGCGTGCTCGAGACGCATCACCTCGATGTCTTCGTCACCCGACTGGTCGATGCGGCGGATGATCCGCAACATCCGGTTAACGTTGGCGGCACGGTCGGAGATGATCAGCATATTCGACGCCGGATGGGCGGCGAGATGGCCGTACTGGGGAACGAGCGGGCGGAGTATCGGTACCAGCTGGGCTGCACCGACATTTTCCACCTCGATGACCTGGGTCACGATCTCATCGGAATTATTGATGCTGCGCGGCAGGTCGTTGCCCGGCTGCTGGCGGGCGTTGGTGTCGGGCAGGATCTTGATGACGTCGCCCGAGGGAACGGCAACGAAGCCATAAACCTGCAGGATCGACAGGAAGGTGTCGTAAAACGCATCGGGCGTCATCGGTGTCGACGAGATCAGCGTCACCTGGGCTTTTACCCGTGCATCGATGATGAAGTTCTGGCCGGTGACCTCGCTGACCGCCTCGATGATCTGGCGGATGTCGGCGTCCTTGTAATTCGGGGTAATCATCTGCTGCGCCAGCGCAACGCCGGCGACCGCCGATAGCAACACCACCGCGATCGCGTGCCGCAGCAGGCGGGGTGCTTCCCAGGTTCGGACTCGTTTCATGTTCTGCCTTTGTGTGGACGGGGCGGGCGCAGGCCGGTCAGCCGGCAAGGATACCGGACCGTCATCGCTGCTGCCCACCTTTGCTGTCGAGACTGAGCTGCTCGGTATCGAGCACCAGGACTTCGGGCGTGCCGTTTCGTTCCACGGTCACGGTGACCTGGTTGGCGTCGGCCAGCGAGCGGAAGATATCCGCGCCCTTGGCCGGATCGGTCAGGGGCGTGCCGTTGATCTCGGTGACCAGGTCACCGGGTTTCAGACCCAGCGACACAAACTGCTGGCGCCGCCGCCCGGGATAGACCCGGTAGCCGAGCTGCTTGCCGTTGGAAAATACCGGCTGAGGCCGGATGAGATCGGTCAGCTTGGCCGGGTTTTGCGCCAGCGTGGCCTGCAGCTCACGGGCCACCCGGGCCTGGCTGCTCGAGCTGCGGCGTGTCGAACTGCGCGTCGTGGTTCCGCTGCCACTCTTGAACTCCTTGGGCAATGGCAGTGCTTCCAGCTTGCCGTTGTTGTTTAGGATTGCGCGATCCGGTAACACCGAGTGCAGCTTGCTGCCGCCGGCTATCGCATCGCCGATGGCATAGACCTTTTCCTCGCCGCGGTCGTTGGCAATGATGGCCAGCGCAACCGTGTCGTCGGTGCTGGCAATCGTGGCACGTAGCGTCAGGTTGAGCCGGGTCTCGTCGAGCTCGTCGGGATTTACATCCGGCACCGCCGGTGCCTCGGCCGGGGTCTCGCCAAAGATATTGGCGGCAGCAATGCGATTGATGTCGTAAACACGGGTCGCGGGGCGAGTGGCGTTTCCGGGCGTCGCCACTGCTGTGGTGGCCGGCAGCGCGGTGTCGGCAGTGCCTTGCGGGAAAAGCAGCCAGGTCAGGTTGACCAGCTGCCAGGCAATAGCCAGCACCAGCAACACCGCCACCCAGGGCGGCAATACCTCGCCGGCGCGTACGAGCAGCTGCTCGCCCGACAGGCTTTTCAGTTCAGACCATCGATTTGACATAAGTTTGCTTTAATCCCGTCCGGCCCGGATGGCCACGTCCGGGGCCCACCACCAGGGCGCATGATAATGGGTGCAGCCACAAACCCTCAAGGAAACAGCCTTTTTTTGTGGATTACCGCACACGGGGTGGGGGTCAGGTTGGGTAGACTCGCCATAATTCCGTCACCAACGGCCTGTTTTGTACTTCAGACTCATCACTCGCCTGCTGATCAGTATCGTCGTGCTGCTGCCTTTCCTGCTGCACAATCGCGGCGATATGGACATTCCGGCACTCGACCGGATCGAGCAGTTCGCCTACGACGCCCGGCTGGTACTCACCATGCCGCAAACGCCGGACGAACGGATCGTCATCGTCGATATCGACGAAAAAAGCCTGACGGCCGAGGGCCAGTGGCCCTGGGGCCGCAACAAGCTGGCCCGGCTGGTCGACAACCTGTTCGACAAGTACGGCGTCACCGTCGTCGGATTCGATGCCGTTTTCCCGGAACCCGATCGCGGCAGTGGCCTGGCGGTACTCGCCAGCCTGGCGGAAGGGTCACTGAGTACTGACACCGAATTCATCGAACAGTTGCCTCGACTTCGCAACACGCTCGACTGGGACAATATTTTCGCCGAGTCGCTCAGGGAGCGGTCCACGGTCATGGGCTACGTTTTCCGGGAAGACGACTCCACCGCCTCGATCGGCCGACTGCCGGCGCCGAGCGTATCCGCCTCAATGCACGGAACCGATGTCGCCTTCCGCAAGCCCAAGGCGCATTCGGGCAACTATGGCGTCTTGCAGGACGCGGCGCTTGCCGGCGGGTTCTTCGACAACCCCACGGTCGACGAAGACGGGGTCTATCGCCGGGTGCCGGTGCTGCAGCAGTTCGACGGCGATCTCTACGAATCGCTCGCGCTTGCCGTGACCCGAGCCGCAGCCGGTTGGCCGGATATCGAGTTCGTATTTCATTCCTCGGGATCGAAACGCGACAGCCTGAACCTCGAATGGCTCAACGTAGGGCCCTACCAGATCCCTGTGGACGGTGAAGCGACGGTGCTCGTGCCCTATCGCGGGCTGCAGGGCAGCTTTCCCTACATCTCGGCCACCGAGGTCCTCAACGGGACTGCTCCGATCTACCCGCTGCGCGGCGCAATCGCCCTGGTAGGCACGTCTGCACCCGGCCTGCTTGACCTGCGGGTCACCCCGGTGGGCGAGAAATACAATGGTGTGGAGGTACACGCCAACATCGTTTCGGGCATTCTCGACGGCAGGATCAAGCATCACCCCCATTACGTACAGGGCGTCGAGTTCACCCTTCTGCTCATGACCGCAGTTCTTTTGACCTGGGTGATGGCGCGCGCCAACGTGGTGACCGGCACACTGGTCACGATCCTGGTCCTGGTCAGCCTGGCTGCCGGCAACCTGCTCATCTGGAACAAGGCCAATTTCGTAGTGCCCCTGGCGCCGGTGATGACCCTGGCCTTCACTCTTTACCTGTGTCACACCATTTACGGCTATCTGATCGAGACCCGCGGCAAGCGCCAGCTGTCCACCCTGTTCGGCCAGTACGTTCCCCCCGAGCTCGTCGAGGAGATGGACGACAACAAGGACCTGCTAAACATGGACAGCGACAGCCGTGAGATGACGGTGCTGTTCAGCGACATCCGCGGGTTCACCACTATCTCGGAATCGCTCAAGCCGCGTGAGCTGAGCCTGCTGATGAATGAATACCTCACGCCGATGACGCGGGTCATTCACAGCCATCGAGGCACGATCGACAAGTACATGGGTGATGCGATCATGGCGTTCTGGGGCGCGCCGCTGGAGGATCCCGATCATGCCCGCCACGCCCTGGAGGCGGCGCTGCAGATGCAGCAGGATATCGATACGTTAAACGAAGACTTCGCGGCCCGGGGCTGGCCCGAGATCCGCATCGGGGTCGGGCTCAACAGCGGCATGATGCGGGTCGGCAACATGGGGTCGGCTTTTCGCATGGCGTATACCGTGATGGGCGATGCGGTAAACCTCGGCTCGCGCATCGAGGGCCTGACCAAGAAATACGGCATCGGGATTGCCGTCGGCCACTCCACGGTGGCCGCGGTGCCCGATCACGGTTTCCTCGAAATCGACCTGGTACGGGTCAAGGGCAAGGACCGGCCGGTCGCGATCTACGAACCGGTGGGGCCGCTGGCGGCGCTCACCAGCGACGAAAAAATGATGCTCAAGCAGCACGCACGCGCGCTGAAAATGTACCGGGATGGCGACTGGGACCGTGCCGAGCAGGCGCTTTTCATGCTCCACCAGTCGCATCCGACGCGCAAAATCTTCCAGATCTACCTCGATCGTATTGCGTACTTCCGCAATCACCCGCCGGCCGACGATTGGGACGGCGTGTTCACGCACGAAACCAAGTAGCCGGTTTTGGCGGTTTTTAGCGGCGTTCGTTCGTGACGCTGGCTCCTATTTGGCATAACATTAGGTGCCATAATCAGGGCACTTGGTTAGCACGACTCAATGCGATCGACAAGACTTGTTTCCAGACTCAATTCGCTTTATATCTATAGTACGGAAGCGTCGTACAAAAAGACGTATTCGCGGCGAACACGCCCGGGCGAAAAAACCGATTTCGGTTGTCAAAAGAATACGAGCCTGGTGGATTCGGAGTCAGACCGCCGCGTACCGTGACAGATCAGCGCGAACAAACAGACCATGGTCTGGTAGTAGAAGAAGCGCGACCGCGCCTTAAGCGACCGCCACTTTACAAAGTCGTGCTACTGAATGACGACTACACCCCTATGGAGTTTGTGGTCGACGTATTGCAGAACATATTCGGGATGGACCGCCAGAAAGCGACCCGGATCATGCTGGAGGTGCACACACGCGGCAAAGGCGTCTGTGGCATCTACACTTACGAGATAGCGGAGACAAAGGTATCGCAGGTGAACAGCTACTCCCGACAGCATCAGCATCCGTTGCTGTGCACGATGGAAGAAAGCTAAGCGACGATAACAGGAAAGACCAATGCTAAGTAGCGAGCTAGAATTTTGCCTCAACGAAGCTTTCCAGAGCGCCAGGGACAAGCGGCACGAGTTCATGACCGTCGAGCATCTGCTGCTCGCGCTCATCGAAGTGCCGCAGGTGGGGGAAGTACTGCGGGCCTGCGGCGCCGACATCGATCGGCTGCGTAAAGACCTGGCAGATTTCATTGACGAGACCACGCCGCGTCTGCCGGAAGGCGATGACCAGGACGTGCAGCCGACCCTCGGTTTCCAGCGGGTGCTGCAGCGTGCCGTATTCCATGTGCAGTCCAGCGGCAAGAAAGAAGTCACGGCCACCAACGTGCTGGTCGCGATCTTTGGCGAGAAGCAGTCGCACGCCGCCTACCTGCTGAACATGCAGGACATCGTGCGCCTGGATGTCGTCAACTACATTTCGCACGGCCTGTCCAAGGTGGCCGGCGAGTCGCCGGGGTCGGCCAGCCCGGCAGAGGCAACCGATGCAGAGAAAGAGGGCGACCCGAGTGCCAGCAATCCGCTGGACCAGTACGCGACCAATCTCAACAAGCTGGCCGAAGAGGGCAAGATTGACCCGCTGATCGGCCGCGAGATGGAAATTGAGCGCACCGTGGAGATTCTCTGCCGGCGGCGCAAGAACAACCCGCTGTATGTCGGCGAAGCCGGGGTCGGCAAGACCGCCCTGGCCGAGGGGCTGGCGCGCCTGATCCACGAGGGCAAGGTGCCTACCGTGCTCAACGACAGCGTAATTTACGCCCTCGACATGGGCGCCCTGATCGCCGGCACCAAGTACCGCGGCGATTTCGAGAAACGCCTGAAGGGCGTCATCGCCGAGCTGCGAAAGCAGCCGGGCGCAATCCTGTTCATCGACGAGATTCATACTGTCATCGGCGCCGGTGCGGCATCGGGTGGCGTTATGGATGCTTCGAATCTCATCAAGCCGGTGCTCGCCAGCGGCGAGTTACGCTGCGTCGGCTCGACCACCTACCAGGAATACCGCGGCATCTTCGAGAAGGACCGGGCGCTAGCCCGCCGATTCCAGAAGATCGACGTACCGGAACCGACTATCTCGGAGACGATCGATATCCTGCGTGGCCTGCGTTCCCGCTTCGAGGCTCATCACGGCGTCAAGTACGTGGACGAGGCGCTGGTCGCCGCCGCCGAGCTCTCGGCACGGCACATCAACGACCGGCACCTGCCGGACAAGGCGATCGACGTGATCGACGAGGCGGGCGCCAACCTGCGGCTGCAGCCGGCCGATTCACGGCCCGAGTCGGTTACCGCTGACGACATCGAGGCCATCGTGGCGAAGATGGCCCGGATACCGCCAAAGAGCGTATCCGCCTCCGACCGCGACCTGCTGAAAAATCTCGAGCGCGACCTGAAGCTGGTGATCTACGGCCAGGACAACGCGATTACCGCGCTGGGCTCAGCGATCAAGATGGCGCGTTCCGGGTTGCGCGAGGAACAGAAGCCGGTAGGTGCATTCCTGTTTGCCGGACCGACCGGTGTCGGTAAGACCGAGGTAACCCGTCAGCTGGCCCACGTACTGGGTATCGAGCTGGTGCGCTTCGACATGTCCGAGTACATGGAGCGGCACACGGTGTCGCGCCTGATCGGCGCACCGCCCGGATACGTCGGCTATGACCAGGGTGGGCTGCTGACCGAGGCGATCAACCGTAACCCTCACGCGGTGCTGTTGCTCGACGAGATCGAGAAAGCGCATCCGGAAGTTTTCAACCTGCTGCTGCAGGTCATGGATCACGGCACGCTGACCGACAACAACGGTCGCAAGGCCAACTTCCGCAACGTGATCATCGTCATGACCACCAATGCCGGTGCCGACGCCATCAGCCGCCGCTCGATCGGTTTTGCCACGCAGGACCATTCGACCGATGGTATGGAGGCAATCCGCCGGCTCTTCACGCCGGAGTTTCGTAACCGGCTCGATGCCGTCATTCAGTTCGATGCGCTGGACCAGCCCACCGTAACCCGGGTTGTCGATAAGCTCATTGTCGAGCTGGAGAGCCAGCTCGTCGACAAGAACGTAACGATCGAGCTGGATGACGAAGCCCGCGACTGGATTGCAACCCGTGGCTACGACCCGAAGATGGGTGCACGGCCGATGGCGCGCGTGATCCAGGAATACATCAAGCGGCCCCTGGCCGAGGAGCTGCTGTTCGGCAAGCTGGCCACCGGCGGCCATGTGCACATCCTGGTCGAGGACGACGAGCTCCGGTTAAAAACCCGGGCGCTGCTCGAAGCCCAGCCGGTCGACTGACAGCACGATGCACGAAAAAAGGGACGGGTCAGCGACCCGTCCCTTTTTGTTTGTCTGGTCCGTGCTTAACGGCCGCGGTAAACGATACGGCCTTTTGAAAGATCGTACGGTGTCAGCTCGACGGTGACCTTGTCGCCGGTGAGTATCCTGATGTAGTGCTTGCGCATCTTGCCGGAAATATGGGCCGTAACGACGTGCCCGTTCTCCAGCTCGACGCGGAACGTGGTGTTCGGCAGGGTTTCGACCACCCGGCCTTCCATCTGTATTGCCTCTTCTTTAGGCATTCGGTTCTCGATCTCCTTCAGCGGGAACGCAAGTTTGCAGAATCTACTATCGCATTGCAACGCACGAGCGCAGCGATCCCGCTGGCGATCAAGGGGTTTTCTCGTGCCAGGCGTGGGTGGCTGCCGGCTGGTCGACAAGCGCCGAAACTTCGGCCAGGAAGCGGGGGCGGGGAACGAGCCGGGCACCGAGCGTGCGCAGGTGCGGCGAGTCGATCTGACAGTCAATCAGCGAAAAGTTCCATTCCTGCAGGCACTCCGCCAGGTGGAGCATCGCGATCTTGGAGGCGTCGGACTCGCGGCTGAACATCGATTCTCCAAAAAAGACCCGGCCGATACCGACGCCGTAGAGGCCCCCGGCCAGCCGGTCGCCGCACCAGCTTTCTACGGAATGCGCAATACCCAGCCGGTGCAGCCTCGCGTAGGCCGCCGCCATATCCGCCGTGATCCAGGTGCCGGCCTGGCCCGGTCGCGGTTCGGCGCAACCGGCGACGACGTCATTGAATGCGCTGTCGATCGTTACCCGGAAGGTGCTGCGTTGACGGGTTCGCGCCAGGCTCCGGGAAACGTGCAACTCGTCGGGGTAGAGCACCGCGCGCGGGTCAGGACTCCACCAGAGTATGGGCTGGCCATCTTCGTACCAGGGAAAGATGCCGCGGCGGTACGCCGCGATCAGCCGTTCCGCCGACAGGTCGCCACCGGCGGCCAGCAGACCCGGCGGGTCGTTCAGCGCCGTGGCGACCGCGGGAAAACTGTCCGGGGGCGAACCGGGCACGATCCACTGCAGCCTCATGCCTGGCGAAACGGCAGGTGATCCTGCAGTTCATCACGGTAATCGTCGACTCCCGTTCGCTCCATCTCGAGGTAACGGTCGATCGCATCCCGAAACCCGGGATCCGCAATCCAGTGCCCCGAGTGAGTCAATGATGGTGCGAAACCGCGGCGCAGCTTGTGCTGTCCCTGGGTGCCGGGGTCGAAGGTCTGCAGACCCTGCTCGATACAGTACTCGATGCCACGGTAATAACAGGTTTCGAAGTGCAGGCAGTCCAGACCGGGCAATCCGCCCCAGTAACGGCCATACAGGTTGCGGCTGTCGCGAAACAGGATAGCCGCGCCGACAATCTGCGAGTTCGCGCGTGCGACATTGACCAGCAGCTGCGACCCGAGGCAGTCAGCGAGGTCGAGGAAGAACTCCAGCGACAGGTAAGGTGAGTGGCCGCGCCGCATGAAGGTGATGGCGCAAAGGCCGTAAACCGTCCGCCATTCATCCCGCGTCAGCGTGTCGGCCCTGACGGTTTCGACAGTGATGCCCTGTTCGGCCACCCGGCGCCGTTCGCGCCGGATCTTCTTGCGGTTTTTCGCGCTGAATGCATTCAGGAAGTCGTCGAAGCCCTCGAAACCCTCGTCGCGCCAGAGGAAGCGCACGTCACGGCGGGCCAGCATTCCGGCGTCATGGAGCGGCGCCAGCTCCCCCTCGTCGGGGTAAAGCACGTGTACGGAGCTGGCCTGCACCTGGCGGGCAAAGGCGGTTGCACCACGCAACAGCGCCCGCACCGTCCGCGCTCCGGCGCCGGCGGAGAGAACACGCTGGCCGGTCACCGGAGTGAATGGGCACATGGCAACCAGCTTCGGGTAATAGTCGAGACCGGCCTTCGCGTAGGCCTCGGCCCAGGCAAAGTCGAAAACGAACTCTCCCCAGGAGTGATCCTTGAGGTACATCGGCATCAGTGCGGCCGGCTGGCCGCCAGTGTTGGCGGTGAGGTGCCGCGGCCACCAGCCGGTTTCAGGCCCGACGCATTCATGCCGCTCCAGCGCTCGATAGAAATCGTAGGAGCTGAACGGCTGGTCGTCATCTCGCAGTGCTTCCCAGCGGTCCCGGCCAATCGTCTCGACGCTGTCATGCGCCGCAATGGTGTAACGGGTTGCCGGTTCCACAGGTCAGCGCAACGGTATCAGCCGTGCTCGTCCAGGAATTTCTCGGCGTCGAGGGCGGCCATGCAGCCGGATCCCGCCGACGTAACGGCCTGCCGGTAGACGTAATCGCCCACATCGCCGGCTGCGAAGACGCCGGGCACGCTGGTAGCCGTTGCATTCCCGTGTATGCCGGCATGGATGATGATGTAGCCGTTGGCCATTTCCAGCTGGTCCACGAAGAGGTCGGTGTTGGGTTTATGGCCGATGGCGATGAAAACGCCGGTCAGGTCCAGGTCCTGTTTTTTGCCGTCCTTCACATTCGTAACTCGCAGGCCGGTCACGCCGTTATCGTCACCCAGGACTTCGTCAACGACATGGTCCCAGAGGAACGAGACCTTGCCGGTCTTTTCGGCTTTTTCGAACAGGTGGCGCTGCAGAATCTTCTCTGCACGGAGTTCGTCGCGGCGATGCACCAGGGTGACGTTGGAGCAGATGTTAGACAGGTAAAGCGCTTCCTCCGCTGCGGTATTACCTCCGCCCACCACGGCGACCTGCTGGTCGCGGAAGAAAAACCCGTCGCAGGTCGCACAGGCCGAGACGCCCTTGCCCTTGAACGCTTCCTCGGACTCCAGGCCCAGGTATTTTGCGGTCGCTCCCGTGGCAATGATCAGCGCATCGCAGGTGTAGCTGTCTCGTTCGCCCTTCAGGCGAAACGGCCGCTCCGAAAGGTCGGCCTCGATGATGTGGTCATTGATGATATCGGTCTCGAATCGCTCGGCGTGCTGGCGCATTCGCTCCATCAGTTCCGGCCCCTGCAGCCCGCTGACGTCACCGGGCCAGTTGTCGACATCGGTCGTGGTCATCAATTGACCGCCCATCTCTATACCGGTCACGAGCACCGGGTCGAGTGCGGCGCGCGCGGCGTAGACGGCTGCGGTGTAGCCGGCCGGACCTGAGCCTACGATTAAAAGGCGGCAATGTCTGACTTCGCTCATGTATAATTTTCCTCTGTATCCCGGGCTGAAGGCCGTAGTGCGCGGACCGGGACTCCGATGACTGTATAGATGCGGGTTTGCCGGCGCCGAGGCCGGCGAGGCAGCGTCGCCGCAGTCCGGCTATATTAATTGTGCGCTTTAGCAAAGAACAGACCGGAGTCATTTATGCGAATCGGGGTGCCGCGTGAACTGAAACCGCTGGAAGGCCGGGTGGGGCTGATTCCGGCGGCCTGTGCCAGCCTGATTCGCGAAGGACACGAAGTCATTGTCGAGTCCGGCGCCGGGGTCAAATCCGGTTACACCGACGACCAGTACGACGCGGTGGGCGTCAGGATTGTCGATGGCGCGGCAAAAGTATTCGAGCAGGGCGAGATGATCGTCAAGGTGAAAGAGCCCATCGATCCGGATCTCGAGCACCTGCGGGAAGACCACCTGCTGTTTTGCTACCTGCACCTCGCGGCGCTGCCCGAGTTGACCCAGCGCCTGTGCGATATCGGCGCTACCTGTGTTGCGTTCGAAACCGTGGAAGACCATCACGGCCGCCTGCCGTTACTGGCGCCGATGAGCGATATCGCCGGGCGTCTGTCGATCCAGGTCGGTACGCACCTGTTGCACCAGCCGCAGGGTGGCAAAGGCATACTGCTTGGCGGTATTCCGGCGGCCAAGCGCGGCAAAGTGGTGATCCTGGGATCGGGCGTTGCCGGTGGTAACGCCGCGGTAGTGGCCGCAGGGCTGGGTGCGGAAGTCACTGTATTCGATATGGATCGCGACAAGCTCGAGCATGCACGGGCGCTTGGCCCGAACGTCACGGGTCTGTATCCCCATACCGCCGATGTCGAAGAAGCGGTGGCGGTAGCCGATATCGTGGTCGGTGCGGTGCTGGTCACCGGCGAACGTGCACCACACGTCGTATCGGAAAAGATGGTCCACTCGATGACCGCCGGCAGCGTTGTCGTCGATATCTCGGTCGACCAGGGCGGTTGTATCGAAACGACCCGGCCCACGACCTATGCGGACCCGACGTACAAGGTGCATGACGTGATTCACTTCTGCGTCACCAACATGCCGGGCGCAGTGCCGCGAACGGCATCACAGGCGCTGTCGGCGGCGATAGCCCCGTATACCGCGCGTCTCGCGCAGGCGGACTGGCGCAGCTACGAACCCCTGCGCAAGGGGATCAACGTCGAGGGCGGGCAAATCGCCCACCCGGCGCTGCAAAAGTAAATATAACAACAATCATAAAGTTAATTGATGTTTCTTATGCGATGGTTTAATCTTCGGCCAGAGTGACCCATTCCGGCGGGGGATTCGGGCGTTGCACACCACGGCACAACGACAAGACCAATCACTGATTTTCCATAACCTCACACGCGTAATACGTGAGAGCGCCTTCTGGCTGTTTGGCGTGGTGGGGCTGCTGCTGTTCGTCGCGCTGTTCAGCTATGACTCGGGTGACCCCGGGTTCAGCTTTACCGGCGAGGCCGGTTCGGTCAACAACGCCATCGGCCCGGTCGGCGCCTGGCTCGCTGATCTGCTTTACATGCTGTTTGGCACACCCTCTTATCTGTTTCCGGTCATGATCGTGGCGGCGGGCTGGATGATTTTCCGCGCCCGGGGCGGTAGCGGGGTCGCTGCGCCGGTGCTGGCGATCCGGACCGGGGGTGTGCTTGCCACGCTGGCGGCCAGCGCTGGCCTGGCGACACTTCATTTTGCTGCCCCGGAACTGCCCAGTTCTGCAGGCGGCGTGCTCGGAGAGCTCATCGGCCTGGGGCTGGCCAGTGCCCTGAGTTTCCTCGGTGCGACGCTGCTGCTGATTGCTGTCTGGCTCACCGGGATGTCACTGTTTCTCGATCTGTCCTGGTTCGCAGTCATGGACAGCATTGGCCGGGCGGTGCTCCGTGGCTGGCAACACGGGCAGGCCTGGATGACCGATTTCCGCGCCCGGCGGGCCGCGCAGAAAGTTCGTGTCGCCCGCAAGGAAAATGTCAGCGAGAAAGTGAAAGAAGTCGCGCGGCGGCCGGCACCCAAAATCGAGCCGGTGTTTACCGCACCCGTGCCCAGCGAACGCGCCGAGCGTGAACGCCAGGTGCTTTTGTTCGAACCACCCTCGGATCACGACCTGCCGCCGCTGTCGCTGATGAACGAACCGCCGGAGACGGTTGGCGGTTATTCCGAAGAATCGCTCGAGGCAATGTCGCGCCTGGTCGAGCTCAAGCTGATGGACTTTGGTGTCGAGGTCGAGGTTGTGTCGGTCCATCCCGGGCCTATCGTGACCCGTTTCGAGCTAAAGCCCGCGCCGGGACTGAAGGTCTCCAAGGTTTCTGGCCTGGCCAAGGACCTGGCCCGGGCGCTGTCGGTGTTGAGCGTGCGCGTGGTCGAAATCATCCCGGGTAAATCGGTTATCGGCCTGGAGATCCCGAACGAGAGCCGGGAGCTGGTTACGCTCGGCGAGATCCTGAATTCGAAGGCCTACGATCGCATGGGCTCGCCGCTGGCGGTGGCGCTGGGCAAGGACATCGGCGGCCAGGCCGTGGTGGCCGATCTCGCCCGCATGCCGCACCTGCTGATCGCCGGAACCACCGGCTCCGGCAAGTCCGTGGCGATCAATGCGATGGTGCTCAGCCTGTTGTACAAGGCGACAGCCGAGCACGTGCGCCTGATCATGATCGATCCCAAGATGCTCGAGCTGTCGGTCTACGAGGGTATTCCGCACCTGCTGGCGCCGGTGGTTACCGACATGAAGGAAGCCGCAAATGCGTTACGCTGGTGCGTGGCCGAGATGGAGCGGCGCTACCGCCTGATGTCGGCGCTCGGGGTACGCAACATTGCCGGCTACAACCGCAAGGTGCGCGATGCCGCTGAGGCCGGCAAACCAATACTCGATCCGTTATTCGAGCCCGACGATACGCTCGAAGGCGAGGCGCAGCCGCTGACGCCGCTGCCGTTCATCGTGGTCATCGTCGATGAGCTGGCCGACATGATGATGCTGGTCGGCAAGAAGGTCGAAGAACTCATCGCGCGACTCGCGCAAAAAGCCAGGGCGTCGGGCATTCATCTCATCCTCGCCACCCAGCGGCCCTCGGTCGATGTCATCACCGGCCTGATCAAGGCCAATATCCCTGCGCGTATTGCCTTCCAGGTGTCGTCGCGGGTCGACTCCCGGACCATTCTCGACCAGATCGGGGCCGAACACCTGCTCGGCCACGGCGACATGCTGTACCTGCCGCCGGGCACCTCGATGCCCACCCGGGTTCACGGCGCTTTCGTCAGCGACGAGGAGGTTCATTCAGTGGTCCGCCACCTCAAGGGCGATACCGAGCCGGCCTATATCGATGAAATTTTGTCGGGTCCGACTGGTCCAATACCGGGACTGCGCGATTCGTCCGGGACGGCCGGCAGCGGTGATGATGCCGAAGCCGACCCGCTGTACGACGACGCCGTAAGAATTGTTACGGAGACGCGCAAGGCCTCGATTTCGGGCGTCCAGCGGCGTCTCAAGATCGGATACAACCGGGCCGCGCGCATGGTCGAACAGATGGAAATGGCAGGCCTGGTCGGGCCGCTGCAGTCGAACGGCAGCCGGGAAGTTCTCGCGCCGCCGCCCCCGGAAGACTGACGGAGCATTCATGAAAGTTTACCGTTGCCGTTCCGCCCTGGCGGGACTGTTGCTTGCAGGGCTGTTGCCCATGGCAGTCCAGGCCGAAGAAAACCCGCTTGCGCGCGTGGAGTCATTCCTGTCGGCCACCGGAACGATGAGCGCGTCCTTCGAGCAGGTCCTGCTCGACAGCAACGGGCGGGTGCTCGCCGAAAGCAGTGGCACGATGGCCATCAAGCGGCCCGGGCTGTTTCGCTGGCACTACACCGATCCGGAAGAGCTGCTGGTGCTGGGCGATGGCGAGCAGGTGTGGAATTACGACGTCGAGCTGGAAAACGTCACGGTGGCCTCGCAGAAAGAAACCCTGGCGGGCAACCCGGCGGCCCTGCTGGCCGGCAGCGGCAATGTTGCCGACAGTTTCTCGGCTGAGAAAACCTGGCGCGGTGGCGAGACCGACTGGATCGAGCTCGTGCCGCGTGAAAAGCAGCGTGACTTCCGCCGCGTACGGCTCGGTTTCAGCGGCGATACGCTGGTCGCCATGGAGCTGTACGATCAACTGGGACAAACGACCCGGATTGCCTTCGACCAGATCCTGCAGAACGCGCCGGTGGACGACGAGCTATTCGCTTTTTCGCCGCCCGAGGGTGTGGACGTGATTACCGCCGGGGGGCTGACGCCCTGAGCAGCGGCAGCGGTCTGCGATACCGCGGCGCCTGGCTGGCCGCGGGCTGGCTCCAGGTTGCCATTGTCATCGTGCTCGGTGTCATACCCGGCTCGCCGGGTCTCGGGACCAGCCTGGACTGGGTGGCGCACGTCCTGCAGTACGCGGTCGTCATGACCTGGTTCGGTGGCGTGCTGCCGCCGGCCCGTCACTGGTACGCCGCCCTGGCGTTGATCCTGCTCGGCCTGGCCATTGAACTGGTCCAGGCGACGAGCATTTTCCGATATTTCGATCTTCGGGATCTTGCTGCCAACACGGCCGGCGTAATCATCGGCTTCCTGCTGGCGCGAACGGTTTTTCGCGACTGGTGCCGTCGCGTCGAAGTGTTGCTCGGCGGTGTGGGGGAGTGAATAACGGGGTATGATCCGGCGGTGTTGCCGACCCCGACGAGGAGACTCCGCTGAACCTGACTTTGGCCGTCGCGGCTGGCGGTGCGATCGGCGCCGTGTCGCGTTTCTGGGTCTATAATGCCGTTCACGCGCTTTTCGGGCGCGACTTCCCCTACGGCACGCTGGTCGTCAACGTGACCGGTAGCCTGCTGATGGGTTTTCTCTACGTATGGTTGTTCGACCGGCTCAACGTCGGCCAGGCCTGGCGGGCGTTCCTGCTGGTTGGTTGTCTCGGTAGCTTCACGACGTTCTCCGCATTTTCGCTGGAGACCCTGAACCTGCTGCAGCAGGAGGCCTGGCTGAAAGCCACGCTCAACGCCGCTGGCAGCGTGGTGGTCTGTATTGGCATGGCCTGGATCGGTACCATGGTCGGCCGTCAGCTGGCCTAGAACACAACGGAGTATTCATGCTCGACCCCCGACTGATTCGCAGCGATATCGACGCTGTGGCCGCCGGTCTCGCGCGGCGTGGCTTTGATTTTGATGTCGCTGCCTACCGGGCGCTCGACGCAAGCCGCAAGGCGGCGCAGGTCGAAGTCGAGAACCTGCGCCAGGAGCGCAACACGCGTTCGAAATCCATCGGTCAGGCCAAGGCACGCGGCGAGGATATTCAGCCGCTGCTGGACGAGGTCAGCAGCCTCGGCGACCGCCTCGATCGTGCCGGAGAAGCGCTGGAGGCCGCACAGGCAGAGCTCGACAGGATTCACCTGGGCCTGCCAAACCTGCTGCATGAATCTGTGCCGGACGGTAAGGATGAAACCGACAACGTCGAGATCAGGCGGTGGGGCCAACCGGGAGAGTTCGATTTCGAGGTGCGTGACCACGTCGCAATCGGCGAAGACCTCGGGATGGACTTCGGCTCGGCGGCGAAATTGTCCGGCGCACGGTTTGCCGTTCTGCATGGCGGACTGGCCCGGCTGCACCGGGCGCTGGCGCAGTTCATGCTCGATTTCCAGAGCACGAATGGCTACACGGAAACCTATGTCCCCTACCTGGTGAACGAGGCGACGCTGACCGGAACCGGGCAGCTGCCAAAGTTTGGCGAAGACCTGTTTGCAACAGCGGGTGATAGCGGGCTGTATCTCATCCCGACGGCCGAAGTGCCGCTGACCAACCTGGTGGCCGGCGAGATCGTCGAGGCCGAAAAACTGCCGTTGCGGCTCACCGCCCAGACCCCGTGTTTTCGATCCGAGGCCGGTTCCTACGGACGCGACACGCGCGGAATGATTCGCCAGCACCAGTTCGAGAAGGTGGAACTGGTTCAGGTCGTGAGGCCGGAAGACTCCTGGCAGGCGCTGGAGGAACTGACCGGTCATGCCGAGGGCGTGCTGCAGCAGCTGGAGCTGCCGTACCGGGTCGTGGCGCTGTGCTCCGGCGATATCGGGTTCGGTGCGGCGAAGACTTACGACCTGGAAGTCTGGCTGCCGGGGCAGGGCGCCTATCGAGAGATCTCCTCCTGCAGCAACTGCACCGATTTCCAGGCACGGCGCATGAAAGCACGCTGGCGCAATCCCGAAACCGGCAAACCCGAGCTGGTGCACACGTTAAACGGCAGCGGCCTGGCAATCGGGCGTGCGCTGGTGGCCGTAATGGAGAATCACCAGCAGCCTGACGGTTCGGTCGCAATTCCCGGTGCGCTGCGTCCCTACCTGGGCGGGCTCGAGCGGCTGTCGCCCCCTGGCTGATCGTCGTCGCCAGGCGCCGGGTCCGGTTCCGGCGGGGACGCGGGTGGCTGCGGCGACGACGGCGGAATGATGTGAAGGTCGCGCTGCGGGAATGGCACCACGATGCCGTTCTCCCGAAACGCTGCATCGATTGCCAGGTTGAGGTCGCTGACCACGTGAAAGCGTCTCTCGATGTTCCGGATCCAGCAGCGCAGCTCGAACTCCAGCGCGCTGTCCCCGAACGCCATGAACAGTGCGCGCGGCGCCGGGGTCCTTCCGGTAGTCACGACTTCCGGGTGCCCTGTTGCGATCTGTTCCAGCAGCTCGATCACCAGCGCTGTGTCGCTGCCATAGGCGACTCCGATGTCCAGCACCAGGCGGCCGTGCGGGTCGCGCAGCACCCAGTTGGTAACCTGGTTCGAAATCAGCTCCGAGTTGGGAACCAGCACGTTCTGCCGGTCCAGCGTCTCGATCTCGGTCGCCCGCGTGCGAACTTCCTTGACCGTCCCCTCAATCATGCCAACGGTCACGAAGTCTCCGGCCTTGATTGGCCGCTCGAACAACAGGATCAGTCCGGACACAAAATTGTTGACGATGTTCTGCAGTCCGAAGCCGATACCGACGCCGAGCGCACCGAAAACGATCGCCAGCGTGGCCATGCTGACGCCGGCCAGGGTCAGGCCACTCAATACCGCCACGGCAAATCCCGAGTAACCGGTTACCGTGACCAGTGCTTCGCGGGCGTGCCGGTCTATTCCCGTGTCGCGGAGCCAGCGGCGGTTGAGCCGGGCCTTCAGCCAGGCGGTCAGCGCGATGAGCACGCCGAAGGCGGCGACGCCGGCAACGATGTTTCTCGGTACGATCACGGTGTCGCCGAACTCGATGCCCTCGAGCGTGAGATTGCGTAACCAGGCGGTTGCGGTGCCGGTCGGATCCCAGACTGACAGCAGGAACGAGCCAAACGCGACCCACAACGCGATATTGGTCACGATGCTGAGCCAGCCGAGCTCGGCGCTGCGCTCATCCTGGCGAATGCCCATCCACGACCTGACCCGGTAACTGATCGTGCTGGTGCCCGAGATGACACCCTGGAGGGCCTGGCGAATTCCCCAGGTGACCGTCCATAGCGCGAAGCCGGCCGCCATGGTGATCAGGACGCTGCTGAGCAGGTAGTTGGCGAGGTTGCGATACCCGGCCAGCTCGGCGCCCGCCGCGCCCAGGGCGGCCAGTCCCAGGGCGAGTTTCAAAAATGCGAGCCGGGCGCGCAGGGCCGGTACCACCCGCCCGAGCCGCAGGACCCAGAGCAGCGCCGCGACCAGGTAGACAACCAGCAACGCGCGCGCCGCGAACTGGCCTTCGACCGGAACCCGGGTCAGCCAACCGGGCCCCAGCGCCAGCCAGCCCAGGATCACGGCCAGCAACAGGGCATGCAGGCGGGTCCGCGCATGCAGCGTGTGCGATTCCTTGGTGAACAGTCCTGTACCGGGCGAGAACGAGCCCACGATCCAGTTGATCACCGCGCGGCCCAGGCCGTAAAAAAGCAGTGCGAATGCCAGCCGGAACAGGACGATTTCGCCACGCGGCGCCGTTGCATAGAGTCCCAGCGCAATGGCCGCGGTGGCGCCCCCGAGCAGCCACGGGGCGTTTTCGCTGAACCGCCGAACCAGGGTCACCGGGACCGTCGGTTTGCCCGCTCGCCCGCGCTGACGGTCGCACCAGTCCAGCAGGCTCTTGCGGGCCAGCCAGCCAAGCCCGGCTGCGAGCAGCGCGCCAGCGATTGCGAGGAACCAACGCCCGGGGGTGACATCATTGAGACGCGCATCTTTGAACACGGTGTCCCATGCGGCCCGCCAGGCGGCGCCGGGGTCACGAAGCACGCGCGCGAGCGCGCTCGGTCCGTCGATATCCGGCTGAGTGAGCCGCCGGGTATTGAGTTCGGCCTGGAGCGCAGCCGCCTGGCCGGAAACCTGTTCGGTGTGCAGGATCAACAGACGGCATGCGCCGGCGCGCGCCTCGCTGCGCTTGATCTCCACGTCGAAGGTCGTGCGTTGTTCGATTATTTCCGCGGGGTCATTATCCGACCCGGGACCCAGCAGTTCGCGTTCCGCTTCGAGCTGGCCGGTCAGGATATCGCTGTTGCGCACACAGCGAATCGCCTCGGTGCGAATTCTGTCAATGCGTCGTTGCGCATCGCCCAGCTGCTCGATCGATGCGTCCTCGCGCAGCAATGACTCGATACGGTCCAGCTCGCTCTGGGCGATATCGGGATCGAAGGCCGGCTGAGCGGGCGCAACCGTCCACAGTAACCCGGCCAGGAGGACCAGCAGGGTGCTCAGGGCAGGGCGAATCAGGGGCGCAGTGAGCTTTGGCACGGCCGCAGTGTAACGGCTTGCGCGGTTAAATCGGAGCCGGGCGGGTTGCACCCGTACCGGCGAGCCGCGAGAATTCCCTCCGGCCCGGAGAGGTGGCAGAGCGGTTGAATGCACTGGTCTTGAAAACCAGCAAGGGTTAACACCCTTCGAGGGTTCGAATCCCTCCCTCTCCGCCAACCGGACACCGGTGGCGGCTTGACTTAAGAAACGGCGGCTTATGTCGAGCGCAACCCAATGATCCGTCGGGTTTTTTTACAGCGAGGCCAGGCTGGCCTGCTGGCCGGATTCTTAAGCTGTTGATTGGCGTCGGGTCCGGGTGAATTGGCCCGATTTGTGCACCGTCTGCAGCGATTGATCCTTGGGGGATTGACGCCTGTCTCGCCGGCGATGAGACAGGCATTGAGATTGGCGGGTTGTGGCCTCCGGCAAGGCCCTGATCCAGTCGAGACCTGGCTGTCGGCTACCTTCGGCGGAAACCGTTGGCCAGCGATATCGGGAGGCTCGTTTTACCCGTTATTTTTCGGGAGCTTAAGCGGGTTTTCTTCAGTGGTGTATTGCGTGGAATTGGCAATCTCTGTACGCTGGAGCGTTTCCCGAATTACCTGTAACTGAACTTAGGAGTTTGGTCCATGAGGACATTGTTAATGCCGATCCTGTGGGTGTGTTGCACCGCGATGCTGCTATCCGGTGCCGAAACACAGGCACAGGACAGCGAAGGTTACGGCCTGAACGCCGGTGACATTCTCCTGATATCCGTCTGGCGTGAGCCTGAACTGACGACGGAAGTGCTGGTCCGACCGGACGGCAAGATCAATTTTCCCCTGGTCGGCGATGTCGACGCAGCAGGACGTACACCCGAGGAAGTACAGGCTGAAATTGTCGAGCGGCTGGACCAGTTCATTCCTGACGCCGTTGCGACCGTCGCGATCCTGCGGGTCGAGGGGAACAAGATTTATGTGCTGGGCAAGGTACTGCGGCCTGGCGAATTCGTGGCGACGCGGCAGGTTGACGTGGTGCAGGCCCTGGCTATGGCGGGCGGCCTGAACCAGTTTGCGGCGCCGAACAAGATCAAGGTATTGCGGCGCGACGCGAGCGGCCGGCAGCGGGCAATCAATTTCCGCTACGCCGACGTCGAGGACGGCCGGAATCTTCAAACCAACATAGTGTTACAGAGTGGCGATGTCGTTATCGTTCCTTAAATACACGGCGGTTGCCGTTGTCCTGTTGACGTCGTCGAGCCTGGCGGGCGCGGCGGATTGGACAATCCGTCCGACGGTCGAGCAGGAAATCTTCTACGACAGCAACATTACGCTGGGGCCGGTCATCGAAGAAGAGGTCGAGGCCTACAAGCTGGCGCCGCGAGCGAATATCCGCGGCCAGGGCGGCAACTGGTCGGCTGACTTCGATATCGGGCTGACTTTCACCCGGCTTTCCAACCAGCTGTATGACAGCGATGACCAGGTGGCCGGACTCGAGCTGCGCCGGTTCAGCGAACGTCAGTCGTTCGATCTGACGGCCGATCTCCGGCGGGAATCAACCCGCTCGCTGGCCCCGGAGCTGGATTTTGTGCTCGCCGCGACACGGGTGGAGAAACAAACGGTGCGGCCGTCCTACACGCGAATCCTGAATGAGAAAAATTCGCTGACGGCGGGCGCCACCTGGCTCGAAACCGACTACGACTCGGTACGGTTCAATGACTATGAGCAGCTGGGCTTCGATTTGCTATGGAACCGGGTGCTGAATTCGCGACTCTCATTGCAGGTATCGGCGTACAGCTCGGCGTTCGAGTCTGGCATAGCGCCGCTGGTGCCGGGCGAACCGGCAACCGAGTCTGACACCATTGGTCTGACGGTTGGCCTGACCCGGCAGTTTGACGAACAGTTGTCCGGCTCTTTGTCGATCGGTACCCGCGAGGTCGATACGACAACGCGAACAGTATTTATCTTTTTTCCGATCACGCTCGAGGATGAATCGAGCGGGTTCACATCGTCGGCCGACATAGCCTACGAAGGCGAGACCTGGAGCGGCAGCGCGTCACTGAGCCGGTCGCTGGTGCCCAGCGGATTTATCGGTGAGCTGATCGAGTCCGATCGGTTGGCGCTCGCGTATCAGCGTCAGCTAGCCGAGCGGATTTTTTTCGAGTTTGACGCCGAGTTCACTGCCGAGGAGTCGATCGAGGATGGCGGATTCGCCCGCGACCGGCTCATACTGAAACCCGCGTTGCGCTGGCAGTTTTCGCAGCGCTGGTCTCTGACGACCTACCTGCGTCACCGGGTGCGGGATACCGAGAATACCGGGCGGCAGGACGAGGCCGAAGGAACAGGAATATTTTTCAAGGTGCGGTATA
>JAHEKH010000147.1 GCA_024638445.1 Gammaproteobacteria bacterium | reverse complement strand
TGCCGGCGGCATGCTCGACGACACGCTCATCCTGCTGCTCAGTGACAATGGCGGCGACCCGAAATGGCTGAACCGGATGGGCTACTACGATGGCCGTCACGGGCCCTACGAGGTCATGGCAGACAACCGCCCCTGGCGCGGCGGCAAGACGGAAACCTACGAAGGCGGACTGCGGGTGCCGGCCCTCGTGCATTTCCCGGCCCGGCTCGAGCCTGGTGAATTCAACGGCTTTCTCACCGTCCTCGACCTGCTGCCGACGCTGGCCGGCCTGGCAGGCAGCCCCGTCGCGCCGCGTGACGGAATCGACACGTGGCCGGCAATCGCCGAAGGCCGCGAGGACCGGCGGCCGGAGTTCTACTGGTTCAGCCACAGCATTCGCATACCGAACGGCGGTGGCACTCAGGATGCGGTGCGAATGGGCGACTGGAAGCTGATCGAGAGCCAGCGACGCTACCGCTGGCTGCCCTGGCGGGTGGAGTGGCCCTGGCCGCGCATCGAGCTGTTCAATCTCGCCGAGGACCCGTACGAGACGACAGACCTTGCGAAACGGCACCCCGACAAGGCGCGCTCCCTGGGACGGCTGCTGGAGCGTTACCGAGCGGAACAGTTCGGCAGTTTAACGGGGAATCAGGCGGCCCTGACGATGATGCGGGGTTCGGCTACGCCGTAACCCTGGGCGAAGTCCACCCCCATGCTCGCCAGCATGGCGATGATCTCTTCGTTCTCGGCAAACTCCGCGATTGTCTGCTTGCCGGTCAGGTGACCGATCTCATTAATGGACCGGACCATTTCGCGATCGATCGGGTCATGGAGGATGCCCTTGACGAAACTGCCGTCGATCTTGAGATAGTCGACCGGGAAGTGTTTCAGGTAGCCAAAAGACGACAGCCCGGTGCCAAAATCGTCCAGCGCGAAACGGCAGCCCAGCTCGCGCAACGCATGGATGAAGCGATTGGCCTGGCTATAGCTGGCGATTGCCGCGGTCTCGGTAATCTCGAAACAGATCTTGCGCGGGTCCAGACCGGATTTCTCGAAGCGTTCCACCACGAACGGCAGGAACTTGTCGTCCGCCAGGCTCTGGCCTGACAGGTTGATCGAGCAGACCGCCAGCCTGTCTCGCTCGTCGTCGTCCTTGAGCAACCAGCTAAAGGCGTTGCGAATGACCCAGCGGTCGATATTCGGGGTAAGCCCATAACGCTCCGACGCGGCAATGAACTCGCCCGGCGGGATGAGCTTGCCTTTTTCGTCACGCATGCGCAGCAGCAGCTCGTAGTGTTCGCCATCGTCTTCGACGTTGAGCGGCTTGATCACCTGGCGGAACAACTCGAAGCGTGATTCCTCCAGCGCGTTGCTGATCCTCGCGGCCCACTGCATTTCGCGGCGACGACGCATCAGGTCGATGTCGTTGACCTGGAATACGTGGATGCGGTTGCGGCCCGATTCTTTCGCCGCAGCACAGGCGCTGTCGGCCGCCGTCAGCAGGCCGGCAACATCGTGCTCGCTGGGCGACAGCGGCACCACACCTACGCTCGTGCTGATTCGAAACACCCGGTCGTCCCACGAAAACTTGAACGCCTCGACCGCTTCACGCAGCGACTCGGCAATGTCGACGGCCTCGTCCAGCCCGCAGCTTTCCAGGAGCAGTGCAAACTCGTCGCCACCCAGGCGGGCGAGCGTGTCGCGCCAGCGAATCTTCGATTTCAGCAGCTGCCCCAGCTGCGCCAGCAGGGTATCGCCGGCAGCGTGACCACAGCTGTCGTTAATCATCTTGAACTGGTCGAGATCGAGGTAACACAACGCGTAATGCGCGTCGGTCTTTTCGGCATTGTTCAGGGCGCGTTCGAGCTGGCTTTCGAATTCGCTGCGGTTGACCAAGCCGGTCAGCAGGTCATGACTGGTGTGATAGCTGAGACGGCGGTTGAGCTCCCGCGATTCACTGACGTCATGAAAAACCAGCACGCCACCGGTAATTTCGCCGCCGTCGCCGCGGATTGGCGCCGCCGTGCTCTCGATATACATCTCGTTGCCGTCGCGGCGAATCAGCAGTGTCGGGCGTAATGACTTGACCGGCCGGTGGCTGCGCATTGCCACGGCCAGCGGGTTCTCCAGCGGTTCGCAGGTTTCCTCGTGGTAGCCACGAAAAACGTCATTGACCGGCCGCCCTGCGGCATCCTCCAGTTTCCAGCCGGTCAGCTCCTCGGCTACCGGGTTGATGTATTCGATCCGACCCTCGCGGTCGGTGGTGATAACGCCGTCACCAATAGACTGCAGCGTGATCTGCGCGCGTTCTTTTTCCCGGTGCAGCTCCTGCTCGAAAAACTTTCGCTCGGTAATGTCGAGTTCTACGCCCACCACCCGCTTGGCGCGACCGTCCTCTGCCGGTACGGCTTTTGCACGGCTGAGCATCCAGCGCCACTCGCCGCTGCGGTGACGCATGCGGTGAATGCTCTCAAACAGCTCTGCCTCACCGGACAGGTGCTTGCGCAACAGGCCCTGGACCCGTGACAGGTCATCGGGATGGACCAGCTGACGCCAGTCCGGCGCATTGCTCTCGAAGTCAGCGTCTTCATAACCGAGCATCATTTTCCAGCGCGGCGAGAACCAGACCGAGTTAGCCTCGACATCGTAATCCCACATGCCGTCGTTGGCGGTAAACATCGTCAGTTCGCTGCGCACCCTTTCGTCGGCCAGCTGCCGCTCGGCATCCAGCCGCTCCAGGCTGCTGGCCAGCGTGGAGCCCACCAGCTTCAGCAACAGGTGCAGCTGCACATCCCAGCCGTCATGCGGCTGCTCGCTCAAAAGCGCGATAAATCCACTGTGACGCCCGCCGGTGTCGAAGCCTGCCAGCAGCACCGAGCCAATACCGGATTCACGCAGCAGGCTGCCCTCGGCCGCCATCGCCTCATCGACATAGGTCGTGTCGAGAATTTCGTGTACCCGCAGGTGCTCGAGACCTGACTTCCACCAGGGCAAGTGCGACAGGCTGGCACCGGCCAGCGCATCGGGCCGGCACGCGGCGCCGTCACGCCCCGCCTGGTGCAGGGTCCTGATCTCACGGCCCGCCGGATCGTAGAGTGCGATGCAGGCGGCATCGAGTTCTGCCGCCTCGCACAGCGACGCCAGGCAGCCATCGATGACTGTCTCGAGGCTTTCGGCGGTCGTGTTCTGTAAATCGACCGCAATCCGGGTGCCGACAAAATCGAGACCTGCGCTCATCTTTTCTTTTTCTTTTGTGGCGTGGACATAGACGGAACTCCCTACCGCAGCACGAGCCGATCCGTGGCCCTGGATAACATTCTACCGGTTTCGCCGCCGCGGTCAGGGCAAAACTGTGAAAACTGACGCAATTCTAGCGTTTACGTGCCGGGAGGGCGTTGACGGGCGTCTCAGGCGCGCGAATTGTCAACCACCGTGCTGCCGCTGCGTTGTAACGGGTGAGAACCGTACCAAGGGAGATTACCCATGACACCTCGTAACACGACCGGCCGGATCGCCGCCCTGTTAATGCTGCTGGCCCTCGGCGGCTGTGGCAGCGGATCGTCCGGCGACAGCCCTGTCCCGGCGCCTGCCGGGGGCACACCCGGGCCAGACACCGCCAGCTGCAGCGATGACTGTGGCACGGTCCTGCTGGGCCTGACTGACGCCGATGGCGACTTCCTGCAGTATTCGACGGGCGTCAGTTCACTCAGCCTGCAGCGCGCCGACGGCGTCAGCGTCGAGACGCTGCCGCAAAGCGCTGTCGTCGATTTCGCTCAATACACGGAGCTGACGGAGTTCCTGACTGCCGCGACGGTGCCGCCGGGTACCTACGTTTCCGCCTCGATCACGCTGGATTATGCTTCTGCGGAGGTGACGGTGGAGCTCGATGGCCAGCCGGTCAAGGCGCAGGTGGTCAACAGCGACGGTCAGCCGCTCGGACTGGAGACCTTCGAGCTCCAGTTCGCCGACGACCGACCGCTGGTCGTCTCGCCCGGACTGCCGTCACTCATGGTGGTCGATTTCGACCTCGCCGCCTCGCACGAAGTCGATCTGACAACGTCGCCCGCGACCGCGATCGCGGCGCCCTTCCTGGTTGCCGACATCGACCCGGTCGACGGCAAGGAAATGCGCCTGCGCGGCCCGCTGGTTTCGGTTGCCTCCGACGAGTCGCTCTATGTCGTGGCGCTGCGCCCGTTCTGGCACTGGCGTGGCGATTTTGGACGGGTGCGGGTCCACACGACGGCCGAAACCGCTTTCGAGATCGACGGGCAGAGCTATACCGGTGCCGAGGGTCTGCTGGCGCTGGACGCTTTACCGGCCGGCGCCGCAACGCTGGCATTCGGCAAACTGGACGTGCCCGATCACCGGTTTTCCGCGACTGAGGTTTATGCCGGCAGCAGCGTGCCGGGACATGACGCCGATATCGTCAAGGGTGTCATTGCGTCCCGTGTCGACGATGTCCTGACGGTGCGTGGTGCGACCCTGGTGCGGGAACAGGGCGCCGTCGTTTTCCGCGGAAACGTCGAAATCGTGATCGGCCCGGAGACGGTCGTTCGCAAGGCCGGAACCCCGGATTTTGACGGTGGCGCCGGCGCCCTGTCGGTTGGCCAGAGAATCCTGGCATTTGGGCGGGTGGCCAACGAAACACCGGATGAACTGCTGCTCGATGCAACCGACGGGCGGATACGCATGCACCGTACCATCATCACCGGCACGGCAACCGATATCGCCGATGCACAGGTCAACATGGATCTCCAGCAGGTTGGTGGCCGCAGTGTTTCGATATTCGACTTTGCGGGCACGGGTATGCCCGGCATGGATGCCGACCCGAATGACTATGAGGTCGCGACCGGTGTTCTTGACACCAGCGGGCTCGCGGCCGGAAGCGCGGTCAAGGCATCCGGTTTCGTGACAGCCTTCGGTGTCGCACCGCCGGACTTCGAGGCCGGAACCATCGCCGACTTCTCCGCGGTTCGTTCCAAGCTCTACCTGGGCTGGTCACCGGCTACCGCGACACCATTCATGACCGTGGGCCCCGAAGGTCTCGCGATCGACCTCGAAAACCCGGATATCGGCCGGCGCCACCAC
>JAHEKH010000146.1 GCA_024638445.1 Gammaproteobacteria bacterium | reverse complement strand
ATAACTTCGTTTACGCGGCCCACTATTACGAAGGCTCTGTCGTGGTCGCCGGCGAATGGTTCGGTAATCCGCTCGACCCGCCGGTGCAGCGTATGCGCGACAAGGCTGCCGAACTCGGCGCGCCGCTGTTTGTTGGCGAATTCGGTGCGCAGGGCCCCTCGGTGAGCGGACCGTATTACCTGGCCGAGTACTACCGCCTGCTGAACGAAGAGCTGACGTCATCGGCACAGTGGGTCTACACGCCCAACTGGACGCCCGAGCTGAAAGACGGCTGGAATGACGAAGACTTCAGCATCGTCGATGACACCGGCACGCTGCGGCCGAATTTTCGCCGTCGCGCTTACCCGCAAAAGATCGCCGGTCAGCCGCTGTTTTTCCAGGCCGTCGAGGCAGGCACCCAGGGCGAGGAGCGCTTCGCTTTTGCCTGGTACCACGAACCCGCGAAGGGCCCGACCGAAATCTATTTGCCGGCCGACCAGATTTTTGGCGGTGCCGAGCTCAACTGGTCACTGACCGGTGGTGTGACCTGCCAGTACGAGTCCGCGGCTGCGCTCCGCTACATCTGCACCGCGCCAGCCGCAGGCCCGGTCAGCGTCAGCGTCCGCGCCTGCGGGCCGGGCGAGTGTCCCTGACGGGAGCGGATGCCGGTTCCACGGGTTTTTTTGAAGCACCGGATTATCGCGTATTGAACTCAGCGCGCCGTCGACATATCAACCAGGCGGTCAGAGCGATCAGTTGGGGCGGCGGGCGAGCTTCTTCAGGGAATAGTTGGTGTGGCCCGGCGGGAAATCTGCCAGCTGGCCCCAGACCTCGTAGCCGTTCTTGAGATAAAAATCGAGCGCCTGGAAGTCGACCGTGCCGAGGTGAAAGCCCACGACGTCGTACTTTCGCGCCATGTCCTCGATGTCAGACAGCAGGCGGGTGCCGACATCCTGGTCGCGATAGTCTTCGTGGACCCACAGCATTTCGATATAGAGCCAGCCCCAGTTCACTTCGCCGGTGGCGCCGCCGATGACCTGGTCTTTGGCGTTGCGGGCAAAAACCGCCATTCGCTGCTGCGGTTGCTCCGGCGCCTGCGAGCGATTGTAGGCGCGCAGGTTTTCCAGCACGACGTCGACGTCTTCCTTGCGCGGGTTTTCGGTTTTCTCGTATTTCATCGTCGCCCGGATTGTCGCGGAGGCCGGTGGCTCAAGGCAACTGCACGGAAACGAGTCTCTAGGACAGCACCGCGGCAGTGCGCATGAGCGCGGCAACTGATTTCGCATCCCGGATCTTGCCCTGCTGCGCCCATCGCAGCGCCTCGGCGAAGTTGATCCAGTGAATTTCCAGCACTTCGTCCGCGTCATTGTTGGGTTCGACCAGGGTCAGGTCACGTGCCAGGTAGAGGTAAATGACTTCCGAGAACACGCCCGGCGAGCTGACGATATCGCCGAGGTTATGCCAGTCGGCGGCGATGACGCCGGCTTCGTCCCGCAACTCCCGTTCCGCGGTGATCTCCGGCGGTTCGTTGTCATCGATCTTGCCGGCAGGCAGCTCCCACAGGTAGCCACCGGTCACGTGGCGATACTGGTTCAGCAGGCAGACACGGCTGTTGGAATCCAGCGCAACCACCGCGGCGCCGCCCGGGTGACCGACGATTTCCATTTCCAGCTCGGTACCGTTGGGCAATGTCACCTGCTCGACGTGCAGGTCGATGATCCGGCCATCGAAAATCTTGCGGCGGCGGTCTGTCATTGAATCAGGCGCTCCATGGACGGGTGGCGACTACTCGTCGGAATCGCCCTGTGATTTCATCAGGTTGGCGGGCGAAAACTGGTCGGTTAGCAGGCGGGCCTTGCGTCGCCAGTCGCGGCCGCGATCCAGCGACAGCGCGCGCACCAGGTCGATACCGAATCGCTCGAGATCGGCGTCGATCGACTCGACGTTGGCCCGCAGCGTATCTTCCGGCGGTAGCCCGTCTGGCGCGGCCACGATGATCCGGTTGCCCAGCCGCCGCCGCAGGTTCAGAAAATCGCCGAAAACCGAGTGATAGGTGGCGGATTCGCTGTTGTACAGGCGGCTGGACGAGAAGGTGTTGGCGACCAGCACGCCATCCTCGCTCAGCAGCTGGCGGCATTCTTCCAGGAACTCCGCAGTCATCAGGTGCTCGGGAATATAGTCGCCGTTAAAGGCATCGAGCAGGATGTAGTCGTAGCGCTTGCCCTTGCGCAACGCACGTCTCACGAATACCCGGCCGTCGCGTGCATAGACCCGCTGGCTGGCGGTTTCGCTGAAGTTGAAATAGTCCCGCGCGACGTTGATGACGGCCGGATCGATCTCCACCGCGTCGACCTCGATGCCGGGAAACAGCTGGTCGAACACGTTGACGATCGTGCCGCCACCCAGGCCCAGCACCAGCACCCGCTGCGGCTGCGGATTGACCGCCAGCCCGGCGAAGGCAATCGGCGTATAGGGCAGCACGAGCCGGTCCGGGTCGGCCATGTCGATACACGACTGGCGGCTCTCGCGCCGTTTCACGGTGAAGCGCAGGCAACGAACGCCGTCTTCCTCGATTACCGAGATATTGCGATAGAGCGAGCGCTCGGTGTGCAGCGTCCGTTCCGCGGCGCCCGCCGCGCTCGCTGCGACCAACAGCAGGCCCAGCAGCAATCTCATACAGCAGCCTGCCTGAATCCCGAAGCAAAAGCGGTCGCGCCGCACAACAGCAGCGCCAGGAAGATAGCAATCAGTATCTGGTTCACTTCGAAATACAACACCAGGTAAAACGACGTCAGCAAGGTGCCCAATGCACTGCCGATCGTCGACACGAAGTACAGTTTACCCGCCACATGTCCACTCTCGTCGCGGTGATCGACCAGCAGCCGCACCGCGTACGGCGAAATCATGCCGAGCGCGATAGTCGGCAGCAGGAACAGAACGACTGATGCCAGCAACGAGCCATAGCGAGGGTCCTCGACATATTCGAACACCACGTCCATCAACAGGTTCCCTGCCAGCAGCAGCGGCAGGGTCAACAGCGCCGAGGCTATGAACAGAGCGCCAAAGCGCTTCAGAGAGGGGTTCTGCAACGAAAATCGACCGCCAAGCAGGTAGCCGATCGACAGGGCCAGCATGAACACTGTGATCAGGCTGCCCCAGACATAGATGCTGCTGCCGAAGTACGGTGCCAGGATGCGGCCGCCCAGCAGCTCGATGGACATGATGCTGAAGCCGCCGCAGAACACCAGCAAAAACAGTAATCCCGCCGTCATTATTTTTTCACCGATAACCCAAAAACGAGTAGCCCGGCCGCAGCCAGGCGGGCCGTGATTCGCTGTGGCCGGCCCGACGCGAACCCTATCATGCCCGGCGGTGTATTCGCCGCAGGCGTTGTGCTAAACAGTGGGCATGCTCCGTTCCTTCGACAGTCACACGCCCGAACTGGGCGAACGCGTTTATATCGATCCAGCTGCCGAGGTGCTCGGCCAGGTGCGTTGCGGAAACGATGTGTCGGTCTGGCCGATGGCGGTGGTTCGCGGCGACGTCAATTCAATCGAGATCGGCGACGCAACGAATATCCAGGACGGGTCAGTGCTGCATGTAACTCACGACGGCCGCTACAGCCAGGGCGGTATACCGCTGATTGTCGGCCGCGAAGTGACCGTCGGCCACAAGGTCATCCTGCACGCGTGCACCATCGGCGATCGCTGCCTGGTTGGAATGGGAGCGATCGTGATGGACGGTGCGGTACTCGGCGACGACATCATCGTCGGTGCGGGCAGCCTGGTATCGCCCGGTAAGACTCTCGCACCGGGTCACCTGTACCGCGGCAGCCCGGCCCGTCGTGTTCGCGAGCTCACGGGCGACGAGCTGGAGATGCTGCGTTACTCGGCGCAGCATTACGTCAGGCTCAAAAACCGTTATCTCGCGGCAGGATAGCCGCCGTCCGGCGATCAGAAGGGGCGGGCGGCGATGACCGGGCCGGTCTGAGGCCAGGTGCCGCGCCACAGGTAGAACGATTCCGCGGCCTGCTCTACCAGCATGCCCCAGCCGTCGTGGATTTCCCGGGCTCCGTTCTCACCCGCCCAGGTTACGAATGACGTCAGTCCGCCGTCGCCATAAGTCAGGTCGTAACAGCAGCTGCCTTCGACGATCGCGGCATCAATGTCCGGCACACCGCCCGGCACACCGCCCCTGAGACCGGCGGCGGTTGCGTTGATGATCACGTCAAAACCCGGCGTCAGCCGGTCTGGACGGCGGGCATCCACCGGCCCGAAACCGGCGAAAGTCTCGGCCAGCGCGAGGGCTTTTTCATGGGTGCGATTCGCAATCGTCAGTCGCGCGACCTTCTGGCCGAGCAGCGGCGCTACCACGCCGCGCGCGGCTCCACCGGCACCCAGCAGCAGCACCCGGGAACCGGTCACCGCGACACCGAGGTTCTGCACCAGGTCGCGTACCAGGCCGGTACCGTCGGTGTTGTCGCCGGTCAGCTGGCCGTCGTCTTCGCGCGTTAAGGTGTTTACGGCTCCGGCGATTCTCGCCCGCATGCCGATCCGGTCGGCGATGAGAAAGGCCGCCTGCTTGTGCGGCGCCGTGACGTTGAGACCGCTGCCGCCGCCGGCGAAAAACGAACGCATCGTGCGCTCCGCTTCTTCCGGCGGGCAATCGATGCGCGAGTAGTCCATGTCCATCCGCAGCTGGCCGGCAAACTGCGCATGAATCCAGGGCGACCGGCTCTGCGCGACCGGGTGGCCGATCACCGCGTAGCGGTCAGTCATTGATCGCGTAACGCGCGGGCGGCTTCAGGGGCGAAATACGTCAGTATCGCGTCTGCCCCGGCACGGCGGATGCACGCCAGTGACTCGAGTATCGCGTCTTCCGACAGCATGCCGGCATCGACGGCGCCGCGCAGCATCGAGTACTCGCCGCTGACCTGGTACACGAAAGTCGGATAACCAAACCGCTCTTTGACCCGCCTGACTATGTCGAGGTAGGGCAGGCCCGGCTTGATCATCACCATGTCGGCGCCCTCGGCGATGTCCAGAGATACCTCGCGCAGGGCCTCGTCGGTATTGGCGAAATCCATCTGGTAG
>JAHEKH010000004.1 GCA_024638445.1 Gammaproteobacteria bacterium | reverse complement strand
GCCGACGAGCCTACTACCGCTCTCGATGTAACCATTCAGGCTCAGATTCTGGAGCTGATGAAATCCCTGACCAGCGAGTTCGGGGTGGCCCTGGTGGTGTGGGGCTGGGCAGCAGCGGCGTACTCGAGCTATCCGCTCTCGATGGATCCAACGGTTTTGTCCTCAACGGTCCCGCATTTGAGGATTTCACCTGTAATGCAGCGAGCCGCGCGGGCGACATGAACAACGACGGCGTCGCAGACCTGCTGGTTGGTGCCTACCGCTCCGACGTCAACGGCTATGAGTCCGGTGCCGCCTACGTGGTCTTCGGTTCCGCGGGACTCGGCAGCAGTGGTGTCCTCGAACTCTCGACGCTCGACGGCAGCAACGGCTTCCGGCTCAACGGCGAAAGTTCGAACGATTTCGTGGGTGCCGCGGTGAGCGCTGCCGGTGACATCAATCGTGACGGCTTCGACGACCTGCTCATCGGCGCCAACGGTTCGAACGCCAACGGCTACAAGTCAGGCGTGTCCTATCTCGTTTACGGCGGGCCCGATGTCGGTGCGAGCGGTGTCGTCGAGCTTGCCGAACTCGATGACAGCAGCGGCATGGTGCTACTCGGCGCGGCCAGGTCGGATTACTCGGGGCGGTCGGTGAGTGGCGCCGGTGATGTCAACGCCGACGGCGCCGACGATATTCTCATTGGTGCCTGGATGGCGGATCCAACCGGCAGCAGGGCCGGTGAGAGCTACGTGGTATTCGGCAACGGCCCGGGTCCGGGCGTCATGCTGTCTGGTGTTCTCGGTGAGCGCGCAACCTGCCTCAACGCGACAACCAGCCAGGGTGCGTCATTTCTCCTGGAGGGCGGCAACGCCTGGGATTGCGAGGATCAAGGCCTGGCGATTAGCTCATTGGATTCGATCGACACGCTGTTCGAGGGTGTCGCGACCGCTACGGCACCATTCGCCGGAACCGCATTTGGCTTCAGCACCGGTGAGCTGCTGACCTATTGTGTCAACGAAACGACCGGTCAGAGTGTGTCGGTTTCCGGGACGGGCGGTACGGGATGGAACTGCGAAACGGCGGGTCTCAGCGTCAGTCCCGGCGATGCTGTCAGGGTCTTCGTGCGCGGTACAGCCAAGTAAGAAACTCGTCCGGGGGACTACAACAATGAAAAAAACCGCAATCGCTACGGCTTTCCTGTCACTGGCCATGCTCGCTGCGTCCGTTGCCGGCGCACAGGAGCGCCCCAATCTCGTGGTGGTGCTCTCCGACGATTTGTCCGAAGACCTGCTTGCGGCAACGCTGGACCTGGGCCTGGCGCCCAATATCCAGCAATATCTCGTCAACGGCGGCGTGAAGTTCGATAATTCTTTTGTCAGCAACGCGTTGTGCTGCCCGTCGCGGGTAACCCTGTTGCGCGGACAGTACACTCACAATCACCGCGTTTATCACAATCGGCGGACCGGTTTCGATGCCGGCAACTATCCGGGTATTGCCTGGGAGGGCTGGTTGCCCAACGGCGCCGACCCCGGCCGCGAGTCATCGACCGTGGCGACGTGGCTGCAGGCGTCGGGCTACCGCACCGGTCACGTCGGGCGGTACCTCAACGGTTACGGGGTCTGTGGTCCTGACGGCGTGTGTCTGCTGGGCACCGAGCTGGAGCCGGGTCAACCTGACCCCAGGCTGCACGTGCCCGCGGGCTATGACGAGTGGCACGGACTCGTGGACCCGGGCACTTTCAAAGTGTTCGACTATGAGCTGAATTACAACGGCACCCTGATCGCGTTCGGCAATGCCGAGGCGGAATACCAGACCGATGTGCTGGCGGACCGTGCCGCCGGTTTCATCGATGACAGCGTTGCCGGCGGCACGCCGTTCCTGCTGTTCGTCGACACCTTTGCGCCGCATGTCGAGCCGATTCCCGATGACCTGCTGATGAGCCGCTTCGAGCCGGTGATCCGGCCGGCTCCGCGTCACGCCTACCTGGTCGATGGGGATCTGGCCAACGGCGAGCTTCCCGGCCCGTTGATCAAGCCCTCGTTCAACGAGCCGGACATGTCGGACAAGCCCACCTGCCTGCCGATGTCGCCGCCGGCGGCTACTCACCAGTGCCCGGCCGATATCCCGCCGATGGTCATCCCCGACGAAGCCGTGATGATGATCGACCAGTACAAGTCGATGATGGCCTCGATGATGGCAGTCGACGACCTGGTCGGCACCGTGATGGACCGGCTCATTGCCAACGGCGTCGACAACGATACGGTGGTGATTTTCACCTCGGACAATGGCTGGATGTACGGCGAGCACCGCGCCTCCGGCAAAGAGGTCGTTTACGAAGAGTCGATCCGCGTGCCGCTGCTGATCCGTGGACCGGGAATACCCGCTGGCGTGGTCGCGAGCCAGACCGTGATCAACAATGACCTGGCGGCGACGCTGGTCGACTATGCGGATGTGGTGCCGCCCTATCAGCTCGACGGGACGAGCCTGGTTTCGTTGCTGGCTGACCCCGTCAACCATTTGTGGCACCGTAAAGTATTCCTCGTCGAACACTATTATGTGCCGGACAGCGGCTATGCCAAGTACGCGGCCCTGCGCTACCGCGACACGTCGAGAGACCTGGTATTCTCGACCACGTTTGCAAACCTGAGCAATACGCAGGCGCCCACTCATGTCGAGTTCTACGATCTGCTGACAGACCCGTACCAGATGCAGTCGCTAGTGCCGCCACCGGGCGCGCCTTTCGGTACACTGCTGGGGCTGCTCCAATCCTGTGCCGGTATCCAGTGCCGGTTCCTCGAATCCCTGTCGATACCCTGACGCCTGCGTGACTAAAGGATGAAGCAAGAGGGAATTTGTCCAGACAGGCTGCCGGAAAGGGCCTGGTTCCTCAGCGGTTTGCTGTGCGTAAGCGTGTGCCTGGCTCCGGACCAGTCCGGGGCGGGTCGTCTCGAGCTCGAGCTTGCAGATCTCGACGGAATCAATGGTTACGTCCTCCATGGCGTCAACCCGGGTGACGAATCCGGTTATCCCATCAGCGGCGCCGGCGACGTCAACGACGACGGTATCGACGACCTGGTCGTCGGTGCGTTCCATGCCGATCCCAACGGCAAGAACTCCGGCGCCAGCTACGTGGTTTTTGGCACGGCCGGACCAACCAGCGCATTGCTCGAACTCTCGAGCCTCGACGGCAGCAACGGTTACGTCGTCAACGGTGTGACCGCCGATGACGAGGCCGGCGGCGCGGTCAGCAATGCCGGCGACCTGAATGGCGACGGTATCGATGACCTGATCATTGCGGCGGAGAACGCCGGCACGGATTTCTACGCGGGCGCGAGCTATGTCCTGTTCGGCGGCGCCGGGTTGGGCAGCAGCGGTGCCGTAGAGCTGTCGACAGTCGATGGTTCAAACGGGTTTATCGTAAACGGCGCCTCAGGGCGGACCCAGGAAACCGCGACGGGAATCTCGGTTTCCTCGGCTGGCGACGTCAATGGCGACGGCAATGACGACCTGATCATCGGTGCACTGCACGCTGACCCGAATGATGATGAGTCGGGAGCGAGCTACATCGTCTTCGGCGGCCCCCATCTCGCCGGACCGGGCACGCTTGAGCTGTCTGCGCTCGACGGCACGGACGGTTTCGTTGTGAATGGCGAGGGACCGGACAACCGGTCGGGCGTTGCGGTAGCTTCGCTGGGTGATTTCAACGGCGACGGTATCGACGACCTCGTGATCGGTGCACCTTTTGCCGAGCCTGCCGGTATCCGCTATGCGGGCGCGGCTTACGTCCTGTACGGCGGTACCGGGGTTGGCGGCAGCGGTGTCCTAGAGTTGTCATCGCTGGATGGCACTAATGGGTTTGTCCTGATGGGTGCCGGCGTCGATTTTCTCACCGGTTACTCCGCGGCCGGAGCTGGTGACATCAATAACGACGGATTCTCGGATCTCGTGCTAGGCGCCCACCGCGCCGATCCTGCCGGTCTGAACTCAGGTGCGGCTTTCGTAGTGTTCGGTGGCGCTGGCGTTGCGGAAAGCGGCAGTCTCGGTCTATGGACGCTGGACGGCAGTAACGGCTTCATCGTAGCGGGCGCGACACCTAATGACTTGGCGGGCGTGGCGGTGAGCAGCGCAGGCGACTTCAATGACGACGGAACAGACGATTTGCTGGTTGGTGCCTACCTGGCTGACGCTCATGGCGCGGAATCGGGCGCCGGATACGTCGTTTTCGGGCGTAACGACATTGGCAGCAGCGGTCTCCTGCGTTTATCGACTCTCGGGGACACCGATGGACTGACGGTGCTGGGTGACGCCAATGGCGATAGCACGGGAATCTCGGTAGGCAGCGCGGGCGATCTGAATGGGGACGCGATCAGTGACATTGTAATCGGCGCGTTCGGGGCGGACCCGAACGGCACCGATGCCGGGGCGGCATACGTCGTGTTCGGTGGCGCCGGAAACAAAGGCGAGCTCAACGTGTCGGCTCTCGACGGCACCAATGGTTTTGCTCTCAATGGCGCTGCGGCAGGCGATCGTACGGGCTGCTCGGCGAATTCAGCCGGGGATGTCAACGGTGACGGCATTGGCGATCTCGTGGTGGGCGCCATCGGCGCCGATCCGAATGGAGACGGCTCAGGTGCGAGTTACGTCGTGTTTGGCGGGTCTGGTGTAGGGGCCGGCGGACTGATCGAACTTGCCCTCCTGGACGGTTCAGAGGGTTTTGTAGTGAACGGTGTCCAGAGCGGAGACGATTCCGGCACGTCGGTGAGTACCGCACGGGATCTCAATGGCGATGGAATCGACGACCTGGTCATAGGTGCATCGGGCGCCGAACCCAACGGGGAAGACTCCGGAGCTGCCTATGTAGTGTTCGGTAGCGTCGGACTGGGCAGCAGTGGCGCAGTTGAGCTCGCTGCACTCGATGGCAGCAGCGGCCTGGTTCTCAACGGCGAACTTTCGCTCGAAGAGCGGCATCCTCGCGGTATCGCAGTGAGTGCGCTTGGGGATGTCAACGCTGATGGCTTCGACGATGCAATCGTTGGCGACCCGCGAGCCGTACCCGACGGAATCTGGGATGCTGGTTCGAGCTACGTGGTTTTTGGAGGGCCCTTTGTCGGCAGCGGGGGAACGATTGAGGCCGGGGATTTCGATGGCAGCAATGGATTCATCCTGAACGGAATTCAACCCGGGGATCGTGCGGGTTTTGCCGTGGGCGGGGCAGGCGACATCAACGGAGACGGGGTCGACGACATTGTCATAGGCGCGGCTCTCGCCGATCCCAACGGGCTGTCGCTGGCGGGGACGAGCTACGTCGTCTTCGGTGCGCCGTTGCTGGGTTCCGGTGGAGCACTGGAACTCGCCAGCCTCGACGGTAGCAACGGATTCACGATCAATGGAGCCGCTGCCGACGATCGCTCCGGCCTTTCAGTGAGCGGCGTCGGCGACGTCAACCAGGACGGTCTCGACGACCTGTTGATCGGTGCTTACCGGGCGAGCGCCACTGGTCCACGCTCCGGAGCCAGCTACGTGGTATTTGGCGCGCCGGGTGTCGGCAGCAGCGGCACGCTGGAGCTGGCTTCGCTGAACGGGCCCAACGGCTTTGTGATCAACGGCGTTGCCGCAGGCGACCTCTCCGGGCTTTCGGTGAGCGGGCCGGGGGATGTCAGCGGTGACGGTATCGACGATCTGCTCATCGGAGCGAAGTGGGCTGACCCCAACGGCACTTCCGATGCCGGCGCAGCTTACGTGATCTATGGTGAGCCTGGGCTGGGCAGCGCCGGGAGCTTCGAGCTGGGGAGCCTCGACGGTACGAATGGCCTCGTTCTCAATGGCATTGCCCCCGGTGATCGCGCGGGGCGATGGGTGAGTGGTGCCGGCGACCTGAACAGCGACGGGATCGGTGATTTGCTCATCGGCGCCTACGCGGCGGACCCCGGCGGCCGTTCGGAGGCAGGCGCCAGTTACGTCGTTTACGGCCGGCCACCCGGACCTGGGGCGACGTTGACCAACGTTGCCGGAACCCGGGTTATTTGTCTGAACCTCGACCGGCCATCGAACGTGATTTTTGCGTCCGCGAAGAGCGCCTGGGACTGCGGCTGGAAGGGTCTCGAGTACGCGCCCGGCGAAAGGGTGGTGATGTTGTTCGAGGGAACGGCAACCGGTAGCGCCCAGGTCGGCGGCAAGGCGATCGGCCTCGCCGGCCGGCCGATGCTGACGCGCTGCGAGAATGTCACGACCGGCCAGGTGGTCCTGTCGCCCCGCAGCGGCCTCGATCCCTGGGACTGTCGCACCGACGGCCTGACAATCAACCCGGGCGACAGCGTGCGCCTGCTCCTGCTCGGATATCTCCCCTAAGTCCGCGGCCAGGCGTATCATTCGCGCAATCCGGGCCCGTCTGCCGGCAACGTTTCGCGGAGGTAACGGCAGATGCCGGACACACGCTACAAGTTCCTGCTCGTATCGATCGATGCGCTGATCAGCGATATCGCATGGCAGCTGGTGCGCGAGGGCCACGAGGTGCGTTATTTCATCGAGGCCGAGAGCGAGCGTTCCATCGCCGACGGCCTGGTGCCCAAGGTCGATCAGTGGGAGCCCCATGTCGATTGGGCCGATGTCATCATCTTCGACGATGTCCTGGGGCAGGGCGCAAAAGCGGAGAAACTGCGGGCCGAGGGTCACCACGTCGTAGGTGGCACCGCCTACACCGACAAGCTCGAAGACGATCGCAGCTTTGGCCAGGAGGAGCTGCGCCGCCACGGTGTATCGATCATTCCGTTCCAGGACTTCAGCGATTTCGATTCAGCCATCGCTTTTGTGGAGAAACATCCCTCCGCCTATGTCATCAAGCCCAGCGGCGAGGCGCAGAACATCAAGCGCCTGTTGTTCGTGGGCCGCGAGGACGACGGCAAAGACGTCGTTCACGTGCTGCAGTCGTACAAGGCCGCCTATGCCGATACGGTCAAGGTATTCCAGCTGCAGAAACGAGTGCGCGGTGTCGAGGTTGCCGTCGGCGCGTTTTTCAACGGCAAGCGCTTCATGCACCCGATCAACGTCAACTTCGAGCACAAGCTGTTGTTCCCGGGCGACATCGGGCCGTCCACCGGGGAAATGGGCACCTGCATGTACTGGAGCGAACCGAACCGGATCTTTGCCGCGACACTCGGAAAACTGGAGCAGCGCCTGGCCGAAGAAGGCTACGTGGGCTATATCGACGTCAATTGCATCGTCAACGGCAAGGGCATTTACCCGCTGGAGTTTACCGCCCGGTTCGGCTACCCGACGATCAGCATCCAGAGCGACGGGCTGGCGATGCCGCTGGGCGACTTTTTTGCCGGAATGGCGCGCGGCACGCTGGACAACTTCCGCTGCAAGCGTGGTTTCCAGGTGGGTGTGCGTATCGTCGTGCCGCCGTTTCCCTACAACGACGAAAAGACTTTCGACGTCAATTCACGCGACCGCGTGGTCATTTTTCGCAAGCCGAACCGCGAAGGAATTCACATTGAGGACATCCGCGAGGTCAACGGTGAGTGGCTGATTACCGGAAGCTCGGGCGTCGTTCTCATCGTGACGGGTACGGGTCTCTCGGTAAAGCAGGCCCAGTCGCAGGCCTACAACCGGATCCAGAACATCCTCATTCCGAACATGTACTACCGCAAGGACATCGGTGACCGCTGGTTCGAGGATCACGACAAGCTCCACGCGTGGGGCTACCTGCGCGAAGCCTGAGCCGGGCACGCGGACGGTGACGCCCGCGTGCCGGCGTCTGACTCAGCGAGTTGCGCGGGGGCGGATCACCACATCGGTGCGCCGGTTGCGGGCCCGGCCTTCCTCGGTCTCGTTGTTGGCAATTGGCCGGGTTTCGCCATAGCCGGTGGCGCTGAGCCGGAACGCCTCGATGTCGGAGTTTTCCAGCACGTAGTTCAGCACCGCATCGGCGCGCTTCTGCGACAGCTCCATGTTGAACGAGTCACTGCCGTAGGCATCGGTGTGGCCCTCGATACGGACCTGTGAATTCGGGAATATGTCGACGGCCCGGATCAGGGTGCCCAGCAGCTCGTAGGCGGTCGGTTCGATCGCCGCCTGCCCCGAGGGAAAGCTGGTGCCAACGAGGCGGATAATGACTTCGCCACCGTCGCGCAAGACATCGGCCTGGTCGTCTGTGAACATGGTTTCAATGCGGGCGAACTGCTCACGCTCGCGCTCCTGGCGGGCCAGTTCGGCCTCCAGCGCCTTGCGCTCCTCGCTGATTCCGCCGAGACGGGATTCCAGCGAATCCAGCTGCGTTTCCAGTGCATCGACCTGGGCGTTGCGCTCGTAGAGGTCCTGCCGGGTGTTGCGCAGGTCGTCCTGCAGTGCCTCGATGTAGTCCATGATGGCCACGGTGGCCAGCTCATAGCCCTGGTGGAAGTTGACCGACAGGTCGGCGGCCCCGGCGATCTGCCGCAGCGGCACTTCGCCGGCCAGGATCAGCGCTTCGGCATCGATTTTCTCCTTGCGTGCCCGCCGCACGTAGTCGGCCAGGTAAAGGGCGTGACGGGCCTCGACCTCGGCCTGGCGGGCAAGATCGCGGGGCCGGTCGATGTCGTAGCGGTCTTCCGTCAGCTCTTTCGACGCGACCGCCAGCAGCTGTTTTGCGCGGGCGTAGGTCGTCGGCGCATAGCGTTCGGCGCGTGCCTCCTCCGCCTGCGCCAGCACCCGGCGCGCCTCGTTCAGGTAGCGGGCCTTGATGCCGGCGAGCTCGGCCTGCCGGTAAGGTGCCTCGGCTTCGCCGGCCCTTCGTGCCGCGAGCTTCTTGTCGCCGCGTTCAAACTCGATGATGGCTTCGCGGAAGCGCCGTTCACCGGCCAGCCAGCTGTCTTCGTCAGCCAGGCCGCCGTCGACGCTCAACGCCGCCTCACGCAGCTTGATGAGCCCCGAGAGGCTTTCCTGCGCGGCGCGCGCGGTTTCCGCGGCGCTGCGAAAGTGTACCGCCGCCTCGGCGGCACCCTGGCGAATGCGTTCCAGTGGCCGGTTGATACGGAAATCGCGTTCGGCATCGGCCAGCGTTTCTGCGCCACGCTCGTAGCTGCGGGGTGAATAGGTCTTGGCCGCCACCGCGTCGGCAGCGCCGCGCGCCGCCATCGCGTCCTCGAATAACAGTTCGCGTATTTCATCCTGGCTGGCCAGGGCCAGCATCGGCAGCAGGCTGAACAGGGCTGCCAGGACCGTGCGCATCGACATGTGATTTCTCCGTTGTCAGCCCGCGCATTGGCGGGCGGCGGGATGATAACCCCGGTCGGGTATGGTTTCAGCTACTTTTCGCGATGATGACCCCGCTGGCCGGTACTGGTTTTTCGCTCGACCGGCCCCCAGAATGGGATAGCCCGGTTTTCCCGGGCGTCTGAACGATCACAAAGAGGTTGCCATGTCGTCTTTGCTGGCCCAGGCAGTGGTTTTCCTCGCTGCCGCCACATTTGTTGTCCCGCTGATCCGGCGTCTCGGTTTCGGGTCGGTCATCGGCTACCTCGCCGCCGGGCTGCTGCTCGGCCCCTACGGTATTGGCGTGGTATCCGACGTCGATTCGGTGCTGCATTTCGCCGAGATCGGCGTGGTCATGCTGCTGTTCGTTATCGGCCTCGAGCTGCAGCCCGCGCGCCTGAAGCTACTGCGCCGGCTGGTCTTCGGCATCGGCCTGTCGCAGGTGATGGTCACGGGTCTGCTTTTGACCGCGCTCGCGAACTACTGGCTCGGCGACCTGCCGGCTGCGGTGCTCGTCGGCTTTGGCCTCTCGCTGTCGAGTACCGCATTTGTGCTGCAGATGCTGGCCGAGAAAAAAGACCTGCGTTCACCATCGGGCCGGGCTTCGTTTGGCGTTTTGCTGTTCCAGGACCTGGCGGTGATCCCGCTGATCGCGCTGGTTCCCTACCTGGCCGTGACGGCCGGCGACGGCTCGCCGGAAAGCTCACCGCTGCAACAGCTGGCGCTCGCAGTCGCCGTGGTGGCCGCGTTTATCATGGGCGGCCGGTACCTGCTGCGGCCGCTGCTTCGGCTGGTGGCATCCAGCCAGGTTCACGAGATTTTTACCGCGGCGGCGCTGCTGCTGGTGCTCGGCTCGGCGTTGCTGATGTACTCGCTCGGCCTGTCGATGGGGCTCGGCGCATTCCTCGCCGGCGTCCTGGTGGCGGACTCGGAGTACAGCTACCAGCTCGAGTCCGATATCGAGCCGTTCAAGGGTCTGCTGCTGGGACTGTTTTTCGTGGCCGTTGGCATGGCCGTCGATCTCACGCTGCTGCTGAGTGAGCCGCTGCTGATCCTCGGGCTCACCGCGGTGCTGATTGTGGTCAAACTGGCGGTGCTGGTGCCGATCGGCCGCCTGTTCGGTTACTCCGGGCGCGATTCGATTCGTCTTGCGGCAAACCTGGCCCAGGGCGGCGAGTTTGCCTTCGTGCTGTTCACCCTCGGCGTGGCCAACGGCGTGCTCGCGCCGGAAGTGGCCGGCCGGCTGGTGTTGGCCGTTACTTTGTCGATGGCCCTGACGCCGCTGCTCTACATTGCCAGTCATCGGCTGTCGGCCCAGCTGGATCGGGAGCTGGAGCGGCCGTTTGACGACATCGAGGAGACCGATCACCAGGTCATCATTGCCGGTTTCGGACGTTTCGGACAGATCGTCGCCCGCATACTGACGATGAAAAACATTCCTTTTACCGCCCTGGAAAACAGCTCTGAGCAGGTGGATTTTGTGCGCCGTTTCGGTAACAAGATTTACTATGGCGACGCTTCCAACCTGGAGTTGCTTCGCTCGGCCAGGGTCGACAAGGCAAGGGTCTTCGTGCTGGCGGTTGAAGATATCGAGAATTCGATGCGTATCGCCAGCGCGGTCCGGCATCATTTTCCCAACGTCAAGATTTATGCGAGGGCCCGCAACCGCCAGCATGCGTTTGCGCTGATGGATCTCGGGGTCGACGGGCTGATTCGTGACACGCTGTTGTCCAGCATCGAGCTCAGCAGGGATATTCTCGTGGCTCTCGGCAGCAGCATCGAGGAAGCCGATCAGGCCGCTGCGCTGTTTCGCGAGCACGACGAGAAAACCCTGCAACGCCAGCACGCAATCCATCACGACGAGGAAGCACTGATTCTCTCGGCACAGGAGGCAGCTGCGCAGCTGCGCCGGGTCTTCGATTATGACGCCAAGGCGAAAGTCGACTAAGGCTTTGCCCGGTTGGCGAAGCGCGGGATGTGCACCAGCGGCTGAGTCAACAGCACCAGCGACAGGGAGCTGACGATTTCCACCCAGCCGTCCCGGCGCCGCTGACCGGGCTTGCGCAGCAGTCCCGTCCGCAGCGCTTCCAGCGCCGCGAAGATCACGAAGATACCGATAATGGCCAGAATCCCGGGTTTCACGACAGGCTTGATCCTACAGTCTTGTCCTTAGCTGCGGTCCGGCACCCGGAGCCACTTGAACAGGTCCGAGATCGTGAAACGGGACAGGTCGCGAAACTCGCCGGCATCGAAGAACGAGCCATGACAGGCGCTGCAGCGTTCGTACCAGATATGGCTCTGTTTCGGGTGCACCATTTTCACCATTGCACCGCTGCAGCGTGGACAGCAATACCGGTCAATGGCATTGGTCCGTTCCCCCAGCGAGGCATCGCCGGTGTCCAGCACCGCGGCGGCCCTGCGGCCGCGCAGCGCCTCGACTTCGCTGGCATCGAACCACAGGCCCTTGCACAGGACGCAGCGATCGACCTCGATGCCATCGTGCTCGATCTGCTCCATGTCGGCCCGGCACTTGGGACAGCGCATGGATTCGGGCGAGGACCTGTTCATCGTGTCGTTCAACCCCGTAGCGTTGTATCGATAAACGCCTGGAAACGCACTTCATTGAGCAAACATATCCCAGCGCGGATCCGGCTCCGGCAGCACGGTCCGGATGACCCGGTCGGGGGCGTTGAAGCTGTCCACCGCCAGTTCCGCCACCTGGGCGATGATCGAGGCGACCACAACCTAAGCTGCCCCGAACCGAACGACATTGCGTCGCTTGAATTCCAGCCACACCCCCATAGCGCTGTATTCTCCGGCAAGGGCTTTTGAATCAAGTATATAGCGGCGGGTCTGTGCATACTACGCCGCGTTCGTCTTTGCCCGGTCGCCTCGCCGGGGACTCTTTTATACTAGTTGGATCAAAGTCCATTGCGAGTCTGACTTGGCGCGTCACCTCTACAGCCTGAGAAACGTTCCTGACGATGAGGCCGAAGACCTGCAGCAGGTGTTGACCGATGCCGGCGTTGATTTTTATGCCACCCCACCGGGCAACTGGGGTATTTCGGCCGGCGCGCTGTGGTTGCGCGATGAATCGCAGCTCGAGTTGGCCCGGCAGTTGATCGCCGATTACCAGCAGATCCGCGAGAGGGAAGCCAAAGCATTGCGGCAACAGGTGGAACAGTCGGGTGGAAAAGCCACACTGCTGGATTCGTTCCGGCAGTACCCGGTCCGGTTCATCGTTTTTATCGGTTTCGCCCTGTTTATCCTGTACGTATCGACCTGGCCCTTTCTCGACCTGGGTGGCTGGGGTGACTAGCTGGCGGGCCGCGTTGAGTGGAGCGGCGTGTTCCCGGGCCATCGCTGTGGCATTCTGCGCATGCAAAAGAGAAATACTGCCGCGCATGGATAAATCGCTTCATTTCCTGGTCCTGGCGCTCGGGGTTATCGCCTCGGCCGACAGCTCCGCCGGCCTGGTGCCCGCGGCGTCGGAATTCATCAATCACCAGCGATGGACCGTTCGTGATGGCCTGTTGCAGCAGACCGTTACTGATGTCATCGAGGCCCGGGATGGCTACCTGTGGGTGACGACCTATGGCGGTCTGACCCGTTTTGACGGCGTTCGCTTCAGTAACTACGAAGTCGACGATACACCGCAGCTGGGCACCAACAAGCTCGTGTCGCTATTTGAGGACGACCAGGAACAACTCTGGATCGGCACCGTCGATGGCGGCATCGTGCGCGCAGATCAGCGTGGCTTTACACATTTCGATACCGGCACGCCGGATGGCGATGTGCAGGACTTCGAGCAGACCGGTGGCGTGTTGTGGGCCGCCGGCGGCGGTATCTCGAAACTGGTCAGTCGCGACGGGCAGCCGGTATGGGAACGGGAAACGAGTCCGGAGTGGTTGCCGGAAGCACGCGTCGGCGATTTGCTGGCGACGCCTGACGGAGTCCTGTGGGCCGCGACCGAGCGTGGTCTGCTGCGCAACAGCGGCGAGGGGTTCGAACTGGTCGACGGTGGCCCGGCTGCGCGGGATGCGCGTGGACTGGCCCTCGACGACACGGGGCGCTTGTGGCTGGCAGCGCATCATGGGCTGGGGTATTTCGACGGCAGGCGCGTGAACCCGGTGCATGCATTGAGAGAGACGGTTTACTCGGCGGTCATGGATGCGAATGGAACCCTCTTTGTCGGTGCAGTTTCGGGCCTGTATGGGTTCGATACTGCAAACCCAACCGCGGCGCCGGAGCGGATACACCTGCCGCATGACGATGAATCCCTGGGCAGCGGAGTTACCGCGCTACGGCTGGATCGCGCAGGTGAGCTGTGGGTTGGCACCAATACTTTTGGCCTGATCCGTATTTCACGGGTGCCGTTCTCCCAGTTCGAAGACCCGCGCGGACTCCAGTACGGCAGCGTGCTGCACCTGGCGGCGGATAAACAGGGAGGGGTCTGGCTCCAGGGCCAGGACGGCTGGTTCGTATATGCAAAGGATGGTTCCTTTGCCCGCCTCGATGCGCCATCGCAGTTGTCGGTTCCGGCCAGCGCGACGCTGCTGGGCGTCGCCGGTGGAGCGGCCTGGTTCGCTGATGCCGGTAGCACCTATCGGCTGCAAGGCTCGGTGGATGACGGTTTCAACGCAGACGTCTTTGAGGTCGGCGCGTCCGGCGGCGTGGTGGAGGCTGCGGATGGCCGGCTGTGGTTCGGTGGCGATGCCGGGCTGCAGGTATTCGACGGTAACCGTTTCGAGCCCCGACCGTTGTCGGGAGTCGAAGGCAGGCTTCATCCCAGGCTGCAGGCTATCGATGGGTCAATCTGGTTTACCGGTACGGGCCTGGTCGGTCGGGTATTCAGCACGGCTGGCGAAACCGGATTCGAGCTGATCGGTGAAGACAACCCATGGCTCGACAGCGAGCTACGGTCCCTGTACCAGGACGCATCCGGAACCCTGTGGCTCTCGACTTATGGCAAGGGCCTGGTTCGTATCCGCGACGGGGTACTGGCGCGTATCGGTCGCAGCGAGGGACTGAGCGAGCTTTCCCTCGGCGGTATTCTGGAAGACGATGCCGGCCGTCTCTGGATAAATTCGAATCGCGGCGTGATGGTCATTCCGGTCCGTATCGCCAATAACGCGGTGGCCGGGCGCGACGAAATGGTGCCACGGTTTCTCGGTAGCCCGGAAACAAACGGGCCCGGTGCCGCAGTCGATGACCGGGGGAAAATGTGGTTTCCCACGGTGCGGGGGCTCGTTGTTGCCGATCCGCGCGAACTGGGCCCCGAGTCGTTACCACCGACCGTACATGTTGAGCAGGTGATACTCGACAATCATCCGCTGCAGGTGGTTTCGCCGCTGCACGTGCCCTCCGGTATCCAGGACATTACGGTCGAGTACACCGGTATCTCCCTGCGTGAACCCGAGCGAGTCCAGTTCCGCTACCGGCTGGCCGGCTACCAGGATGAGTGGGTCGATGCCGGTAACCGGCGAACGGCATTTTTCACCAAGGTTCCGCCAGGTACCTACGATTTCCAGCTTGCTGCGGTGAACGGTGACGGGATATCGCGTCAGCTGGACCAGCCGATCCGGTTTGAGGTTGCAGCGAAGTTTTACCAGACGACCTGGTTCCGCATCGTCGCTGCGTTGTTGCTTCTGTTGCTGTTTTTTGCCCTTCATCGGCTGCGCCTGGCGTCCTTGGAGCGCAACGCACGCGCCCTGCGCGCGGAGATCGAAAACCGCAAAAAGGCAGAACGCGAGCGTGCCCTGATGGAGCGCAGCCTGATGGAGTCATCGCGCCTCGAAGCGGTTGGCCGTCTCGCCGGTGGGATAGCGCATGACTTCAACAATGTCCTGACCGCAGTGCTGGGTCATGCCGAGCAGGCGCAGAACAAGCTGCGTGAGGGTGACGCGGATTCGGACGCGCACCTCGAGGGTATTATCGAGTGCAGCGAGCGGGCAGCGGCATTGACCCGGCAGTTACTGGCGTTCAGCCGCCGCCAGGTGCTGATGCCTCGACTTGTCGATATGCGCAGCATTATTGGTGACCTGCTACCAATGCTGAAACAGCTCTTACCCGAAAGTATCGAGCTGACCTGGACACCGCCGCTGCAGCTGCCGCAAGTTCGCGTGGACCCGAGTCAGCTCGAGCAGGTCGTTATGAACCTGGTGCTGAACGCCCGCGACGCCCTGCCCGACGGCGGCGAAATAGTCCTCGGCGTCTCGTGCAGGAACGTGACGGACGAAATGTTGCAGCCGGGCCCCGGCGAGTACGTCGAAATTACGGTGCGCGACAATGGCGTGGGTATGGACCCCGAAGTGCTTGCGCGGGTATTCGATCCGTTCTTTACGACCAAGACCAAAGGTAAGGGCACCGGGCTGGGGCTGGCATCCGTCCATGGCATTGTCGTGCAGTCCGGTGGTCACATCGAGGTAGAAAGCCGGCCGCAGAGCGGCACTACATTTACCGTGATGCTCCCGGTCCAGCTCAGTGTCCCGGCCGCCCGGCCGGTAAATATCGAGCCGGTCCCGACCCCGACAACCAACCTCAACGGGACGGAACACGTTCTGCTGTGTGAAGACGACGACGCCAGCCGTGCAGCCATCGTCAGTACGTTGCGTAGCCATGGTTACGAGGTGTCTGCAACCGCAACTCCCGGCGAAGCGCTCGCGTTGACGGCCCATGGCCGTCCCGTCGACCTGCTGGTGACTGACATGGTTCTGCCTGGAATGAGCGGCATGCAGCTTGCTCGCCGAGTGCTCCAGCGATGCCCCACTGCCTGCCTGTTATTTATTTCGGGGCATCGCGACGGGTCAGTTGGAAAGGATCTCCCGGCCGACGCGGTATTTCTTGCCAAGCCGTTCAAACCCTCTGACCTTCTGAGCGTCGTGCGGCGTCAGCTCGATCCCCGGAAAAAACGGCGTCAGTCGGCCTGAGCCGCCGGGTATGACGGGTTTGCCACGCAGCATGCATAATAAGAACCGCGACAGCAGCGATGGATTCGCGACGTGCTTTGCAGTTTGACTTCGTACCTCAACCCATTAACCGGGCCAGGCAGCTCCTGTTCGTCCCATTGCCACACGGAGAATGGTCTGTGACGGGCCAATCCGGGCCGGGGATCCTGCAAGGATTGCTGGGCGCGTCACGCGCAGCCGTTTTCGTGTGTGCACCGGACGGTCACGTGGTCTATAACAACGAAGCTGCGCTGGCCGCGTTCGACTATGCGGAAAGCGAATTCCTGGAACGCACCCTGGATGAGTTGCTTCCCTCAGTGGTCAGCGAACAGGTTGACGCCTGTCGAAGTCATCTCATGAAGACCTCGTCGGGTCGTCTGCTGGTTACCAGCGTTTCGCTGCAGCACATCGAGCGCGACGATGGCACGTGGACCCTTGTCATCGTCAATCCTGCGAATGGTGCTGTGCCTGGAGCGACCCGTGACGGGTTTCCGGCCTGGCGCCAGCTGGCGCTGGCGGAGATCGGTAATCGCCTCGCGCACGAAATGAACCAACCGCTAACAGCAGTGACGCTTCACTGCGATGCAGCCGCATCGACCGCCGGCATCATTCCGGGTGATCACCAGGATTTGCTCGCTGACCTGGAGGAGGCCAGTCAACAGGCATTCCGGGCAAGCAGCATCATCAGCCGTTTTCGCCAGGACTACAGGGACAGCATCGCTGAACGGGAGGCCACCGATGTTAATCGCCTGGTGATCGAGGCAGCACAAAACGCCGCCCCCGATACTCCGTCGGTCGGCGCGGGGATAGAAATGAACCTGAGTGACGAGCTGCCGCTCGTGGCACTGGCGCGCACGCTGATGCTGCATGCGCTGGTCGGGTTGATTAACCTCGCGAAGGATGCTGTAACCGATGATAAGAGCTACGGGCTTGTTGTGCTGCGGACCCGTTACGATGAGGGCCAGGTGTCAATCGATGTTATCGCCCCGGCCATCCGCTTCGAACAGACCGATCCAACCTTTCAGCCGCTGGCGGGTGGCGCGGCAGGCTGGGCGGGTCTCGATTACGCAGTGTGCCGGCGGATTATCGCTGCTCATAACGGCAACCTGAGCACCCGCGCTGCCGGCGGGTTCCGGGTGTCGCTGCCGGCAGCGGCGGGAGACCCATCGTGACCGAACACGAGCAGACGATTTTCCTGGTCGATGACGATCCCGCGGTCCGGCGTTCCCTGTCCAGCGCCCTCGGCAAGCGTGGTTATTCGGTGACCACTTTTGAATCTGCCGGACAATTTCTCGAAGCTTATGACATTGAGCGGCCGGGTTGTTTGCTGCTTGACCTGAGTATGCCCGGGATGACCGGACTCGAACTCCAGCAGGCACTTGGCGAGGCAGGAATCGAAATTCCGATCATTTTCATTACCGGGCAGGGCGACATTCCACAGTCTGTCCAGGCGATCAAGGCCGGGGCCGTCGATTTTCTCGAGAAACCCTTCAAGCTCGAGATATTGCTCGAGCGCGTCAGGGAGGCATTTGCGATCGACAGCCAGGTCCGCGATGAACGCGGCCGGCAGGAAGCGGTGAGGCTGCGATTCGAGCGGTTGACCGGGCGCGAACTCGAGGTCATGCGCCTGGTGATTTCCGGCGCCGGAGCCATGTCCAGCAAGGAGATTGCCCGCGAACTGGGTATCAGCCATCGCACCGTGGACCACCACAGGGCCAGGATTATGGAAAAGACCGCCGCGCGCTCCGTTGCGGACCTCGCCCGGCTCGCCAGGTCCATTGGGCTAGGCTCCTGAAATAGTTGATTTATCGTGCTGTGTTGCCCTAGGTAAATCTGCCTAGGCAGCCACACGAATTGGATTGGCGCGGCTCATGTGGCGTCATGTAGCCCGGCCAAGAAGGATTTTGGGCGCGGGGTTCCGGGTTCCGGCAGGGATGCCGGGCCATCCCTCTCCCTGCGCGACAACAAGGGATTATTTCAGTGCGAATACATCACGAACCTGGTTTTTCACTGGTGTCGGTCGGCAAGGAAGCCTGCGACATGGTTTTCTGGAGCCGCCTGCTCCTGGAACTCGACCGGCTGGACCGTCCGGCGCTGGTCGACCTGCGCGATGGCGACGAACACGTCATGTCGGAAATCGACGCTTATCTCGTAACGCTGGAAATCGACCAACTCGAACGCCTGCAGAGGCACAAGCTGGCCCTGGTCACTCTCGATCCCAACAGCGGCAGCGCATTCTTCGCCACCTGTGCGCGCAATCGCGGACTGAATGTCAGTATCTATAACGATATCCCCACGGCAGCGCGCTGGCTGGGAAACGGTAACGGCTGCGCAGCAGTCCAGCCGTTAGCGGGTGGCGCCCAGGCGGGATGTAGCTAGAGCTCGTCCTCTGCGACCACTACCAGGCTGTCTTCTGTGCGATGACAGCTGTGTCAGTGGTCAGCCCGCGTTTCGCTCACGTCGCGGAATGACATCGAAGGCAATACTGATCCGCGGGCGGTCGCGCCCGAGCGGCAAGGTGCGGTGGGAGAAATACGAGGGGAATAGGACCAGTTCGCCGTTGACCGGCTGGTGCCGGTGCACGGCGGGCTGTCGTTCGAGCGTGATACCCGGTGGTGGCTGGCCGAATTCTATCCAGCCTTCCTGCGACGTATCGTCCGGATCCATCGGGCACTCCACATAGAAAACGCCGCTGAGCCAGCCCGACGGGTGCAGGTGCGACAGCTGGTGCCCGCCGCTGCGCAGCACCGTGGCCCACATATCCAGCCGCCATCCCCGTGGCGGCGGCCACAGGGGGCCAAACCCGGGTATGGGCTTCCAGTCGATCGCGGCGCGTCGCGCGATGTAATCGCCGACGCGCTGGCGCAGCACCGCAACGAAATGATTCATCGCCGGGTTCCGGGTGGGCAGCAGGGCGCCGGTCTGCTGGCCGTCGCGGGTGGTATGGCTGTCGGGATCGGCCTGCAGCGTGGGGTGCTCGAGAACGAAGCGTTTTAACGCCGCCAGGTATTCGTCGAGTGATGTGTCTGCCGGAGGCGGTACCGGGCCGATATCGAGCAGGCGGTCGTAATCGAGCAGCGCAGCGCCGACTGCATCGCCCGCTGCGCTGTGCAGGGCCGCGAGCATGGCCAGCGCGGTGATATCCCCCGGTGCACGGCGCAGGCAGTTCTCGAAAGCGTGACGCGCCTCGGTATTCCGGCGGTCCAGAAGCAGGCAGCTTCCCAGGTTGGCATACATCTGCGGCTGATCGGGCTGCAGCGTAATGCTGCGCTGGAAAGCCGCGATGGCCTCCTCGTGCCGGTTCAGCGACGCCAGCGCGTTACCCAGGTTGCCGTGCGCGGCCGGTACCGAAGCGTCCAGTTCGATGGCTTCCTCGTACAGCGGGACGGCATCGGCGCTGCGCCCGACGAGGTTGAGCAGAGCTCCGTAATTGATCAGCAGGGAAATGTCTTTTGGGTTGAGCGTATGCGCCGTTTGGTAATGCCGGAGCGCTTCGTCCGTTTCACCCACCCGGTGAAAGAATACCGCCAGGCGGAAATGCGCTGGAAAAAACTCGGGATCGGCCTCGGTCGCCGCGCGAAATTCTGCCAGCGCTTTTCGTGGCCGGCCGCTACGCTGCAGCAGGGTGCCGAGGCTGAGCCGGTATTCCGGTGCCGCTGGCGCCAGGTCGACAGCCGAACGCAGCAACGATTCGCCTGCCCGCAGGTCTCCTCCCTGCAGCGCCAGGGCCCCGAGACGGTGTAACGCGCGATGATCGGCAGCATTATCAGCCAGTGCCTGCCGGTAACAGGCGGCAGCTTCGGTTGTCCTGCCTTTACGCAGCAGCGCTTCGCCGCGCTGGAATGAGTCGTCTGAATTCAAGCGTGGGTTCCTGTCGGCCGTCTCGTCAGTATGAGCAATCCCCCTGTTTCCTGCCACCGCGGGCCGTTTCCGGGAGGCCGTATGGAGCGGCATGGTCTAGAATCTGGAAATGATAACCGTCCATATTCGCAGCGAGCGGGAGCGGTCTTTGAGGCTGGCTCACGGAATGTCGAGCGGCTTTTGCATCCAGGAAAAGGAGTCGACCCAGCAGGACGGTTTCTCATGCATGCAGGGCATTGACGAGCGTTCCATCGACCCGGGCATCGTATTCGACCGGCATTCTCACCGTTCTGTCGAAATCATCACCTATATCGTCAACGGAATCCTGGACTATCGCGACGATAACGGTCAGCGGCGGCTGTTGATGGGTGGTGAGGTGCAGGTCGTGGGCGCAGGTGCCGGTATCACCCATAGCGAGAGTAACGCCTCGCACGCCGAGCCGCTGCACGTCGTCCAGGCATGGATACGTCCGGCGGACAGTGGCATGGGTCATTACGAGCAGCGCTATTTTCCCGATGACGCCAAGCGTGACCAGCTATGCCTGATTGCCTCGCGCGATGGCCGCAACGGGTCGCTGGTTGTTTCGCAGGACGCCGACGCCTACGCAGCGGTGCTTCTCCGCCCCGAACCCGTGGTTTTCAACCGCCAGCCAAGGCGAAATGTCTGGATCCAGAACGCGCGTGGCGCCCTTTCGGTTAACGACATCGTGCTGGCGCCGGGCGACGCCGCAGCAGTCTGCGGCAGTGAGGATTGCACGCTGCGGCTCAAGTCCGCCGACGGCGCCGAGTTCCTGCTGTTCGATCTGCCCTAGCCGTTACCAGGGAATAATCGACCCATCGCGGTCGAAAAAGGATCCGGTTTCGCCGGGGCCGGCGCGATCGAGCACGCCGCGTAAGCACGACACGGATTCTTCGGTCGATATCAGGCCGCCTTCGCCGCCCATGTCGGTGCGCACCCAGCCGGGATGCAGCAGTATTACCGTGACGCCGCGTTTTTCGAGGTCGATGGCGAGCGATCTCATCGCCGAGTTCAGTGCCGATTTGGAGGCGCGGTAGGCATACGACCCGCCCGACGTGTTGTCGGCAATGCTGCCCATCTTGGAGGTCACGGAAGCCACGAGCCGCCGGTCACCTGCCAGGATATTGTCGAGCAAGGCCTGCGTCATCATCATCGGCGCTACCGTATTGACGTGCAGGCCGCGTAACCAGTCATCTTCATCCAGTTCGCCGAACCCGAGCCCCTTGTGCGGGTAGACGCCCGCGTTGTTTACCAGGATGTCTACCGCGGTGTCGCCCAGCATCGCTGTCATGGCTTCGCGCTGCTCTGAACTGGTTACATCGAGCGGGTGAATGCTGAGCTGTCCATCGGAACTCTCGGCGAGCTTTGCCAGGTCGCCCGCTTTCTCCGGCTGGCGGCATGCCGCAAACACCCGGTTGTCTTCGCGCAGATAGCTTCGCGCCAGTTCCAGGCCGATGCCGCGGTTTGCGCCGGTAATCACAATATTTGCCACTGTCGTGTTCCGTTTTTTTATGACAAGTCGCAGGAGTATAGACCAGCGCGGGTGTCGGGGTAATTTACTGTCAAGTCATACGATATTTTCTAAACCCTTGATCGTCCTCTTTCATTCCGTAATGGCGCGATTCTTGCTGGGTTAGACAGACGGCTGTTGCCATGACTTCATTGTTGACATAAAGGTTATTCAAAAATGAAAAGAATTCTGCTTGCTGCTGTGCTGGGTCTTGCGGCAGTAACCGCCAACGCAACTGTGCTCGATTTCGAGACTTTCGACGCCGGGACTATCATCGATAATGAGTACTCGACGCTGGGCGTGAGTATCCAGGCAATCAATTTCGGTGCCGGTCCGGACGTGGCGGTAGTGTTCGATTCCCGTAACCCGACCGGTGGCGACACCGACCTGGCTTCGCCTTTCGACAACCCCGTACTGGGCGCCGCCTCACCGGGCAACCTGCTCATCCTGCAGGAAAACCATACCTGCGATGCTTTGTCCTGCGACAATCCCGACGATGAAGGGTCGCGCCCCTCCGGGCAGTTCATCATCAGCTTCGTTGAGGGCGTGCTGTTGCGGAGCATCGATTTCTTCGATGTCGAGGGTGTCGAAGCCGATCCGGGTTATGCGATCGAGTTGTACGACGACGAAAACAACCTGATTCCGATTCCGTTTTTCGTGCCGGATACCGGCGGCGACAACATGTGGGGCCAGGTGGTGTTCAACGTAGTCGACGTCAAACGCATCGTCGTCAACATGGGTGGATCCGGAGCCATCGACAATATCGATTTCGAAGCCCGCGTGGTGCCCGTGCCGGCCGCCTTGCCGCTGTTTATTACCGCCCTGCTGAGTTTCGGACTGGTCCGCCGCCGGTCCGCCGTTTAACCCTGTCGCGCTCTTTCGATAACAACAACAAGAATACCGCGAGTTGGGGAGGGGCCCCGTTCCTGCAAGGGAACGGGGTCTTCTACTATCAGAAGCGGTCGGGTGCCAGCGCCATGACCGATTCGCTGCCGGCCAGTACAGCATCGTTGTACGCGCGCGCCTGTGGCAACAGGTGCTGGGCAAAAAATCGCGCCGTCACGATCTTGTCTTCGTAGAACCGCCGGTCGCCACCTTCGCCATCGAGTTTTTCACGCGCGATCAGCGCGGCGCGCCCCATTTGCCAGCCTGCGGTAACCAGGCCGGTCAGCATCAGCAGGTTGTATGAAACGGCGCCCGCGGTATTGATGTCGTTCTGCTGCTGGTCGAGGAGAAAGGCCGTGGCTTCCTCCAGGGCGTCTACGGCGACGCGGAGGTTGCGCTCGAGGTCGGCAAAATCGCCGATGTCCGCCAGCTCGTTGACGGTCGACCGGATATCGGCAATCAATGCGGTCATTTCCCGGCCACCGTCGCGCAGGATCTTGCGGCCGACCAGGTCCTGTGCCTGGATGCCGGTCGTGCCTTCGTAAATCGTGGCGATGCGGGCATCCCGGAAATGTTGTGCGGCGCCGGTTTCTTCCACGAAGCCCATCCCGCCGTGGATCTGCACGCCGAGCGACGTAACCCGCTGGGCTTCCTCGGTGCACCAGCCTTTCACTGCAGGCACCAGCAGATCGAGTCGCGCCTTGCTGGCCTTTTTCCGTTCCGGGTCCCCGGCATGATTGGCAAAGTCCAGCGCCTCGCCTGCAATCGTGCAGAGCGCGCGCATTCCTTCGATCAGCGACCGCATGGTCATCAGCATGCGGCGCACGTCGGGGTGTTCGACGATGGCGACGCGACCGTTGGCACCCGGGCTCGTTCCCTGCACCCGCTCACGGGCGTAATGCGCGGCCCGCTGGTAGGCGCGTTCGGAAATCCCGACACCCTCGATGCCGACATGCAGCCGCGCCAGGTTCATCATCGTGAACATGCAGGCCAGGCCATTATGCTGTTCGCCCACCAGGTAACCGATCGCACCCTCGTTGTCGCCAAAGCTCATGACACAGGTGGGGCTGCCATGGATACCGAGCTTGTGCTCGATCGACACCGGGCGCATGTCGTTGCGTTCGCCCGGGCTGCCGTCGTCATTGACCAGGAATTTGGGAACCAGAAACAACGATATGCCTTTTACCCCCGCCGGCGCATCGGGCAGCCGGGCCAGCACCATGTGAACGATGTTATCGGTCATCTGGTGGTCGCCCCAGGTGATGTAAATTTTCTGTCCGGTCAGACGGTAGTGGTCGCCCTCCGGCACCGCCTTGCAGGCCACGGCGGCGAGATCGGAACCGGCCTGCGGTTCGGTGAGGTCCATCGCACCCGTCCATTCTCCGGATACCAGCCTGGAGAGGTAGCGCTCCTGCAGCTCGGGGCTGCCATGCGCCACGAGCGCATCGACGGCTGCCTGGGTCAGCATCGGGCATAGCGAGAAAGCCATGTTGGCCCCTTGCCAGATCTCTGCCACCGGGAAAGACACCACGGCCGGCAGACCGCCACCGCCGTGTGCGCTGTCGAACGGCAGGCTGTTCCAGCCGCCCTCCGCAAACTGACGGTAGGCTTCGCCGAACCCCGGTGTCTCGAAGACATCATCGCCCTCGATTCGCGCGCCATTGCGATCCCCTTCCCGGTTGAGCGGAGCCAGCACCTCGGAAGCGAGGCGGCCGGCTTCCTCCAGCACCGCGTGCACGACGTCGGCTTCGGCGGCTTCCATTCCGGGAAGCCCGGCGACGCCCTGCAGGTCGGCGAGTTCTACGGTGCAAAAGAGCATGTCGCGGGTGGGGGCGTGATAGGTCGGCATGAGTGTCTCGGGGCAATGTCCGGGGCAGATATAGTAGTCAAGCGTCAGCCGGAGTGTCTAACCGGTGTCTCGCTGCCGGCCCGCCAGCGCGCTACCAGGATCCCCGCGACCAGTCCCGCGAGGTGGCCCTCCCATGAAATATAGGACCTGACCGGCAGCACGCCCCACAGCAGGCCGCCATAGACCACCATCACCCCGGCGGCGACCAGCACACTGTCTGTCGTCCGGCGGTACCACGCCCGGCCAACCAGGAGGCCGAAGTAGCCAAAAACCAGTCCGGAGGCACCGACGTGCAGCGCATTGCGGCCGAGCAGCCAGACCAGGCCACCGCTGACCAGGACAATCGCGAGCGTCGTGACAACAAAATGACGCTCTCCGCGCAGGGCCACCAGGCCCCCGAGTGCCAACAGGCCTGCCGTGTTCGAAGCGGCGTGGGAAAACCCGGCGTGCAGCAGTGGCGCAAGGAAAATTCCGGGCAGTCCGGCGAGGTCACGCGGCACCAGCCCGAAAGCGTTCAGCCGGTGTCCCAGGAGGGCGTTGAGTAGTTCGACCAACCACAGGATAATGACCAGACCGGCGAGAGTGCGAAAACGAGACACAGGCCGCATTATGGGGCTTGGGGAAGCCGTGCGGGAAGTCCCATCACGCCTGCTTTCCTGATAAGCTATTGGAGCTTAAGCCTGTGTTCCCAGAAACCGTCTGAGAATTTGCTTCTATGCGTATGTATACCCTTTTTCTGCTCACGGCATTGCTGTTTGCAATGCCGTCAGCCCATGCCGACCTGGCCCGCGCCCAGACCTTGTTCGAACAGGGGCGCGCCAGCGAAGCGCTGGCGGAAGTCGAACGTCTCCTGGCGAATTCGCCGGACGATGCGGCGACCCGGTTTCTCCAGGGCATCATCTATGCCGACCAGGGCCGCAGCCAGCAGGCCATTGAGGTGTTTGCCGGCCTGACGCACGACTACCCGGAGTTGCCCGAGCCTTATAACAACCTGGCGGTGTTGTTTGCCGAACAGGGTGAGTTCGAGAAGGCTCGCGATTCGCTGATGGCGGCGATCCAGACGCACCCAAGTTATTCCACGGCACACGAAAACCTCGGCGATCTTTACGCGAAGATGGCGGGCATCGCTTACGATCGCGCGCTCGAGGAAGACCGGTCGAACGAGTCGGCACGACTCAAGCTGTCCGCAGTCAACGGATTGTTTCCCGCACCCGGCAGCTTCGATACACCGGCGGCAACCCAGGTCGCGCAACAGCAGCCGCCGGCACAGCCGGTCGCAGCTGCAACAGAACCCGAAATTATCGAGAGCGAACCGCTCCCGGTAACCGTTCCGGCGGTGGCACAAACCACGCCGGAGCCTGAGCCGGTCGTCGCCGAGCCGGAGCCCGAGCCCACGACGGTGGCGATGGTCGACCCGGAGCCGCAGGCACCGGCGACTCCCGCCCCGGTGCCGGCATCGTCGGCACAGGATGCGATACGCGACGCCATTCGTGACTGGGCGGGCGCCTGGTCGAACCAGGATGTCGATGGCTACATCGATGCTTATGCATCCGATTTTCGTCCGTCCAACGGAGCGCCGCGGGCGACCTGGGTCGCCTATCGCCGAGACCGGCTGGCGGCGCCGAGCTTTATCCAGGTCGACGTGGGTGACATAGAGATCGAGATGCTGGGGGCCGACCGTGCCCGGGCCACCTTCGTGCAGGGCTACCGCTCGAATACCTACCAGGACCAGGTGATCAAGACGATGACGATGCGCCGGACCACGTCCGGCTGGCAGATCGTCAGTGAGGTTTCCGAGGCAATCTAGGATGATCCGTAGTCACCGAGCATTCCTGCCTGCGGTTTTGGCACTGTCGGCCATCCTGGTTGCGGCAACGGCGCATGCGCCGACCGCCGACGCCGACGATGAACCGATCAAGGTGGCCAGTACCGGTGCAGCCATTGCAACGGCGGCGACACTGACCCCGGCGATATCCGCTGAGGTGCCTCACCCCGAAACGGAAATCCGGCTGATCAATGTCATCGAAACCTTCAGGCGCGGCGAGATCGATTCTGCGCTATCGGAAGTCCGCGACCTGATCGAGGAGAAACCCAACTTCCGCCTGGCGCATCTGGTTTACGGCGACCTTCTCGCCAGCCGGACTGGCGCTCCGATGTCGTTCCAGTCAGAAGCGATGTCCAGCGATGCGGTTGGCCTGCTGATGGATGAAGCCCGGCAGCGCTGGAAACACTATCGCACCGCCAAGCGCGGCGACCGTCTGCCCTCACCGCTCGTGCAGATGAGCGAATCGCAGAAGAATGCGGTGGTGGTCGATCTGGCCGAGTCGCGCCTGTTCCTGTTTGAAAACCGCGACGGCAAACCGGCGCTGCTCGGCGACTATTACGTCTCCGGCGGCAAGAACGGTGCGCACAAGCAACGCCAGGGTGATCGCAAGACACCCGTCGGGGTCTACTTCGTAGTCGATCGTCTGCCGGGTGAAACGTTGCCTGACAAATACGGGCCGGTCGCGTTCCCGGTTGACTACCCCAACGAGTGGGACGTGCGTCACGGGCGCACCGGGGGCGGCATCTGGCTGCATGGCGTGGCCAGCAGCACGTATAGCCGTCCGCCGCTCGACAGCGATGGTTGCGTCGCCCTGAGCAACGCAGAGCTCGAAGAGGTCGCACCCCTCCTGGAAGCCGGCACGACGCCGGTGTTGATCGCCGAAGAGGTCCGCTGGCTCTCGGTTAACGAGATCGAGCAGCAGCAACGCGAGATTCTCGACTCCATAGAAACCTGGCGACAGGACTGGGAGAGCGGTGCGGTCGATCGCTACCTCGCGCACTACTCGACGGTCTTCCGAGGCCGGGGAATGGATAAGCGCCAGTGGGATACCTACAAGACCAACGTCACCCGCAACAAGCGCTTTATTGAAGTCGGCCTCGACGACCTGAGCGTATTCCGTCACCCGCACGAGAGCGACATGCTGGTGGTGTCATTCCACCAGAGCTACAACAGCGACACCTTCAGCAGCGAGGCGCGGAAGCGCCAGTACTGGCAGCGCGAAGACGATGGCCGCTGGCGCATCATCTCCGAAGAAAATATCTAGAGCTGCGCCGCTTCCTTCGCCGCCAGGTAATCCACGACTTCACGCAGCTTGCTCATGCTTCCGGTCATGGTGCCTGACGTGACGTACTTGCCGTTGATGACCAGCGTGGGAACGCTGTCGATCCCATAGCGTCGGCCCAGGTCGCTCGCGCGCCGAACCTTGGTGTCGACGGCAAACGAGTTGAACGCCGCGGTGGCCTTGTCTTCATCCACACCGTGGCCGACAAAGAACTCGACAACTGCGTCCTCGGTGGTCAACCGGTTGCGTTCGACGTGAATCTTGCGGAAAAAGTCTTCATGAACGTCTTCCAGGATGCCCAGGCTCTCTGCGGAATAGAACCCCTTGGCATGAACCATGGCCATTTGGTGGAAGACCGCCGGAATCCTGACGAAATTCACGTAGCCGGGTTTTTCAGCCAGGTAGTTATTAATAAAAGGCTCCAGGCTCATGCAGTGCGGGCAGCTGTACATGAAGACTTCGGCGACCTCGACCCGGTCGGGCGGGCTGCTGGTGGCCTGTGCCGGGGTCAGCACCCGGTAGTGGCGGCCGGCGACGATATCGGCGCGCTCGGCGGGAGCGGCGACCGGCGTGACGGGAGCCGGGCTCTCTGCCGGGGCCGTCTCGTTAACCTGTGCCAGCACCGGCGTATCGGCGGCAGGTTCCGGCGGCCGGGTGTCCTGCGTCGTGGCAGGTGTGTCGGTCGCAGCGGGGGCTGCCGTGCTGGAATTCTCAGCGCTGCAGGCGGGCAGGGCAATGCACAGCGCGAGCAGCAGGCCAGGTAGACTTTTCATATCGGCTCCGGTTTTTTCGATTCGTCGAGTGATATTAGTAAAGCGACCGGCCGGCGAGTTCAACGCCCGGTATCCGGTCGTGACAAAAATTTAGCGAAGTCCCTGAATATAGGCCGAAACTGCCGCGATCTCGGCTTCGCTCATAGCCGACGCGACGTTTCGCATCATCTGGTCCTTGTCGGTGCTTCGCTCGCCGGCAGCATAGAGTTTCAGCTGCATGGCGCTGTAGGCTGCGTGCTGGCCGGCAATGCGGGGCATCATCGCGCCGGGGACGCCGCGCCCGGTGGGTCCGTGACAGGCGGTGCAGGCGGCGACGCCAGTTGCCGGGTTGCCGCCGCGGTACAGCTTCTCGCCGGCTTCCGCCAGCTCGGGGTCCGCGGTCTTCGGGGTCAACGACTGGCTGGAATAATAGGCCGCGAGGTCGGCGCGGTCCTGGTCGTCCAGCGGCATGGCCATCGCGGTCATCAGGGCGTTGACCCGGTCGCCGTTCTTGTACGCTTCCAGCTGCTTGACGATATAGCCCGCGTGCTGACCGGCGATGCTCGGCCACTCGGGATTGACGCTGTTACCGTCGGCACCATGGCAGGCCGCACAGGGCGTTGCCTTGGCCTGACCAGCCTCGGGGTCGCCCTCGGCCCAGCCGGTGGCGGTGAGGCAAAACGTCAATCCAATTACTGCAGCAGTCCTGATCATGCGAGCTCCTTTCCAATGCGGCATGGAGGCGATAGACTGCCGCCCCGCCGCGGGCCGCGAGATTTTACACTATCGAGGCGGTTTATCGCGCCCCGGGACCGGAACTGAAGCCGATATGTCGAATCCCTTCCAGAAAGCCCGTTTTCTGCAGAGTGCCTGGCAACCGGGCGATTTCCTGCCCGACAAGGGTCTGGAGGTGGCCTTCGCCGGCCGCTCGAATGCCGGGAAATCCAGCGCGATCAACGTCATTGCGGGGCAGAAGCAGCTGGCCCGGATCAGCAAGACGCCAGGCCGCACGCAGCTGATCAACTTTTTCGAGATTGACGGGTCGCACCGGCTGGTGGACCTGCCGGGCTATGGCTATGCCAAGGTGCCGGAAAAGATGCGGCGGCACTGGCGGGTGCTCATGGAGGCCTATTTCAGCCGGCGGCGCAGCCTCGAGGGGTTGTTCCTGGTGATGGACGTGCGGCGGCCGCTGACGGAATTCGACGAGCGGATGCTGGACTGGGCGTTGGCCTATGACTGCCCGGTGCACGCGTTGCTGACGAAGGCGGACAAGCTCAGCCGGGGCAAGGCCGCCAGCACGCTGCTCGGCGTGCGCCGCGAGTTGGGCGACACCGTCACCGCGCAGCTCTTTTCGGCACACTCGAAGCAGGGCGTCGGTGAGGCCCGCGCCACCCTCGCCCGCATGATGGGGCTCTGACCCGGCTTCCGCGGTTCTCCTTTTGCTAGATTGCGCGAGCGATCTGCCGGCACCTCTCTTTGGTGCCGAGGATCTGACGTCATCAAAGAAAGGCACCGGCAGCTCTCTCGCTGAGGCCATCGTGATTACGACCGGCGCGGGAGTGGCTGGCAGCCGCGATCCCTTGGGCTTTGTTCCGAGATTGCGCGAGTGATCTGCCGGCACCTTTTCTTGCTGCCGAGGATCTGACGTCATCAAGAAAAGGCACCGACAGCTCTCTCGCTGAGGTCATCGCGATTACGACCGGCGCAGGAGCGGCTATCAGCCGCGATCCCTTAGGATTTGTTCCGAGATTGCGCGAGCGATCTGCCGGCACCTTTTCTTGCTGCCGAGGATCTGACGTCATCAAGAAAAGGCACCGACAGCTCTCTCGCTGAGGTCATCGCGATTACGACCGGCGCAGGAGCGGCTATCAGCCGCGATCCCTTAGGATTTGTTCCGAGATTGCGCGAGCGATCTGCCGGTACCTTTCATTGCTGCCGAGGATCTGACGTCATCAAAGAAAGGCACCGGCAGCTCTCTCGCTTAGGCTTTGGCGAATAAGGCCGTAGCAGCGGCTTCCAGCCGCGATTCCCCGGTTTCGCCGCTGGGGTGAAGTCCGCACAGTGTTCATTGATTGCGAGATTGCGCGAGCGATCTGCCGGCACCTCTCTTTGGTGCCGAGGATCTGACGTCACCAAAGAAAGGCACCGGCAGCTCTCTCGCTTAGGCTTTGGCGAATAAGGCCGTAGCAGCGGCTTCCAGCCGCGATTCCCCGGTTTCGCCGCTGGGGTGAAGTCCGCACAGTGTTCATTGATTGCGAGATTGCGCGAGCGATCTGCCGGCACCTCTCTTTGGTGCCGAGGATCTGACGTCATCAAAGAAAGGCACCGGCAGCTCTCTCGCTTAGGCTTTGGCGAATAAGGCCGTAGCAGCGGCTTCCAGCCGCGATCTTTGTTTCCCCTAGTGGTGCGGTCGGTCGGCGTGCCCCGCTTGATCGCAGACGGTCGGAATCCCGCTCGGGCCGGGTGGGCCAAAGAACAATTGCTCCATGACGATCAGGTCGAGGAAGTTCACCGTGCCGTCCTGGTTTGTGTCGGCATCGGGATCGCTGGTGAAGAACACTGTCTCGAACATGGAGAGATCGAGGAAATTGACGGTGCAGTCGTTGTTCAGGTCGAGATCGCAGGCGTTGCCAAAGCCGTCGGCGTCGGTGTCGTGCTGGCGGTTATTTGCCTCCAGGCTGCAGTTATCTGCGATGTCGGCGACGCCGTCGCCATCGGTATCGGCCGCGCCGAGAATGATGTCACGCAAGCTGGTTGTACCGTTTTGCACGACCACCACGCCGGATAGGGTCTCTGACTCGTAGTTCGGGTAGTGCGCGGTGAGGTCATACGTGCCGGGCTCGAGGTTGCGAATCACGTAGAAGCCGTTTGAGCGCGTGAACTCGGGCCAGTTGTCGCCGGGGCCATCCGGCACGAGGGTGATGCCCTCGGCGGGGACCGGGCCGCCCCGGGCGGCACCCAGATAGACATTGCCGGTTATCGTGCCAACGGCGTTACCGTCCACCACGGTTATCGAATCTTCGTAGACGCTGGGCGAAACGTTGCCGGCGCCGTCGCGGTATTGCACGTAGACGGTTGCCTCGCCGCTGACGGGATCGGGATCGACACCCCAGGAGATAAAGGGGCTATCGAAGACGTCCCAGGTGTCATCGTCGAGGTTCGGGTCGTTGGAAATCTTGACTTCGGTAGTTCCGGCCGATGCCGACAGGGACAGGTTGACGAGTGTGCCGGTAGTCGTCTGTTGACCGTGGTTGATCAGCACGCTGCCGATCGGCGGTACCGGGTCGAGCTTTGGTACGCCAGAGATGATGTGGCTCGGCGTTCCCTCGAAACCGTTGATATCGATCGGCTGTAACCGGTACTCGTAAAGAATATTGTTGATCAGCCCGGTGTCGCGATACAGACCGCCCTCGGCATGGGGGTCGAATACCGCCACCTCGGTAAAAGTGGGACCGAACGACCGGCGCAGCAGGCGCATCTGGTGATACTGGGGTTTGAGCTGGTAACGGATCAGCAGCGAGTTCGGCTGCAGGTCATCGGCACGCGGAAAGTCGAGGTGCTCGGAGACGTAGTCCACGATTTCGACGTCGATCAGCCGCGGCAGAAAGTCATCGATCGGGTCGAACGGGTTGGCGCCCCGCGTTCGCTCCGAGACGTCGGATTCCCCGCCGCGGTCCGTGTCGGGGTGGCAGGGATCGAATCCCGCCTCGTACTCGTCGAGGTTGGTTATGCCGTTCTGGTCTTCATCCGCGGCGGCGTCGTCGACGACCGGGTCGAGGCAGTCGTGCAGCACCTCGTAGCGATCCGGCATGCCGTCCATGTCGCCGTCCGACGGGTCGGCTCCCGGCTTCAGGCCGTCGAGCTCGAGCACCTGGAAAGTGCCTTTGCGAATCCGGTTGAACACGTTCTGGTTGTTGTCCGTGCCACCGGCGGTCACGCTGACGTTGTAGCTGCCGCGTGAGCCGCTGCCCGGTGCATCGGGCTGATCGGGCAAGCTGAATGCCGTCGTGCGGGTATAACGGTTGGCATAGATCCCGTCGTTGGCCGCGCCATCGCCATGCAGTCCGTCGTCCGACAGCCGCAGGTCGATGACGGTGCCATCGGGGTGCTCTATGGAGGCGAGCACCCGCGCGCCGGTCACCGCCCCGGTGTCATCGATCAGGGTGGCAGTGATCGGCTGCGGCAATCCACGCAGGTAGTAGCCGCCGACGATCTCGGAGAACACGTCATCATCGTTCTGTGCAAACTGGACGGTGAGCTCCGGCCCCTGGGTGTCGCGACCGGAGAGAATGCCTATGTAGCGCGGCGAGCCGGTATCGGCGGTGAGATTTACGGTCCAGGTGCCGGCGGTCATCACCGGCAGCTGCGTCACCACGTGGGTGGCCTCGTGGACCACGCTCGCGCCATTCGATCCGTCAGTGACCGGCGTGCCGTCGGGGCGCAGGATTTCCACGTCGAGCGTGTCGTCGGCATCCTCCCAGTTGAAAAACAGGTTGATGTCGGAGAGACCGTCGCCCTCGATCTCGATGTCGAATGAGGTTTCCGTCAACAGGTGGCCGGAGACTTCCCACAGCCGTTCATGACCGCGCATGGCCTCAAGGTTCGAGGCATAGACGTCGGCCAGTTCGTTGGCAACGCTGGCGCTACCGCCGCGGAAGCTGTTGGCGTCGACGAAGTAAAACTGTCCGCCGGTGGTGTTGGCGATATCCTGCAGCAGGACCTGGTCGGCATCGGCGCCGAGCGCGATCGTGTTGATCCGCACGCCCTGGGCGACGATGCCGGCCTGGACGTTGTCCCAGAACAGCTGGTCGGTTTCGACGCCGTCGCTCAGCAGCACCAGCCAGTCTTCGCCTGCGCCAACGCCGTTGAGGAACAGCTGGTCGGCACCCTCGTCCAGACCGTCACCGATCGACGTGCCACCGGCCGCGGTAAGCGCCGCGAGCTTGGTCTTGACGGTGTCCTTGTGCGTGCCGGTCGCGTCGGACAGGGTGGCATCAGTTACCGCGTTGCTGCTGAAGCTGACCAGCCCGATGCGGTCGGTTTCCGCGCTGATATCGACAAACAGGCTGGCGGCATTCTGTGCGGCCTCCAGCTTCGTCGCATCGACGGGCACGATCATGCTGCCCGAGCGGTCGATTACCAGTACCTGGTCCAGCAATTTCTCTTCATAGCTGACCGAGTTCGCGCTGGAGTCGTCGATGCTCAGCACGCCGCCACCCATGGAAACGTGCAAGTCGTAGGTATTGGTGTTGCCCTTTGCCGGTGGCTTGACCGTGATCCAGTACTCGCCGAGCACGTCGCGTCCACCGACCACCTGTGCCTCATCGGCCGGGTTGCCGAGCGTGCCGACATAGACCTGGAAGTCCTCTTTCTGCAGGCCGACGACCGAGGCCCCGCCCAGCCCGTCCGGGCCGTTGACCCGCAGCCGCACGATCAGGTTACGGGGATCATCGGGCGGGCCGACAAAGGTCGGATAGAGGCTGGTGGGCAGCGCGATATCGATGCTGCCCGGGCCGCAGTCGAACTCGTAGCTGAAGGCGATCTGGTCGTCGCCTGCCGTGATGCCGGCCACCAGGCGGTTGTACAGTGGTGGGTCCGGCTGCAGGAAGGCGACCGCAAACTCCTCGCCACCACCCCGTATCAGCCGCCCGACCTCATCGGATAGCGTTACCGCGGCAAGCGCGTGCCGTGCGTCGTCAGCATTGCGCGCCCGGTAGCCCATGAACCAGCCGGGAATACACGTCCCTTCGGCTTCATAGTAAGACGCTCCCCAACGCACGACCGCCGAGACGGCAGAGTCGGCGGAGAAAATGCTGCCCGTCCACGTGCGGCCGACCGGCGCGAAAGCAGTGCCGTTTCCGTCGTTGTTGTCGATATAGGTGAACTTGTCGGCGTCCGGCAGACCGCTGGCATCATACTGCTGGGCAAGATTGGCGGTCGTGAAATCGTGAAACCACTCACGCAGACTGGTGTTGGGTGAGAAGTCCTGAATGGTCTGCTCGATCGTGCCCGGCAGATCCGGTGTGTCGTCGTTTGCCTCGACGTTCTCCCAGAACTGGCGGATGAAATCGACGCCGACCTGGGGCTCGGTGGTGACCGTGCCGTACTGCTCGGCCATGTATTTCCACCCCAGCGCGGAGCGATAAGAGCTGCGCCAGAACTCCTGGTTGGGATTACCCAGGTAGCCGTTTACCTCGTTGTCGAATCTCAGCGTGTCATCGCCGTCAATATCGTCGTACACCTGGTCTTCCATCATGCGGGCGGTACCTTCCCAGGCCACTTTCCCCCATTCGCCGAACTTGTCCGAGTAGGCCTGCTCGACGTGGTGCCACAGCTCGTGGCCCATGACCCGGCGCACGTTGCGCTCCGACGAGGAGCAAAAAAGCGTCGACGGCATGATGATGCGCGTAAAAGTGGCACGGCCGCTGTCGCAGTCGTCGTCTTCATGCGGCCCGTCCTCGCGCGGCGCGCAGTCGTACACGAGCACCTCGTCATCCTCGCCGTTGAAGTCCGGTGCCTTAAAGCCGAGATTCACATAGCCGGGGTGATAGCCGTCGGGGAAGCCCGGCACGGCATTGCCCTGACGGTCCAGCGCGTTGGCCATCCATTGTGCGGTGGCGACGGAAATGAAATTGCCGTCGGCATTAGACGGCACATCGTCCCCGGAGGAGCAATCGTAGGGGTTCGATGCATCAAAAAAAATGTCGTAATCGAAATCCGAGGTAGACAGTGTCCACGGATACGGACTGGGGTGATCGGCGTGCGCGGCTGTGCCAAGCAGAACCAACGCAACTATCCCTGGCAGTGCGGAGCGTGTCATGTCGACCTCCCTGCAATCGGCTCGTCCTGCAAAAAAGCATAGACGACGATGCGGCTCGTCGACGGAGACTGGACGCGGTCCAGAGCGGCTGAAGAAACAGCGGTGGGTGCCCGGCGGACCAGGAAAAAAAGAGCCCCGGTGCCTTAAACGTAGGGGATAGCACCGGGGCAGCTTGTTGCCCGGCATGGGGTGGCCGGGCGCTTGCCCGCTCAGGGAGGGTAGCGGGCGAGCGTCGTTGATGGCGCTCGTTATAGTTGGATGCTGTCTTGTGGGCGAAGTTCCGCATCGCAACGAAGACATAAGCGATTGTTTTTGCTAATAATTCAGAATTTCTCTACGGAATTCGCCATCTGAAAGGCGGTTTTTTGGGGTGAATCGGGCTGGCCTGGCGAGGGGCCGGGATCGGGATCGAAGCCCCGGGGGTTAGTGAGCTTCGTCCCAGTTCTTGCCGGTGCCGGTGTCGACCTTGAGCGGAACCTTGAGCTCTGCCGCGCCGGCCATCAGCTCGACGACGTTGTCGCGAACCTCGCCGGCGGCCTTGCGTGGCACTTCGAGCACCAGCTCATCGTGGACCTGCATGATCAGCCGGGCGCCGGACCCGGAATCTTCCAGCCAGCGGTGCACCGTCAGCATCGCGCGCTTGATGATGTCGGCGGCGGTGCCCTGCATGGGTGCATTGATGGCGCTGCGCTCGGCGTACTGGCGCCGGGGCGCGTTGCGTGACTGGATGTCGTTGAGATAAAGCCGCCGGCCGAACACCGTTTCGACGTAACCCTGCTCACGCGCACGGCTGCGGGTGTCGTCCATGTACTGGCGCACGCCGGGATAGCGTTCGAAATACAGGTCAACGTACTCCTGCGCTTCACGCCGGCCAATCCCGAGCTGACGCGCGAGACCGAAAGCCGACATGCCATAGATCAGCCCGAAATTGATCGCCTTCGCTGCACGCCGCTGTTCGGGGTCGACCTTGTCGAGCGGCGTTCCGAAGACTTCCGCGGCGGTCGCCTGGTGAACGTCGCGGTCCTGCTCGAAGGCGTCGACCAGACCGGGATCGCCGGACAGGTGCGCCATGATGCGCAGCTCGATCTGCGAATAATCGGCGGCCAGCAGGATGCTGCCACGCGGCGGCACGAAGGCCTGGCGAATGCGCCGGCCTTCCTCGGTGCGGATCGGGATGTTCTGCAGATTGGGGTCGGCCGACGACAGGCGTCCTGTCGCGGCTACCGCCTGGTGATACGAGGTGTGCACGCGCCCGGTCTTCTCGTTGACCTGCAGCGGCAGCTTTTCGGTGTAGGTCGAGCGCAGCTTGCTGAGGCTGCGGTACTGGAGAATCAGCCCGGGCAGGGGGTAGTCGGCCGCCAGTTCCTGCAGGACGTCCTCGGCGGTCGACGGCTGGCGTTTCGGCGTCCGCCGCAGAACCGGCAGGCCCAGGCGTTCGAACAGGATTTCCTGGAGCTGCTTGGGCGATTCCAGGTTGAACGGTGCGCCGGCCTCCTTGTGAGCGCTTTGCTCGATGTCGGCCATGCGCTCGCGAAATTCCTCGCTCATCTCCGCCAGCATGCCGGTATCCAGCAGCACGCCGCGGTATTCCATCTCCTGCAGGACATGCACCAGCGGCTGCTCGATCGTCGTGTAAAGCTTCGACAGTGCCGGCAAGGCTTTGAGTCGCGGCCACAGTTTTCGATGCAGCTGGAAAGTGATGTCGGCATCCTCGGCCGCATAGGGGGCGGCCTCCTCCAGCGCGACCTGGTTGAAGCTCAGCTGTTTGGCGCCCTTGCCGGCAACGTCTTCGTACTTGATGGTCTTACGCTCGAGGTAGCGTGCGGCCAGCGAGTCCATGTCGTGGCGGCCGGCCGTGCTGTTGAGCACGTAGGACTCGAGCATGGTGTCGTAACGCATCCCGCCCAGCGTAATCCCGTGGTTCATCAGCACGTGGGCGTCGTACTTCAGGTGATGCCCGGCCTTGTCGATGGACTCGTCCTCGAGAAAATCGCGCAAGGCTTCCAGGACGTCGTCACGGTCCAGCTGTCTGGGTGCGCCGGGATAGTCATGCGCAACGGGCACATACCACGCTTCGCCTTTGGCGATGCTGAAGCTGAGACCGACAATCCGGGCATCCATGTAGTTGAGGCTGGTGGTCTCGGTATCGAGGACCACCAGCTTTGCCTTCTTCAGGGCCGCGAGCATCTTCTTCAATACGGCCCTGGTCAGCACTGTCTCGTAATTGCCTTCAACTGACTCGGAGGGCGGCGGAGTGTCTTCAGCCTTCGGCAGCTGCCGCAGCAGCGAGTTCAGGTCGAGCCGGTCGTAGATTTCACGCAGACGGTCTTCGTCGGCCGGTTTTCGCACCAGTTCTTTGGGTTTGAGCTCCAGTTCCACGTCAGTGACGATGGTTGCCAGCTTGCGCGACAACGCGACGTCGTCGCGGTGCTTGTCCAGTTTTGCGCCAAGCTTGCCGGCGCCACGCACCTTGACGTTGGCCACCTCGTCGAGGTCGGCATAGATATCGTCGATGCCGCGAAAGTGGTTGAGCAGCCCGGACGCGGTTTTCGGACCAACCCCGGGCACGCCGGGAATGTTGTCGGACTTGTCGCCGACCAGCGCGAGGTAGTCGATGATCTGCTCGGGATCGACACCGAACTTGTCGCGCACCTTTTCGCGGTCCATCACCCGGTCGAACATCGTGTCGACCAGCGTGATGCCGCGGGCTACGAACTGCGCCATGTCCTTGTCGATTGTCGAAACAAATGTGTCCATCCCGGATTCTTTCGCCTGGATGGCCAGCGTGCCGATGACGTCGTCAGCCTCGACGCCGCTGATCTGCACCAGCGGCAGCCCCAGCGCCTCCACGATGTCTTTGAGTGGCTCGAGCTGCTGGCGCAGTTCATCCGGCATGGGCGGACGGTGTGCCTTGTATTCCGCATACAGCTCGTCGCGGAATGTCTTGCCCTTGGCGTCAAATACCACGGCGACGTACTCGGGGTCGTACTCGCGCAACAGCTTGAGCAGCATGTTGGTCACGCCGAGTATCGCCCCGGTCGGCTCGCCCGCCGCGCTGGTCAGCGGCGGAAGCGCATGAAACGCGCGGTACAGGTACGACGAACCGTCGACGAGCACAAAGGGACGCTGATCAGCTTTTTTCTTGGCCATGGGATTCCAGGTTCATAAAGACTTCGTTGCGGCCGAGCTCTGCGACGGTCTCCCGCTGGCGCGTCAGCCGTGCACCTTCGCCGTCAACCGTTATCTCACAGCAGCGCGGGCGGCTGTTGTAGTGGGAGCTCATCGTCGCGCCGTAGGCGCCGGCATCCATGATCGCCAGCAGGCTGCCCTCGCGGATCGCGAGACGGCGTCGTGAGCCCAGCGTATCGCCGGTCTCGCAAACCGGCCCGGCCACCTCGTAGGTCGCGGACGGTGCCCGGTTGGTCTGGTCGACGACCAGGATCTGATGATAGGCATCGTAAAGCGCGGGTCGCAGGAGATCGTTCATGCCGGCATCGCAGATCGCGAAGCTGCGTCCGTAGCCATGCTTGATTCGCGTTACGCGGGTGAGCAGCACGCCTGCCGGGCCCACGATCGAGCGACCCGGCTCGATGGCCAGTTCGAAACCAGTATCGGCAAAGACCTCGCATAACGCGTTCACGTAGGTCGTGCGGTCCGGCGCCCGCGGGCCGATCCCCAGGCCGCCGCCAAGGTCGATGTGCCGGATCGTGGCGATCGTAGCCAGGTCGGCCGCGAGCTGCCGCAACCGTCCGGCCGCGGCGATCAACGGGCCGAGATCGGTGATCTGTGATCCGATGTGCATGGCCAGGCCATCCAGCGAGATGCCGTGCATCGCGGTCGCCGCGGTTGCCAGGCCGGGAACCTGACCCTGCGGAATGCCGAACTTGTGGTTGTCGCCGCCGGTCGCGATGTGCCGATGCGTTTGTGCGGTAATGTCCGGGTTGACCCGCAAAGCCACCGGGGCGACGCAATTCCGGCGCCGGGCGAGCCGGTCGACCTGGCGAAGCTCGGCAGCGGACTCGACGTTGAAGCAGCGTATCTTTGCATCGAGCGCGGCCTCGATCTCGTCGTCACGCTTGCCGACACCGGAAAACACGATGCGGCCCGGTTGCCCGCCGGCGGCGAGTACCTGGGCCAGCTCACCGGCGGACACGATATCGAAACCGGCGCCGGCTGCAGCCAGCGGGGCCAGCACCGACCGCGCCGGATTGGCCTTTACCGCGTAACACACCAGGTGTGGCCGGTTGCCGAAGGCGCGATCGTATTCCCGGTAATGCGCTACCAGGGAGTCTTCGAGATAGATATAGGCCGGGGTACCAAAGTCCCGGGCGAGACCGGGCAGAGCGAACCTGCCCGCCGACAGGACGCCATCAAGATAGCCAAAGACGGGTTCAGGTTTGCGGCTTTTTGTCCTTGTTCTCGTCATCGACCTCAGTCTGTTCGTCTTCCGGCCAATAAAGATCGCCGGTCTGTCCGCAACCCTGCAGCCCGAGGAGTGCTGCCAGAACGATGGCAATAAAGTAACGATTCAACTGATGATCCCCCTGCCGGAACGGCAGCTTAGCACGCGGGCTGATCGGCACGATCCAGCACCGCGAGGGTGATCCGGGAGACGCAAACCGGGCGCCCGGCCGGGTCGTCGATCTCGATTTGCCACACCTGGGTGCTGCGACCGCGGTGCAGCGGCCGTGCCGTGCCGGTCACCTCGCCGTCACGCACGGCGCGCAGGTGGTTGGCGTTGATTTCCAGTCCCACGGCATACTGTCGCGAGTTGTCGAGGGTGAGATTGGCGCCGATGCTGCCGAGGGTCTCGGCCAGCGCCACCGACGCGCCGCCATGCAGCAGGCCGACGGGCTGGCGGGTGCGATGATCGACCGGCATCGTGCCACGCAGGTAGTCGTCGCCGATCTCGATGATCTCGATGCCGAGGTGGCGCACCAGCGTGTCGCCTGCCTGTTGCCGGATCTCTTCGAGATCGGGTGTGCCGTACCAGGTGCTCACGTGCGGCCGTGAATCATTCGGTGAAGTATGGCCATCTGGATCGGCACGCGGTTGGCCGCCTGACGGGTCACGACGCCGCGCGGGCCTTCCAGCACGTCGGCGGTAACCGAGATCTCACGGCGCAGCGGCAGCGTCTGCATGTAGGCGCAGGTCTCCGTCGCCCGAGAAAACCACCGTTCGTCAACACACCAGTCGCTCAGTCGTGAACGCAGCTCCGCATCTTTATCGCTATCGCCATAGCTGCCGGTTGCACCCCAGGACGCCCCGTAAACCACGTTGGCCGCATCCATCGCCGCGTCGCGATCGCGCGTTTCGATCACCGAACCACCGGCTTCGGTCGCGACATTGCGCGCCTTTTGCACCAGTGGCGCGGGCAGCTCGAACCCGGGCGGCGAATGGATGGAGACTCGCATGCCCCGCGAAGCCGCTACGTGCAGCGCGGTAGCCGCGGCGGCGAGCGGCCGGGGTTCCGTGTCGTACACCCAGCTGAGCACGAAGCGTCCGCCGCGTGCCGGGATCGACAGGTCATCGAGGGTCTTGCGGTCGGCCAGTCCCTGGCAGGGATGATGTATTGCCGAGCCGAGGTTGATCAGCGGCTTCGGGCAGGCTTTTGCAAATTTACGAAACAACTCTTCGCGCAGGTCGGCCGCGAGATCGTTGCAGGGGCCGTGGGCACGTATGCCGATCACGTCGGAATAGCTGCCCAGGGTGTCGAGAACCTCGATTGCGTGGTGGCGGGTCCCGGTCATTGGAGTCTCGGGATCGGTCTCCAGCCCCTGGTCGGGTTCCAGCACGATGCACTCGCCGCCGAGCCGGCTCATGGCCGCCTGGAAACTCGCTACCGTGTGAAAAGACCGGTCCATCAGCAACAGGGTAGCAATGCGACCAGCCAGCGCCGTCGGGTCGGGCTGGTTTTCGAGCTGGCCAGCCAGCGCGAGGATGTTGGAAATTTGCCGTTCGTTGAATCCGGCGAGATCGAGAAAATACTTCATGCCAGTTTGTCCGTGTTGGCCCGCGCACGGCTTGCCGGGTCGCAGATTGTAGGGGAGTGGCGACGCCGGGGCCAGCAAACGAAGGATGTGTGACGAGATGCTACAATCGCGCGCCTTTGGAGCGGGTGAATTCATATGCCGGTCGAACTGGAAACTGTCGAAATCGCAACCGGCGAGAAGCCTGCAGCCTCTGTAATCTGGCTCCACGGGCTCGGGGCGGATGGCAATGATTTTGTCCCGATCGTTCCGGAACTCGGTATCAAAGACGTCCGTTTTGTCTTTCCGCATGCCCTGGTTCGCCCGGTGACGTTGAACGGCGGATTCCCGATGCGCGCCTGGTTCGACATCCTGGATCTCACCCGCGAGACGCCACCCGACCGCGAGGGCATGGCGGAAAGCAGCCGTGCCGTCACCGCCCTGGTCGAACGCGAGAACGCCCGCGGTATCGACTCGTCCGCAATCGTTCTTGCGGGTTTCTCCCAGGGTGGTGCGATGGCGCTATTGACCGGCGTGCCGTACCCCCAGCGCCTTGCCGGTCTCATCGGCCTGTCCTGCTGGCTGCCGTTTCGGGATATCGAGTCCCCGGCCAATCGCGAGACGCCGGTTTTCATGGCGCACGGCTCGAGCGATCCGGTCGTTCCGCATGAGGGTGGCGAACGTACCCGTGACCTGTTGCGGGAAAAAGGTCATGACGTCACGTGGCACAGCTATCCCATGGAGCACGCGGTTTGCCCGGAGGAGATTCACGATATCGCCGCATTCCTTCGCGGCGTGCTGCCGGCTCAGTGCGTGGCGGCGTAAGCCTCGACGGTGCGCCATACGCGCATGAGATTGCCGGAAAGAATTTTTTCGATATCTTCTTCGCTGTATCCACGGTCGAGCAGTCCCGCGATCAGGTTGGGATAGGCGGCAACGTCTTTCAACCCGACCGGCAGGCTGTCGCCGACACCGTCATAGTCTGATCCAATCCCGACGTGCTCGACGCCGACCAGGTCGACGACGTGGTCGATGTTGTCCAGAACATCGTCGAGATGGGCGAATGGGTAGGGATTGTCTTCAAGGTACTGGTCGTTGAAGGCGCTGGCCTCGTCGCCGTCGGGCAAAAAGTTATGCTCGTCGAGATACGCGTCGCGCTTTTTGCCGCGCTCGATCAGCCACGCGTGCGAACGCTTGTTGATAAATGACGATCCGAAATTGATCTGGATCACGCCGCCGTTATCGGCCAGCGCCACGATCATGTCGTCGTCCATGTTGCGCTCCCAGCCGGGTGTGAACTTGCGCACCGAGGAGTGACTGGCAATAACCGGCACGGCGGTAACCCCAATGATGTCGTAAAACGCCTCATCCGACACGTGAGAGACGTCCACCATGACGCCCATCTCGTTCATCGCCTTGACCAGGGTGCGGCCGAACGGGCTCAGACCACCCCATGGCCGCTCTTCGTCGTATGACGAATCGCTGATGTGGTTGGCCTTCGAATGGGTCAGCGTGATGTAGCGGATACCGCGACGGTAAAAGTGGCCGAGGTTGTCGAGGTTGCCCTCTATCGGTGCGCCGTTTTCCATGCCGAAAGCCAGACCGATCTTGCCCTCGGTGAGCAGCGTTTCGGCTTCGAGTGTATCGGTTACGACCGTAAACCTGGCCGGCGCACGGCGCTCCAGGTCCTCCATCATGTCGATCAACTCGTCGGCCAGCTCTTTGGCGCCGCCGTCCCGTTCATAGCTGGCCGGGATATAAATCGACATGAAAGGCAGGTTAAGGCCGCCGCGCATCGCCCGTGGGTAATCGAAGTCGCCGCCGTCGGTTTCGCCGGAAATGTCTTCGAATTTCTCCTGCAGCCGGTACGGCACGTCGATATGGGTATCGACGATCAGCAGCCGCTGTGCCAGCCGTTGCGCCTCTTCCTGGTATTTCGGATAAGGCGCAGTATCGCGTGGCCCACAGGCGGTGGCGGCCAGGACTACGGTGAGCAGGACTGCGAGGCGAATTGGCATGGCGAAAACCGTGTGAACCGGAAAAAACGAATGATGACAGGGATTCAGTGCAAGATCGAGACAGGTTAGCCGAGACGAAACTCGAACCGGCTTTCGCCGGTAGTCTCACCGTTGGCATCGTAACGGCGCTCGGCAAACTGCAGCCGGCCCGCACGGTCCAGCAGTACCGTGGTGGAGCAACGTGTCCCGTAGTCGGGGCTGGCAATGAAGATCGATGACAGCAGGCGTTCCAGTCCTGCTTCGAGCCCGGTGTCGGGCAGCTCCGCGTCATCTGCCTGCACCCGGTCGCCCAGCAGGTCCAGCAGGCTATGGGGCGTGACGACATCGTTGTCGAGCAACCGTTCGAGTCTCGCGATGCCACGACGCACCTTCGGCCAGGCAGTGTCTAGCCGGCGATTGCTCAACCCGTGCAGCCCCGGTGTTATCGGTCCGCCCTCGCCGCGGTTGCTGAGGTAATGCAGTTCCCGGTCCAGCCGGCCGGCGATGAGATTGAACCCGTTGTAGCGATTCGTATCGATGTGGCGCAGCAGGGACTGGCCGGCGTCGAGATAGCCGGTTACGAGCTCGCCCCGCGACAGTGCCTCCGGATTGCGGACGCCAGGTTCACGGTAGTTGGTAACGACGCCAAAACGGCCCTGCCGATTGACGCCCAGCCAGGTGCCGCCCGCCAGCTCGTCGCGGCCGGCCAGGGTCGATCCATCCGCCCACCAGTCAGCCGGACGCGCCGGGCGTTCGTGAAACTCGTCACGATTGCCGGCGAAAACGAACCGGTAGGCGGGGTGGCAATCCCAGGCGAATACCAGCAGACACATCGCCCGAGTTTAACCTGCGGGGTGCTACACTGGCGCGCCTATGCCCGACACCGTTTTTGAATCTGCTCCTGCGCTGCCCGACTGGATTACCGCGCAGTTTCCCTACGCCCGCCGCGTGTTCCGCAACGGGCAGCACTCGATGCATTTTGTCGACGAGGGCAGTGGCCCGGTGGTGCTGCTGCAGCACGGCAACCCGATGTGGTCTTACCTGTGGCGGCGGGTCATCGCCCGGCTGATCCCCGGCGGGGTCCGGGTCATCGCGCCCGACCTCATCGGCCTGGGTTTGAGCAGCAAGCCAACCGACCTGGCAACCCACACGCTGGAATTTCATGCCAACCAGCTGAGCGCGCTCGTCGCCGCGCTGCAGCTGAAGTCGATAACCATCGTCGGCCAGGACTGGGGCGGTCCGATCGTCGGGCTGCTCGCGGCGCGGCATCCCGAGTGGGTGGCCGGCGCGGTGTTTGCCAACACCACCGTGGTGCAGCCCCGCAAGCCGCCGCGGGTCACACCGTTTCACCGGTTTGCCAACATGCCGTTAATCAGCGATCTCGCCTTTCGCCGCTTTCTTTTCCCCATTCCGGTCCTGCACAAGGTGCAGGGCGATCGTGCCAGCATCGGCCGGGCACAGAAGCGGGCCTACCGGTACCCGCTGCGGCGCTATGCCGATCGCACGGCGCCGCTGGCCCTTGCCCGCATGGTGCCGCTCGACCTGGATCATCCCACCGTGCCGATGCTCGGTGAAGTCGATGCCTGGGCGCGTGGTTTTACCGGGCCGGTACGGCTGGTGTGGGGCATGAAAGACCCGATACTCGGTCCTTCGCTGAAAAAGATGCGCGAAGTTTTTCCCGACGCGCCGGTTGCCGAGACCGGTGCCGGGCACTTCCTGCAGGAAGAGGTGCCGATGGAGCTCGCCGAGGCAATACTCAAGGTCGTCGGCCGGGCGCACTAGTGAATAATACTGATACTGCCGCCCACCGGCGGCAGCTACACTCCGGTGAAACGAACCTCCGGAGCAACTCTTGAAAACGGCCGTCTTCAGCGCACGCAGCTACGATCGCGAATATCTCGGCCGCGAGCAGGGCAAACACGAGCTGGTGTTCTTCGACACGCATCTCGACACCCGCACCGTGCGCCTGGCCGACGGCTTCCCGGCCGTCTGCGTGTTTGTCAACGATTCGGTCGACAAAGACGTTGTTGCGGCGCTGGCCGCGGGCGGCACGCGTTTTATCGTGTTGCGCAGCGCCGGTTTCAATCATGTCGATCTCGACGCGGCGGCCCGCGCCGGAATTGCCGTTGCCCGGGTCCCGGCGTATTCGCCCCACGCCGTGGCCGAACACACCGTCGGCCTGATCCTGGCGCTGAATCGCCAGCTGCCCCGCGCGCGTGCGCGTGTGCGTGAGGGTAATTTTTCCCTCGATGGGCTGATGGGCTTCGATTTGCACGGCAAGACCGCCGGACTGATAGGTATCGGCCGGATCGGTCTGCTGGTGGCGCGGATCCTGTCCGGTTTCGGTTGCCGGGTGCTCGCCTCCGATCCGTATGCACAGGTGCCCGAAGAGCTGCCGCTCGAGCTGGTCGACAGCGAAACCCTGCTGGCGGAAGCCGACATCGTCAGCCTGCACTGCCCGCTGACGCCCCAGACCCATCACATCATCGACGCCTCGGCGCTGGCGCAGATGAAACCGGGCGTCATGCTGATTAACACCAGCCGCGGCGGGCTGGTTGACACGCGCGCGGTGATTGCTGCGCTGAAAACCGGCCGAATCGGTTATCTCGGCCTGGATGTCTACGAGGAAGAGGGTGACCTGTTTTTCGAGGATCTCTCGAACCGGATCATCGCCGACGATGTATTTGCCAGGCTGCTGACGTTTCCTAATGTCCTGATCACCGGGCACCAGGCATTTTTTACTGATGAGGCCATGACCGCTATCGCACGCACCACAATGGCTAACCTCGATGCCTTTGCTGCTGGCCGTGAATCCGGCAACGAGATCACTGCGGAGTCGGTTCGCGGCGAATAGCCAGCTTCTCGTCCAGCCAGGCAATCGTTTCCGGCCACACGCTCTGGCCGATCGGCGAACGAAACCAGCCGAAGTGTCCGACCCGGTCTACGCCGAGCGAGGCGGGCGTCAGATCGATCAGCGTGCGCTCGGCCGCCGCGGCATACCACTGCAGCAGCGCCTCGGTTGCCGCGCGTGGCGCATAACCATCGTCGCTCACTGAAACTGCGAGTATCGGTGCCCGCACCCGGGCGTAGTTGCGATCAGAAGCGCGGGCATAGCGGCCACGGACATAGTCCGGGTCGCGCCCACAGCGGGCCCAGTCGCGCGCGATCAGCGGCGGAAGATCGACGTTGCCGCCGGCCAGCGCCGCGGGGAAACGGCCGAAGAGCCGGGTGACGACCGGGATGACCCCATACCAGACCGCGAGCAGACCGATACGCGGCAGCCCATGCCAGTGGCCCCAGTAAGCGCTCGATGATGCCACCATGACGATCGCATCGATGGCGGCGGACGACTCCGCCATTCCCAGCAGCTGGCTACCGACGCTGTGTCCGATGACGCCAGTTTTCTCATGGCGTTCATCGCGCGCATGGCGCAGTGCCGCCTCGATATCGCACTCGCCCCATTCGTAAAGCCGCGCGCGACATCGGCGCAAATCGACCGGCGCCGAACCGGCAACGCCGCGGTAATCAAAGGTGATCGTGCTGTAGCCGGCTCCGTTCAAAGCCTCGGCAAGCGGCGCGTAAAACTGCCGCCGCACGCCCATCGCCGGGTTGATCACGATGCAGCCACCGTTGTCGCCGGGCAGTACCGTGGCGGCCAGCCGGGTGCCGTCGGCACAGACCAGCGTGGTGTCCATCAGCCTCGCGTCAGTGCATCGATGACCGCCGCCAGGCGGCCGGTGACGCCGTCGTCGTACCAGTGGGCGATGAGGCGGCTGGAAATCGACAGCTGCGGTGGGACTCGCAATCTGCCGTTCTGCAGGCTGGACGCGAGGTCCTCGCGGCTGAACCACTGCGCGTCTTCGAGCTCGTTATCGTTGAGCGAAATTGACGGCTCGGTGGCGACGGCGCGAAAACCGAGCATCAGCGACGAGGGGAATGGCCAGGGCTGCGAGCTGTGATAGCTGACGCCGCCCACCGTCACCCCGGTTTCCTCGGCAACTTCCCGCCGAACGGCGTCTTCCAGGCTCTCGCCGGGTTCGACAAAACCGGCGACGGTCGAATAGACGCCCTCGGGCCAGGACGGCTGCCGGCCGAGCAGTGCCCGGCCGTCGTGCTCGACGAGGACGATGATCGCGGGATCGATACGCGGAAAAATCACCTGCCCGCAGCCGGGCTCGGTGCAGTGCAGGGCGTGCCCACAGTCATTGCCCTGGCTCGGCGCGCCGCAGCGGCCGCAGTAGCGGTGTCGCCGGTGCCACAGCACCATCGCCTGGGCATAGGCGAGCAGCGCGGCCTGGTCCTGTGGAAAAGTCAGCCCGACAGTACGCAGGCCGCGAAAAGAACCGCTGGAAAAAGCGGGCGCCTGGCCGGGCTCGCCTTCACCCACGTCCACCGCAAAACAGATGCGGTCTCCGAATTCGCCCAGCAGGATCGCGCCGTCGTGCAGCTCGCTCGCAAGCTCACCGGGTTCGAGCATGACGGCGCTCGGACCGGGATCGGTCAGCACCAGGCTCCGGTCGTTGTAGACCGGGATAAAGGCCGCCCGCCCGTTTTGCAGCGCCTCGTCGAGCCAGTCTCGGTCCCGGCGGCGATGCCCGAGACGGTCGAAATGCGAGCCGGCAAATACGTTGACGCGATCAGCCATTACATCGTGAACCTTGGTCGCTGGCGGGTGCCCCGCGATTCTACTGCCATGCCGGGTGCGGTGAAACAAAAAAGGCCCGCCGGGTGGCGGGCCTTTTTTGGGGTGTGACGACCGCGATCAGACGTCAGTAGTGCAGTGTGCGCAGCGCGTCGCGTCGATCGGGATTTCCATCCGGCAGCGCGGGCATTTCTTGACGGTCGGCTCTTCTGCGGGCTTCTCTTCCTTTTTCTTCATCGAGTTCATGGCCTTGACCACCATGAAGATGGCAAATGCGATGATGATGAAATCAATGACGACATTGATGAAGGCGCCGTACTTGATAACCGCTGCACCGGCTTCTTCGGCCGCGGCCAGGTTTTCGTAGGCTGTGTCGGTCAGGTTGACGTAGAGCTGGCCGAAGTCGACGCCGCCGAGCAGCTTGCCGATTGGCGGCATCAGGATGTCTTTGACGAACGAGCTGACAATCTTGCCAAACGCACCGCCAATGACGATGCCGACGGCCATGTCCACCACGTTGCCGCGCATCGCAAAATCTTTGAACTCTTTAAGCATAGGAATCTCCCCTTTGATGGCCTGCCGTCAGAGCGGCGGCCAAATCGATCACCTTAAGGCTGGCGGGATTATTGACGCAAGTATCGGAAATATCAAATAAATTGGGAGTTCTTGACAGTTTTTTGCCGATCGTGGGGCGGGTGTTATGATCGCGGGCCAGTGCCCCGGGCCGCTGCCGACGCGTCCCGGGCATTTTTTCTTCGTAAATAATTGATATGAAAGCACTTTCCTTACGTGGCCTGAAAAAGACCTACGACAATGGTGTCGAGGCCCTGACGGGTATCGATCTCGACGTCGACGAGGGTGATTTTTTTGCACTGCTCGGGCCAAACGGTGCCGGCAAGACGACGGCGATCGGGATCGTCACGTCCCTGGTCAACAAGACCGCGGGCAGCGTTTCCGTTTTCGGTCACGATCTCGACAGTGACCGGGAGGGCGCCAAGACCTGTATCGGCCTGGTGCCCCAGGAAGTCAATTTCAACCAGTTCGAAAAAGTCTACGAAATACTGACCAACCAGGCGGGCTTCTACGGGCTGCCCCGCCCGCTTGCGGAGGAGCGTGCGGAGAAACACCTGCGCGAACTGAAGCTGTGGGACAAGCGTAACGAGATTGCCCGTCACCTCTCCGGCGGCATGAAACGCCGGCTGATGATCGCGCGTGCGCTCGTGCACGAGCCGCCGCTGCTGATTCTCGACGAACCCACCGCCGGCGTGGATATCGAGATCCGCCGCTCGATGTGGGAGTTCATGAAGGACATCAACGCCGCCGGAACGACCATCATCCTGACCACGCACTATCTCGAAGAGGCTGAGAGCCTGTGCCGCAATATCGCCATTATCGATGCCGGTACGATTGTGGAAAACGACCGCATGAGCCGCGTGCTGCGCAAGCTCAATCTCGAGACTTTCGTTCTCGATGTCGATGAGCCGCTGCCCGAGACGCTCGATCTCAATGGGTACACCATTCGCCGGGTCGACGATCACACGCTGGAGGTGGACAAGCCCCAGGACCGCAGCATCAACGACGTATTCGCGGCGCTGACGGAGCGCGGCATTCGGGTCGGCAGCATGCGCAACAAGTCCAATCGCCTGGAAGAGTTGTTCCTGCGGATGGTCGAAAACCGGGAGAACGGCAGTGCCTAACCGGCGTCATTTCGTTGCACTGGCGACCGTGGTAGGGCGCGAGTTCCGGCGCGTGCGGCGGATATGGATCCAGACCATCGTGCCGCCGGCCATCACGATGACGCTGTATTTCATTATCTTCGGCAACCTGATCGGCAGCCGGATCGGTGAGATGGGCGGCTTCACCTACATGCAGTTCATCGCTCCCGGACTGATCATGATGTCGATCATCAGTAATTCCTACGGCAACGTGGTGTCGTCGTTTTTTGGTTCCCGTTTCGGCAAGTACGTCGAAGAAATGCTCGTCTCGCCAATGCCGAACTACATCATGCTGCTGGGCTACATGGCGGGCGGGCTGATCCGCGGACTCTGCGTGGGTGTCCTTGTGACGCTGATCGCGTTGTTTTTCACCGACCTGCGGATGGAGCACCCGTGGGTTACGCTCAGCATCGTCCTGCTCACCTCGATGGTCTTCTCGCTGGCCGGCTTCGTCAACGCGATCTACGCCAGGAACTTCGACGGCATCTCGATAATCCCGACCTTCGTGCTGACGCCGCTCACGTACCTCGGCGGCGTGTTCTATTCGATCTCGTTGCTGCCCGATTTCTGGCAGGCGGTCTCCCGCGCCAACCCGATCCTGTACATGGTCAACGCGTTTCGCTACGGCATACTGGGGGTTTCCGATATCAGCATCGGCACGGCCTACCTGATCATTTCCGGTTTCGTGGTGCTGCTGTTCGTGTTCAACCTCTACCTGCTGCGGCGGGGTGTCGGGTTGCGGCCCTGATGTGCGGCCGGTTTGCCTTCTACTCGCCCGCCGAAGCCGTTACCCGGGTTTTTGGCGTAGAAGACCCGCCCGCGATCGAGCCACGGTTCAACATCGCGCCGACACAGTTCGTGCCGGTCGTTCGCAGCGACGACGACGGTGTCCGCAGCGTCGCCATGCTGCGCTGGGGCCTGGTGCCGTTCTGGGCCAAAGACAGGTCGATCGGTAACCGCATGATCAATGCGCGCGCCGAAACCCTGGCCGAAAAACCCGCCTTTCGCGACTCGTTTCGCAAGCGGCGGTGTATCGTGCCGGCGAACGGTTTTTTCGAGTGGCGCAAGCAGGGCAGCGTGAAGCAACCGTATTTCATCGCCCTGGGTGGTGACGAGCCCTTTGGCATGGCCGGGCTGTGGGCCCGCTGGCGCGACCGGGAAAAGAACGGCGACGAGCGGCTGGAAACTTTCACGATCGTCACCACCGAACCCAACAGCGCGGTGGAGCCGCTGCACGACCGGATGCCGGCTATCCTGCCGCCGGAACAGTTCGACGCCTGGCTCGCGCCGGAGAACGAAGACACCGCTGCGCTGCAGACCCTGCTGGGCCCGTGCCCGGCTGACGAAATTACGGTGTGGCCCGTTTCCCGGCGCGTGAACGATCCGAAAAACGACGAACCGTCGCTGGTCGAGTCCGACTCGCTGATATGAACGCCTGCCTGAGACGAAGTGCCCTCCTGTCCGCGGTCGTCGTCATGGCCGGCTGCACGATGGCAACAACCGCGACCGAGCCGGGAGATGTCATCGATGCTCACGCGAAGCCATCGGCCAGCGAGCAGGAGCGCCGTGACCTCATGGTCGGCAAGTGGCTGGGCGAGGCACCGATGGACGGTGGCCGCAGCCGGGTTGCGCTGGCCGAACGCAACAACAACGGCACCTATCGAATCACCTTCCGCATGTACGACGGCGCTTCCTACGAAGAATCGGTCGAAGTCGGTCTGTGGGGGATTGCGGGCCCGACCTACTTCACGCTGATGCGCGGCTGGATGGTGGACGGCGAGTTCAGGCCTTCCGATGCCAGCCAGGCCTATTACTCGGATGCCTACCGCATCGACCAGCTGGATGCGACCACTTTTGCCTACCGCTCTGTCAAAACGGGCACGCGCTACGTCAACCGCCGGGTCGGCGACGATTTCGAGTTCTCGGACTGAGCCGTCCCGGTCAGTCGAGACCGAATCTCGGATCGATGTCGTAAATCTCCTCGACCAGGTCGCGCAGTGGATGAAGCGACCACTGCAGGACCGGGTCGGACACCGTCCAGCAGCCGTCGACGTCTGCATCTATCAGTCCCTGTTCCGCGAGAATGCGAATGGCCTGGCCGACGCTGGCGCTGGAAACCCGGGTGCGGCGCACGAACTGGCGTGCCCGGGGCTGGTCTGTCGGAGTGCTGGCGAGGCAGGCCAGCACGGAGCGCTGGTTGGGGGACAGCCGCTCGAACTCCCGCGCCGCCAGCTGGCGATGGTCGGCCACAACCCGCGTCCACTCGTCAACGACGTCCTGGATGACCGGCGGCAGGTCGCTGCACCACAGTCGCCGGCACAGCTCGTTGAACCAGCGCGGATGCCGCCCGGACAGCCCGAGAATCATCCTCGTGGCCTTGCGGCCGATGAAGCATTTCCATTGCGCCTGGGCCGCGTCTGCCAGGTATTGCGCATAAACGTCACGGTGGATCCGTCGCAAACGGAAACGGCTGCAGGTGCCGGCCAGCGGGCCGTCGTCGAGAAACAGCCGGCGCATCGCGGCACGGTTAGCGCCGTATAGCAGCCACGACACCTCGGCGGTGTCGCCAATCGCTTCGCGCAGCGTTTGTAATACCGCCTCGTGTTCGCGCAACGCAAGGAGCTGCTGCAGGTTGTCGCCGATCAACACCGGCCGGCATTTCCGTTCGACCGCCAGTGCGTTAACTTCGGGTGCTACGGCGCGTACCGTTTGCAGCGGATCGTCACCCGGATGCAGGCGGATCGTCTGCAGGTGCTTGTCGTCGGTGTAAATCGTCTTGCGTACGCCGCTAAACAGCTTGTCGACCGTTTCCGGAAAAACATTGCTGCGGCGAATGGCCTGTGAGGCGAGCTGGCCCAGCGCTTCGAGCAGCGCTACCGCGACCGAATGCGTGTCGTGCACCGCCAGGAGACGGCAGTGTGCCCAGGCGAAGCGCGGGTCCTGCCAGCGTTTGAACTCAATTCGTGCCTGTGTAACCAGGCTGGTAACGCCAAATCCCGGCGCGCTGTCGAACCAGGAATTGCGGCCGGCAAACAGGTCTTCTCTCAGCCGCCGGTACTCGGCGGTTCTGCCGATGAGTACCGTGCCCGTCGCGGGCCCGGCGGGAAACAGGCGGCAGGCAACCGCCCCGGTGCCCGGTTCGGGGTCATCGTCTGGCGGCAGGTCCCAGGTCAACGCGCGGTGGCGTGCAGCGCCTGGTCGAGATCGGCGAGCAGGTCGTCGATGTGCTCGAGACCGACTGACAGGCGCAACAGGTTTTGTGGCGCATGGGAGTCGGGACCTTCGATGGATGCCCGGTGCTCGACGAGACTCTCCACTCCACCCAGGCTGGTCGCACGAATAAACAACCTGAGTCGCGCGGCAGCCTGCATAGCCGCTTCCTTGCCGCCATTGACCCGGAACGACAGCACGCCGCCACAGGCACTCATCTGTTTCATCGCCGTCGCGTGATCCGGGTGTGAGGACAGGCCCGGGTAGTCAACCGCCTCTACTGCCGCGTGCTGCTCGAGAAACCGCGCAACAGCCAGCGCATTGCTGGCGTGTAGCCGTGCCCTCAGCGGCAGCGTGGCGATACTACGCTGCAGCAGCCAGCAGTCGAAGGCAGACGGCACGGCACCGGCCCGCACCAGGTAGTGTCCCACCGCGTCGAGCAGCGCCTGGTCGCGCGCGACGACAATGCCGCCGGCAACATCGCTGTGACCACCGAGGTACTTGGTGGAGCTGTGCATGACCACGTCTGCACCATGGTTCAGCGGTTGCTGATGTATCGGGCTGGCGACGGTGTTGTCGACTGCCAGCACGATATTCCGTGAGGCGGTAAGTTCCCGCAGCGCGGCGATGTCGCTGATGCGCAGCAGTGGATTCGAAGGCGTTTCGAGCCACAAGAGCCGGGTATCGTCACGCAGCGCCGCCGCGACGGCATCGATCGAACTCGTGGCGACAAAACTGATCTCGCTGCCCCAGCCGGTGACCAGCTCTTTGAGCTGGTGCAGCGTGCCGTGGTAAGCGTCGTGGGTCGCGACGATGTGGCCCCTGCCGACCGCGTGGAATACCGCCAGCGTTGCGGCGGTGCCGGAGGAAAATGCCACGGCACCGGTGCCGTATTCGAGGGCCGTCACGGTGCGCTCGAGCATGTCGCGGTTCGGATGGCGGTCGCGAATGTACTCGTAGCCGGTCGAATAACCGCCGTCGGCATCGCGCTCAAAGGTCGTGCTCAGGTAGAGCGGTGGCGAAACTGCCCCGGTCTCCGGGTCAACCTGGCGGCCGGCATGAATGGCGAGGGTTTCGGTCTTGTGCTTGTCCATCGGTCCTACCGCGTGATGCCACGCCCGATTGTGCCCTGCCCGGACACTCCGGATCGAGTCGATTTTGCCGCCGCCGGCCCGGTCGTGCGAGACTCCGGACAGGCCGGATACCCGAACTTTTCCGGCCCGCCTGCCTCCAACCGCAGTAGCCGAAAAAGGGAAAAAGCCGTGAAATCATGCCTGATTGCGTTTGCACTGCTGCTCGCGCTGGCCACAGCCGTTGCCCAGACGCCGCCGGCCGGGCTCTTCGGTGAAGCCAAAACGCTGGCGACAGCCGGCGACAACGATGCGGCGCTGGCGGCGCTCGAAAAGGCCGCTGCCGCCGGATTTCGCGGTCTGCAGCAGATTCGTGGCGCCAATGAATTCGAGGCACTGCGGGAAGACCCGCGTTTCGCCAAAGTGCTCGCGCGCGTGCGAAACAACGTGTTTCCCTGCGAGGAAGGCAGGCATTACGGTGATTTCGATTTCTGGGCCGGCCAGTGGGATGTGTTTACCGGCGATGGCCAGAAGGCCGGCAGCAACTCCATTACGGTGAGAGAAAACGGCTGCGTGCTGGAGGAACTGTGGACCGGCTCCAGCGGCATCACCGGGCGCAGCCTGAATTATTACGATGCGAGCAAGGACAAGTGGCGCCAGCACTGGGTCAGCGCCACCGGCCTGATCATCGACATCGAGGGCGGGCTGATCGACGGCTCCATGGTCATGGCAGGGCGGGTGTTTTACCCGGGAACCGGGCAGGAAGCCGGATTCCGGGGCACCTGGACGCCGCTGGAAGACGGCCGCGTGCGTCAGTTCTTCGAGCAGCATGACGCGGCGAAAGATACCTGGAATCCCTGGTTCGAGGGTTTCTACGTGCGTACCGGTGGTGCTGGCGACTAGCTCGCCGGCGGCTTGTTGACCAGCTCGATCGCCTGGCTGACGTCGGAACTCAGCGTATAGCCCGCCTCGACCAGTGCCCGGCGACACAGCGACATGATGGCCGATCGCGAATCGGACACGTCCGGGGGCGGATTGAACGCATCGACCCAGACTCGCACCGTCACTTCCACAAATGCGGTCTGGAAGTTGGTAATCCCGGCAAAAGGCCCGGGCTTTTCCAGCACGTAACCGCTTTCGATGACGGTGCGCAGCAGCAGGCCACATACTCTGTCGATGTCTTCGGAATAGGCAACACCAATCGAAAAATTATGGCGTCGCAACCCGTCGCGGGTGAAGTTGATCAGGGGTTCTTTGAATATCTTGCTGCTGGGAATGTAGATATCGCGACCGTCCGCCGACCGAATGTGCGTCGATCGTAGCGAGATTTCCCTGACGACACCCTGCAGACCATTCGACTCGATCAGGTCACCGAGGTTGAAGGGGCGGCTAAAAGCCAGGAAAAATCCGGCCAGGAAATTCTCGCCGATTTCGCGAAACGCAAAACCCAGCACCACGGCGGTAATACCACCGCCGGCAAGCAGACCACTGGCCGCGCCGCTGAGTCCAATGATGTCCAGCGCCACGGCGGCGCCAATCAGCACAAAAATCCAGGTTACCAGCCGGCGAAAAAACCCGAGGTGAGCTTCGGCGAGATCGCTGCGGTCCAGCAGCGCCCTCAATCCGCGTGCCATCAGTCGCCCGAAAATCCAGAAAGCGGCCAGGACCGCCAGGGCCAGCGCGAAACGCGGTGCTGCAACGACGAACTGCTGCCAACTCTCCCGCAGGCTGTCGAGAAAAAGGTTATCCAAGTCGGTTACTCCGTCCCGGGTGGTGGGCCGACACAATATAACGGTTTCGCTGCGCGCCGGCAGCGTCACCGGGTGCGGCCGGCGGGGTCTAGGGGCTGGTCACGCAGCCGGTGTATTCGACGTCGCTGTATACGGCTTCGGCATGAATGCGGAATTTCCTGAACAGGAAGCGCTCTGTAGTTTCGAAAAACCAGCGCCGGGGCATGAGCACCAGGGTCTCCGGACGATAGTCGAAGGTGACCCGTTCCGGGTCCCCGGTGCCGGTCAGTTCGAAGGTATGGTCATCCGTCTTTGCCAGGGTCGCGCAGCTGAAGGGAATCGACAGGGCCATGTCGCTGTCTCCTTCCGCACCCATGTTCTTGTCGTCTACGGGCCGTTCGAGAATATCCACTTCGAGCTTCCCGGCCCGGTAATCGATCCGGGCAAACTCGTGCACCCGCAGCTTGTCGTTCAGCGTGATTCGCAGTTCACGTTGCGCAGTGAAACAGCCCCGCTCCAGGTTCTCGTAGGCCGTGGTCATGATCTCGCAGTCGAAACCCGGATCATCCGCAGCCGTGACGCCGGCAGCCAGGACGAACACCATGGCGGCAATCCACCGGGGCATCAGTCGCCCTCGTAGAGCAGCACGTAGTTGAACCGGTCGGGAATGCCGTCCTGCTGGATGTTCACATCGAGGTAGATCATCCGCAGCTTTTTGCCCGCCTGTTGTCCTATCGCCAGCTTCACGTTGGCCGGTCCCCGCGGTCCGGTCGTACGCACCATGCGCCACTGCAGGCCTTCCCACTGGCCCTCGGGCAGGCCCTGGTTCGCCTCCATGGGCCGGCTGTCGGTCAGCACCCCGTAAGCCGTGCGCACGGCATTGTCACGCGGCGTATAGGTTAGCGTGTCGTGGGGCGGCGCCATCGGCAGCCCCGACAGCGTGACGGCGTCATCCGTGACGGTAAACACGATGTCCACGTCGCCGGCCTTGGTCAGCACGAGTTCGTGGGCGCCCGTCAGCAGCCGCCGGTACTCGGCCTCGGTAATACCCATGTTCTCGTGCCAGGGAAGCGCCTGGCCGGGTCTTGCCTGTTTCGAGTACTCACGAAACCATTCCGGCCTGGCTTCCGCAGCCCGCTGGATCCGCATCGAGATTTCCGTGATGTCCTGAGGCACGTCGAAGACCATGACCTCGGCGGTGACCTGGCGGTCGGCGGGTACGAAGCGGGCCCATTCGCCCAACTCCTCGGCGGGGGCTGTTGCCGGCAGCAGTACCGCCAGCAGCAGGAAGTAGAGGCTTTTCATCGTTTTTTCACCGGGCAATGTCGCATAAATTCAGACCGGCAGAGTTGCCGCGGGTTCACGCGCGGGAGGCAAAAATCATCAGCTGCGACTGCAACGGTGGCGGCAGCAGGCGGTGCAGCCAGGCGGTCAGCCGGTAAACCACCGGGGAAAACGACGCATAGGTGGGTTCGGGCTCGAACCGGTAGACCACCGGCTCCAGACCGCTGGCGCGCAGGTAGCGGCTCACGCTGCGCCGGGTGTTGCAGGCATAAACCGTCGGGAAGACATCGATCGACTTGCGGCCCTCCTGGGCGAACCCGGTGACTTTTGCATGCAGTCGGTTGGGAATGAGGCGCGCGAGTATTCCGACATAGCTCCACGCGTTAGGCGTGCGCGCACAAAATATCCCGCCGGGTTTCAGTACCCGGGTCAGCTCTGAAAAAAACCGGTCAGGATTGGCCACGTGCTCCAGCACGTAGTCGGACACGACCACATCGACCGATTCGTCTTCCACGGGCCAGGTGTCGAGATCCTCGATCAGCCTGAACTCGTCGAGATAAGGGTTCGCCGAAGCCGCGTCGTCGACATCGATGCCGATCACCTTCAGGCCGTCGCGCTTCAGGATGCGCAGGCCGCGACGGTAGGCGCTGGTATCGTCCTGGTACTCGCCGCGCCCACAGCCGACATCCAGCACTGTCTGGCCAACGGCCAGCAGCGACTGGACGCGGGTGTAGAACTGCACGGTACCGTCGTGGCGGGTGAAACCGCCAAAACGGTGTTCCGGATAGACCCGCTGGACGAGCGGCCGGCCCACGTCAGCGTGTAGCGCCCAGGCTGGCTTCGCGAATTGCGCGAAACTCGCTGCTGGCAAACCACTCGGGCCAGTCGTCACCGGCGGCCAGCTCGCGCCCGATCATGTAGTAGAGCTGGATATCCTCGATCGCGCCGGAAAAATCCCAGTCCTCGCGATACTCGTCGCCGACCTTGTGATAGCGGTTAGCAATCCAGTCTTTCGCCAGTTCCGCGCCACGGGCGGCGCCGCCGTCGCGATAGTCGAAGCCGCTCTCGGCGTACAGCACCGGCACGCCCTGCTTGGCGAGATTGAAATGATCGGAGCGATAGAAGAAGCCTTTCTCCGGGGTCGGCTCCGCGACGATCGTCCGGTCCTGCCTGCGCGCCGCGCGTTCCAGGTAATGCTCCAGCTCGGAGTGCCCCATCCCGACCACGGCGACATCACGGGTGCGGCCATGCACGTTTAGGCCGTCCATGTTGATCCCTGCGACAGTCTGCTGCAGCGGATAAATCGGATTGGTGCCGTAGTGACGTGAGCCCAGCAATCCGGATTCCTCGGCCGTTACCGCGGCAAACACGATGGACCGGCGGGGCGGCGGGTCCATCGTGGCAAAGGCTTCCGCAATCTCGATGAGAGCCGCGGTGCCGGTCGCGTTGTCCACGGCGCCGTTGAAGATCTGGTCGCCTTCGAGTGACGGATCGCGGCCCATGTGGTCCCAGTGCGCCATGTAGATCACGTATTCGTCGGCAGCATCTGTGCCCGGCAGCAGGCCAACGACGTTGTTCGAGGTGGAGGTGCGATAGGTGTTGGTGATGCGCGCCGAGAGCGTAAGCGGCAGCGCACGTGGCTGAAAATCGGCGTGCAGCGCCTCGCGCCGTGCATCGTTCAGCGTTATCGCCGCCGAGGCAAAGATCTCCTCGGCCAGCTTGCTGTTGATCCAGCCCTCGATCACCGGGCGGGAGAAGTTCTTGTCGGGTGCGACCAGGTCGAACTGCGGCCCGGTCCAGCCGCCGGTAACGACTTCGAACGGATAACCGGCCGGGCCGGTTTCATGGATAACGATTGCGCCGGCGGCGCCCTGGCGCGCGGCTTCTTCGTACTTGTAGGTCCAGCGGCCATAATACGTCATTGCGTTGCCGTTAAACAGCTTTGCATCCTGGGTCGCATAGCCGGGATCGTTCACCAGCATGACGACCGTTTTGCCGGCGACGTCGAGACCCTCGTAGTCGTTCCAGTCGTACTCCGGCGCGACGATGCCATAGCCGACGAAGACCACTTCGCTGTCGCTGAGCTCGACTTCATCGGTGACCCGCTTGGTCCAGATAACCGAATCCTCGCCCAGTTCCAGTGGCCGTTCGACGTCGGATTCGAAAACGGCGCTCGTTTCAGTCGCCGTAATTTCGACCAGCGGAACCTCCTGGTACCAGCTGTCGCCGTTACCGGGCTGCAAACCTGCCCCGGCAAACTCCTCGCGGAGAAATTCGATGGTCTTCTTCTCGCCCTCGGTGAACGGCGCGCGTCCCTCGAACTCGTCCGAGGCGAGTGTTTTGACCCGCGGGCGATACGATTCGGCGTCGATGGCATCCATGCCGGTTCCGGCCGTTGCCGTCGCAGAGGCAGGGCTTTCCGCGGACTTCACCGGTTCGGCAGGGTCGCTGCCCTGTTCGCAGCCAGTGATGAGGAAGGCGAGGGCGAGGGGCAGGTAGCGGGCGAAGCGCATATCGTTGTTCCTGTAGCTGGGGGTCAATCGGGCGCCAAATGATACCCGTTGCACCCGGATTCGTCCCGAAAGCCTCCCGGAGCGGAGCAACTACCTGAGCTGCAAGCAATTTAAGCGTTGCCTGTGACCCCCGTCACAGTTCGACGGGGGATGGGCGGCTAACTTACGCCCTTCGACAGGGAACAAGAAGCCAGCAGAATGCAAGAGCAGGGCGCACCCGGCCGGCCGGTCAAGGCCGGTTCGCAACGGTCCGGCCGCGGCCCACAGCCGCCGGCGGCGTTAATTCCTTTACACTCGCCTGTCCGCACCCGGCTACGGCGGCCAGTGACGCGCGATTTTAAGGTCATCGACGGCAACCCGACACTTCAGAGGAGTGCCCGGCAATCCATGCGTGTGCTTATCCTGTCACCGCACTATCCTCCTGACGTGGCGGCCACCGGTCAGCTGGTGGCCGAACTGGCCGAGGACCTGGCGGCCGCCGGCTATCAGCCAGTGGTTCTCGCTTCCCGGCCCAGTTATCTCGACCAGTCAGCGGGCGGCGGCTACCGGCTGCTGCAGAAAGAGCTGCGGAACGGCGTGGAAATCCACTGGCTGGGTGTGCCGCGCACTGGCCGGCGTGGCGTCTGGTCACGCCTGCTGCCGTTCGCCGGCTACTTCATGGCGGCGGGTTTTCGGGCGCTGTTCCTGCGCAAGGTGGATATCGTCTTTGCTCAGTCCACGCCGCCCCTGCTGGCCGGTGTACTCGCCCGGGTGCTGGCGTGGCTGCCGGGACGCCGCTTCGTCTACAACCTGCAGGACGTCTACCCCGAGCTGGGCCAGGCGCTGGGTGTGCTGGGCGAAGGGCCGGTCACCTCCGTCAGCCGTCGAATCGAGCGCGGGCTGCGGCGCCGTGCCGACCGGGTGGTCGTCATCGGTGACGACATGCGCCGCCGGGTGCAGGCGTCCGATCCGACGCTGGACAATATCGAGGTCATCGGCAACTGGGCCGATACGTCGGCCATCGTGCCCCTGGAACGCGAGAATCGCTTCCGAACTGAACACGGTCTAAACGGCAGGTTCGTTGTCATGTATTCCGGCAACCTGGGCCGGGCCCATGGCGTTGAAATCCTGCCGGACGTGGCCGCACGGCTTGCCGGACTCGACGACCTGGTGCTGGTAATCGTCGGCGAGGGACCGGCCCGGAGCGAGGTGGAACAGCAGGTTCGGCAGCGCGGACTGAAGAATGTGCGTTTCCTGCCGTATCAGGACAAGGAGAACCTGGCCGAGTCGCTGTCGGCTGCCGACGTGGCGCTGATCCTGCAGCGGCGGTCGGCCACGGGGCTGGTAGTGCCGTCAAAGCTCTACGGAATCCTCGCCAGCGGCCGTCCCGCGGTGGCCGCGGTGCCGACGGACGGCGAAGTGGCCCGTGTCTTGCGCAATGAGGAGGCCGGACTTGTGACAGAACCTGAACAGGCTCAAGGGATTGCAGACGCAGTAAGCGAACTGTATCTTAACCGGCCTCGTGCCATCCAGATGGGACAGAAGGCACGCCAGGCCGCGGTCAACCGGCACGACCGCAGCCAGGCTACAGGACGTTACATCCAACTATTTAAACAGCTCTTGGCGTCATGATTGTCATTCCCACAGCTTTCCTGCTGGCGCTGGCTTGTGCCCTGGCGTTAACCCCGCTCGTTCGCGATACGGCGAAGCGTTTCGGTTCGGTCGAAGCGCCCAATACCAGTTTCCGCAAGATTCACAAGGAATCGATACCCCGGCTCGGTGGTATCGCGATTGTCATAGCGTTCTACCTGCCGCTGGTTGGCCTTTTCCTGGTCGACAGCGAAACCGGCGGCCTGTTCACCGGTGATCCGGCCATGGCGGCAGGGCTGCTGCTGGGCGGCATTCCTATCGTTCTGCTAGGCATTTACGACGACCTTGTCGGTGTGGGCGCGGTGGAGAAATTCGCAATCCAGGTTGCGGTTGCCATCATGCTTTACGGCGTCGGTTTCCGCGTCGAGGTGATCTCGCTGCCGTTCGGCGCCGAGCTGGCGCTGGGCGTCTATGCGTTCCCGCTGACGGTGCTGTGGATCGTCGGACTGATCAATGCGCTGAACCTCATCGACGGGCTGGACGGTCTCGCCGCCGGTGTTGGCATCTTCGCTGCCGCAACGCTGTTCGCCCTGGCGTTTGCCAACGGCAACCTGCTGATGATGCTGTTCATGGCGGCGCTCGCCGGCGCCCTCATCGGTTTCCTGGTGTTCAACTTCAACCCGGCCAGCATCTTCATGGGTGACACAGGCAGCCTGTTCCTCGGCTACGTAATCGCCGCGACTTCGCTGCAGACCAGCACCAAGGGCGCGGCAACCGTGGCGTTGCTTACCCCGGTGCTGGCTTTGGCCCTGCCGATTCTCGACACGCTGCTGGCCTTCGGTCGCAGGCTGGTTCGCGGGCAGCACCCATTCCAGGGCGACCGCGAACATATACACCACAAGCTGCTCGACATGGGCCTGAGTCATCGCTCGGCGGTTTTGTTCCTGTACCTGATCTGTGCCGCCTGCGCGATGTTCGCGATGACGGTAACGCTGACCAACGGCATCCTCAGCGCGTCTGTTTTCGGCGCAGCGATCCTGGCCATCTGTCTTTTCATCCACCGCGTCGGCGGCTTCGTCTTCGACCGGCGGAAAATCAAGCGCACACGCGAGCGCAACATGGTCCTGCGCCGCACCCACCGCCGCTTTACCCGCACCGCGGCAACCGCCCAGGACTTTGACACGGTGTGGCTCGCGCTGGTCGACGCAGCCAACGACCTGGAGGCCGCCCGTCTCGAACTGCGTCCCGCCGCCGGCGGCCCCAGCCGCGAATGGAGACGCGAAAACGCCCGCGTCGCCACGCTGGTCGTCGAGCGTCACATCCCCGCGACTGAGGGCGAACTCCGGGTCACCTGGGACGACGGCCGCAAGGTCCTCGCAGCCGAAGAAGGCGGCACGCTCGACAAGCTGGTCTCCACCATGGACCACCGCGTCCTTTCCCGCGTCGTCGGCAGCGACCTCGTCGCCGCCGCGCAGGAAGCCTGACCACGGTGCCGGGCACTGACTAACGGGACTGTCGCCCGGTCTGGAAACTGATGTCCGCTCTGCTCTCTGCGCAGAAGCATTTGACCACGGTACCGGGCACTGACTAACCGTGACCACGGTACCGGGCACTGACTAAGACCAAAGACCATGGTGCCGGGCACTGACTAACGGGACTGTCCCCGGTCTGGAAACTGATGTCCGCCCTGCTCCCTGCGCAGCAGCATTTCGCCTGAATATTGACTGATCCGGCAATGCCGGTGATCAAAAGTCAGAAATTATCAATTCCCGACACCGCTGGCCCATAGGTGAATTTGTGGGACCCAGTGAGGGTTCTCCCCATGGTGTCTTTGCCGAATCCCAGCTAGATTTTTAGGTAATCCCTTGAAATACAAGGCTGAAAAATGAAAGAACTCTACGTTATCGTGCTCACAGCCCGGCCGGGTGAGAATTCCCGCGATTATCTTGAGGTCGGAGGAGCTTATGTCGTTGCCTGGATAGACGCGTCTAACGATGCCGAAGCCCTGGCGTCCGCATCCCGCCTGGTGAACGAAAAAAACTGGGTCGTCGATACCGTGGAATCGGTCGCGCGGCGCTGCAAGGCAGAATTCGGCGGCGATGCGTCAGGGTTTCAGCATTTCGACCAGGCGCTGGCCGACAAAGAGGTCCTGGTCTTTCACACGTGGCCCAGTGCGCCACAACCGAGTTGGGACGTCGGGCGAACGCGACTGAATGTTGGCGCAATCGGACTGACTTCACGCTGTAATTGACGCTCCGCTCCGGTGCCGGGCACTGACTAAACTCACGATCGCTGGGGCCACAGCGGATGCAGCACAACGCCTGAAGATGCCTGGTTCGGCTATAGTAGTGCCGGATGTAAAACATCAAAATAGTCAGAAATAGTCAGTGCCCGGCACCGAAGTTA